>NZ_JBVKCZ010000049.1:0-62456 GCF_055634335.1 Streptomyces sp. NPDC111802 | reverse complement strand
AGACCAACCACGCACTCCCAGTAACGTCCACTACTCGCTGAAAGTTGCCAGACACCCGCCGCTACCTGCAGAAACGTCCTAACTCACCGGCATTGGGTGGTCACGGAGATCTCCTTCGCGAGATGAATCCCTGAGATCCCGGGGACGGGACGAGAGCGCGAAGGGGCGACGGACCGGACGGTGGCGGCCATGTCCGTCCACAGCCGTCCGTTCGGTCGATACGCCGACCCGCCCTCGAGGTCACCGGGATGTCCGCGCACGAGTGGTTCGTACGCGGGCAGTTGGCAGGTCTTCGGACTCGCGGGCACGTCTCGTCGTACGAGACACCTACTGGCCGTCGCTTCCCGGGCCCGGTACGTCGGACCCAGTGCGTATGACGGCGGTCGTTCCCGCTCACCGCTGCGGGGCAGTCCCGGATTCCCACCGGGTTCCCTCTTACGACGCATCCCGCCTGGCTGACGGGGCGAACCAGCTGCACCGGTCAGCCTACCGGTCGGGTTTCGCCGTGCAGGTGTCGAAGGGTCCCAGAGCACCAGCACGTTCGTACCGTGCCCCGTGCCCCGTGCCCCGTGCCCGTGCCCGATCGCCCGAGTTGACCGTCGTACGGACTTGATAGCCTCGTCGGGCCAGTCGAGCCACATCCGAGGCCAGGGAATCCGGTGCGAACCCGGAACTGACGCGCAGCGGTGAGGGGGACGGGCGGGGCACGGCACGCCACTGGGAGACCGGGAAGGCGCCCCGTCCGGACGAACCCGAGTCCGAACACCTGCTGGCACTCCGCGCCGCCCGGCGAGGAGGACGTCCGTAGGCCAGGCTCCGCGTACGAGCCCCGACACCCGAGGCATGCCCGTGCTCCGCTCCACCCTCCGTCCAACTGCCCTGCTGCATCCGCGCCGAGGTCACGACCAACCCCGGACACCCCGTCATCCGCTGTCCGCGACCGGCCGGCCGGGACGGATCCCCCGGCAGGAGGAGAGCGTGCCAAGTGATGCCTGAGCAGCGACCCGAAGGCCTTACGGGCCACGCCCCCGCCGCGTCGGCACCGTGCCGCGTCGTCGTGTGCCGGGACTGCTGCTGCGGCAGCACCAAGGTGACCGGAGTCGATCATGCGCGGCAGACCGAGCGCCTCGCCGAGAGCGTGCCCGTGCGCGTCTCCGCCTGCCTCGACGTGTGCGAACACGCAAATGTGATCGTCGTCCAGCCCTCCGCCGCCGCCCGCGCGACCGGCGCCCGCCCGGTCTGGCTCGGCCTCGTCAACGACCCCGAGGCGACCGAGGACATCATCGACTGGGTCCGCGCCGGCGGCCCCGGCGTCGCACCCTGTCCCGACGTGCTCGACCTCTACACCTTCACCCCGCCCAGGCGGAGCACGGCGAAGCCGGGCACCACGGCCACGTCCCAGCCGGAAGGTTGAAGCGTGAACAGGCGGGACGTGAAGATCGGATGGACCGATGCGCGCGGAACTCTTCACGAGACAGTCGCTGGAGATCATGACGTTGGCGGGCTGATGTCCCGGTGGATCACGCCCTGACTGTGTGCGGCCGACAGGCCCGCCGCCACCTGACCGCGCCGGAGGGCACCGCCCCCATGCCCGCGCCGATCCCCTCTGCTCCTGAAGGCACGTCTGAACGGCGGCGAAGGCCTGCTCTCGCACGCCGATCTTCGGGTGGCCAAGCGCGAGGCGTCCGACCTGTGGAACGCGCTCAACTCAAGGGTCGTCGCCGGTTGCCGTGACTACGAGGTACGGGGGATGGCCGTACGTCCTCACGATTCAGACGGCTTACTCGCGTGCTCGCAAGGGCGCGGAGGAGGGCCTGGGAATCGGGCAGCTCGCTGGGACCGCGTCAACGTCAAGTGCGGTAGCCGTAAACGTGACCCGCATGAGCAGGAAGCGTATTGCGCTGCCGAATAGCGAGGCCCTGATGGGGGGCGGCGCCTGCGGCCGTTCCTGACCGCTGCAATGAAAGCCTGGGCGGTGACGGCACTCGTCTGCCCACGCCGTGTTGGAAAGCCAGAACGGACGGCATCGGCTGCACGCGCCCATGGCCTGGGTGCCGAAGATCCGGTAAACCTGCACACCGTTCACTGACAGGTCGTAGGGAACATGAACAGTAGTCACGACTTTGCCTGACTGCGGCGGCTTCGGGGCGGGGATGTCCACCTTGGGAATCGGAGGCAATCGAATTGCGTGCAGCGAAGGGGCAGACCGCGTGAAGGAGTCGGCGTATTCAGTCACCGCGCTGTCACACCGGTGAGGTCGCCTTTCGCGGGGCGTCCCGTTTGATCCGTGGGCGGCTGGCCGCCCCTTTGTCGGCATGCTTTGATCTTGCGTAATGGCGCAAGTCGCCGGGAAGGGTTCCCAGTTTCGGGAATCGGGCGATCTCCGCCATCCGAAGTGCCTATTCGAAGGGAACCGCGCGTTATGAACCTTGCCTCTCAGGTTGAAACAGCCGAGATCTCCGACACCGACCTGGACAACGTCTCCGGCGGCCTCGCGGCCGGCGGCTCCGGCGGTCTCTTCTTGGAGACGCCGATCGGAGACGTTGTTGCCGGCCTCACGGCTGTCGCTTCGACCGAGGTTCTCGCGGCGGGAGCGGGCGTCCACACTGCCGCTCTGTGACGACACACGTACCCACCATGGGCCCCGAATCAGATGATTCGGGGCCCATGGCACATGGCGGGTACCCGCTCATTTCGGCCTTCGCTCTCCGCTCGGCGCCTCCCCGCGGCTGACCGGCGATCAGCTCAGAGCGTCGAGAGTATGCAGGATGTCGGCCGGTTCGGCGCGGGTGGTGTAGTCGGTGTTGACGAAGGCCCAGCGGATCACGCCGTCGCGGTCGATGACGTAGGTGGCGGGCAGCGGGAGCGTGCGCGGGTGGCCGTCGTTGACGCGCTGGAGGTCGAAGCCGAGCTTGTCGTAGACGGCGGCGAGGTCGTCGGGGAGGTCGAAGGCGAGGCCGTACTGCTTGGCGGTGTCGGAGCCGATGTCGCTGAGCACGTCAAAGGCGAGGCCGTGCTTCTCCGACAGGGTGAGGGACTCGTCGGGGATCTGCGGGGAGACGGCCACCAGGCGGGCGCCGCGAGCGGTGATCGCCTCGTGATGCTGCTGGAGGGAGCGCAGGGCGATGTTGCAGTACGGACACCATGCGCCACGGTAGAAGGTCAACACGACAGGCCCGTCGGTGAGTAGATCGTCCAGGTTCAGGGTCTGCCCGGTCGTGGAAGGGAGGCTGAAGCGCGGGGCCTTGTCGCCCACAGTCAGGGCGCGGTCGGCCTGGCCGGAGTCGGCAAGTTCCTGGCCGGCCCGCCGCATGATCTCCCGGATCTCGGTGGGGATCTGCTGCTGACGCGCTTCGTAGAAGGTGCGCAGTTCGGCGTTGAGGGTGGTCATGACGCTCGTTCCTCCTGGCTGACGTGGCTGACGGCTGGAGCGGGGCAAATCTTGAAGCGAAATCTTGAAACGGCCGTTCCAAGATAAGGGCATGCCGGGCCCCGCGCCAGCCGTGCGGAGGTGCCGATGTGTCAGAGGCTGGTGAAGGGGCGATGGTCGGTCAGGGCGAGAGCCCGGATGAAGGCGCCGAGATGGACCACACGGCGGGCGAGGAAGCGGCGGATGCGGGGTGACTGCGACCCGTACGCGGCCGCCCAGAGGGCTGGTATGCGATTCATGGAGGCATGGTCGCGGCGAGCGGGCGGCCACCGGCGGATCGTGGACGAAGCTGGACGCCTTCGCGCTGGTGGGCGACCTGCCCCGCTCTGTATCTGTCAGCGCCTTTGCGGCGAGCTGAACGGGGAGTATCTTGGAATTCCTATTTCAAGATGGCGGGGTGAAACATGCCGGACATCAAGCACTTCGATCCGGATGCCACCTTGGAGACCGTGGTGCGACTGTTCTGGCGGCAGGGCGTGGCCTCGACCGGGATCCAGGATGTGGTGACCGCGACCGGGCTCAACCGTTCCAGTCTGTACGCCACGTTCGGCGGTAAGCAGGAGCTCTATCTCGCCGCGCTGCGCCGTTACATGGTGCAGCGGTCCGAGCCGATGTTCCGGCGCCTGGCCGAGGACGAGCGGGGCCTGCCGGCGATCTCCGAGTTCTTCGGCGGCCTGATCGAGGCGCGTTGCTCGGGTGAGTACGCCCGCTGGGGCTGCATGGTCTCCAACGCGCACGCCGGGGCCGAGAACAGCGATCCTGAGGTACGCGCTGTCCTGGACCAGCACCACCGAGGGCTGCGCGAGGCAATGTACGCCGCCCTCGTCACCGCCGACAGCGAGGGGCAGCTCGCCCCCGGCGCCGACCCCGGAGCCTTCGCGGATCTGCTGGCGCTGCTCGCCTATGGCGTCAACCTGCGCTCCCGTGCCGGTGCGGATGCCGCGACGCTGGGCAGGACGGTGACCGCCGCCCTGGACTCGATCGGCGTCCGGGCGGCGGCATAAGGGTGCGTGGATCCGGCTCAACTGGGGTTGGGGACAGGTGAAGTGCCCGGACGGAGAGTGGGAGCTTCCTTCGCTTCCGCTTCTGCCGCATCCGCCGCATCCGCCGTGTAGTCCCCGGGGGATGTGACGTCGATTCCCTCGGGGGCCTTCGCAGCCTTCAGGGCGAAGGTCAGCACCACCGTCACCAGCACGTTCAGCACGAACGCCGTGAGGCCGATGTAGCCGATCTCCCCGATGCCGGGGATCTCCTTCGCCGAGCCGCCGAAGTGCTTCTGAGTCGGCGAGGCGACGCCGTACGCGGCGACCGTGCCGTAGATCATGCCGACCGCCCAGCCGACGAGCAGGGCCCAGCGGTGGAACCAGCGGGTGAACAGGCCGCCGACCAGGGCCGGGAAGGTCTGCAGGATCCAGATGCCGCCCAGCAGCTGGAAGTTGATGGCGACCGTCTTGTCCATCGTCAGGACGAAGACCAGCGCGCCGACCTTCACCAGCAGGGAGACCAGCTTGGAGACCTTCGTCTCCTGCGCGGGCGTCGCGTCCGGCTTGATGAAGTCCTTGTAGATGTTGCGAGTGAAGAGATTGGCCGCTGCGATGGACATGATGGCGGCCGGGACCAGCGCGCCGATGCCGATCGCCGCGAAGGCCACGCCCGCGAACCAGTCCGGGAACATGTCCTCGAACAGCTGCGGGATCGCCAACTGCCCGTTGGTGACCTTGATTCCGGCCGCGATCGCCATGAAGCCAAGGAGGGCCAGCAGGCCGAGCATCAGGGTGTAGAGGGGCATCACCGTCGTACTGCGCCGGATCACCTCGCGGCTGCGGGACGACAACGTCGCCGTGATCGAGTGCGGATACATGAACATGGCCATGGCGGAGCCCAACGCCAGCGTGGCGTACGTCCATTGGCTCGTCGGAGTCGGGAGCAGTCCGCCCGCACCGGCGTCCGTGTACTTCTTGTCCGCCGCGGCGAAGATCTCGTCGAACCCGCCCAGCTTGATCGGGATGTAGATGATCGCGACGACGATGACGATGTAGATCAGCGTGTCCTTGACGAAGGCGATCATGGCGGGGGCTCGTAGGCCCGAGGAGTAGGTGTACGCGGCCAGCACACCGAAGGCGAGCAGGAGGGGCAGGTCCTTGATGAACCAGTTGGTGTTCTCGCCGCCGCCGACGCCCATCACGTCCAGCACGGCTTGGATTCCGACCAGTTGGAGTGCGATGTACGGCATCGTCGCCAGGATGCCCGTGAAGGCCACCGCGAGCGACAGGCCCTTCGAGCCGAACCGGCCGCGGACGAAGTCCGCTGTGGTGACGTACCCGTGGCGGTGGCACACCGACCACAGCCTGGGGAGGAACGTGAAGATCAGGGGGTAGACGAGGATCGTGTACGGGACCGCGAAGAAGCCGGCCGCGCCCGTCGCGTAGATCGCCGCCGGGACCGCCACGAACGTATAGGCCGTATAGACGTCACCGCCCAGCAGGAACCAGGTGATCCAGGTCCCGAACGACCGGCCGCCCAGGCCCCATTCGTCGAGGCTGTGCTCGTTGTCGGCCTTGCGCCAGCGCGAGGCGAGGAAGCCCATGATCGTGACGGCCAGGAAGAAGAGGATGAAGACGGCGAGTGCGACGCCGTTCACGCCGTTGGGCATGGTGGCTCCCGTCCGGGGACGAAGGGGTTCAAGCGGGTGATGACGTGAGGGCCGGCCGGGCGCTTACGCGTCCGGCCGGGCCGTGGGTCAGGCGTGCACGGGCTCTGCCTCGGCCGGGGTCGATCCCGAGGCCGCCTTGGACTGTGGTGCCGGTGGGGACATCCGCTGTTCGAGCCGCTCAGGCAGCGCCCAGCGGTACAGGGGTACGGCGCCGGCGGTGGTGATGACCGCGACCAGGACCAGCATGGAGAAGACGTCCTTGCTGATCATTCCCTGGGCGAGGCCGATGTTGATGAAGATGAGGATCATCAGGCCGCGGGCGTTCATCAGGCCGCCCACCGCCCAGGACTCGCGCCAGGAGAATCCGACACCGCGCATGGCGAGGGCGCAGCCCGCGTACTTGCCGACGAAGCCCGCCGCAAGGATCAGCAGGAACGGGCCGATCATGGCCCATCCCGCGACGCCACCGAGCTCGGTGTTGAGGCCGGAGAAGGCGAAGAAGATCGGCAGGAGCAGCACGCAGACGATGTCCATCATGCGGTTGTGCAGAGCCGCGCGGAAGGCGGGGTTGCGCGGCATGGCGAGACCGGCGATGAAGCCACCGAACACGGAGTAGATGCCGATGAAGTCGGTGAACAGTCCCGACAGCAGGACGATGCCCACGACGATGTACATCTGGTCGAAGCCGAAGTGGCCGGTGCGTTCGACCTTGGCGCCCATCGGGCGCAGCAGCCGGGCCACGACGGTCAGCATGACGAGGGCGAACAGGGCGGTGAATCCGATCATGCGCAGGACCTGCATGGGGCCGCCCCCGGAGTGCATGGCCGACAGCACGGCGAGGAAGCACCAGGCCGCAGCGTCATCGATGGAGGCGCCCAGGAGGGTCATCCGGCCGAGCGGGGTGTTCTCCAGCCGGCGCTCGTAGAGGATGCGGGCCAGCATCGGGAAGGCTGTGATCGACAGGGCGCCGCCCATGAAGAGGGCGAACTCGAAGGACGAGACATCGGGGCGGGACAGCCGGTCGTAGAGGAGGTAGCCGGCGCCTGCGCCGAGCAGCAGGGAGGGAACGATGCCGGAGACGGCCAGGACGGCGGCGTTCCTGGTGTCCTTCCCGCCGGTGCCGCCACCGCGGTCGAGGCCGGCGCCGACCAGGAACATGAAGACCGTCAGGCCGATAGTGCTCAGGACGTACAGGATCGGCTTCACATCGGCGGTGAAGATCGCCTTCTGCGCCTCGGGGAACAGCGCGCCGAACAGGGTGGGGCCGAGCAGCACGCCGGCGACCATCTCTCCCAGCACCCGCGGCTGCTTCACCAGGAGTGCGAGGCGTCCGCAGAGGGCCGAGGCGGCCAGGATGACGACGATCGCGGGCAGGACGTGGAGGACGAGTTCGAGGTTCTTGTCGGTCGTGGCGGCCAGATAGGCCGTGGGGTACGTGGGTTGCACATCGACTCCCATGGTCATCAGGAACGTGCGGGGACGGAGGACTCGCGCGGGTCCTCGGTGGCCGGACGGCCGCGCACGGGGAGATGCGCGGGAAGTTGGAGGACGGTCGGCCAGCGCGCGTCGTCGGGGGCCACGACGAGGAAGCGGGCGTACCAGCTGTCGAAGAAGGACAGGACGAACATCGGCAGCAGAGTCCAGATCGCCACCTGCTCCAGCGGCCCGTTGCCGGTGAGCGCGGCGATGATGACCACCACGAACACGTTCGGGTAGGTCATGGCGGTGTAGTCGTCGAGCGTCTGGACGTGACGGCGGCGCTTGAGCAGGGCGGCGACCAGTCGCAGGCCGACGGCGACGCCCACGGCGGTCGGCGCGTAGGTGGTGAAGCCGTCCAGGTCGAGCTTGAGGCAGACGAGCACGATGAACGCGGTGAGCAGCAGTACGGCCACGTATCCGTTGCGCTCACCGTACTTGGCCGTACGGATGGGAGAGCGCTCCCGCAGGCGTTTGACCAGGACGTAGGCCGCCGTGACGACACCGGTCGAAGTGGCGGCGCTGATGGCGACGGCCGGTGCCACGTCCTCGTGCAGAGTCAGAGCCAGGACGGCCGAGAACGACAGCGTCGCCGCCAGTGAGGAGAGCAGGACCTGTGCGAACGTCGGCATGATCATGCCGCCGAGGCAGCGGCTGACCGTCATCGCCACCACGGAGCTGGGGGTCGCGAGGAACACGGCGGCGATCGCCGCCGTACTCGAACTGCCCACGTCCCACCAGTGCACCAGGGCCGCGAAGGCAATCGGCAGGGCGAGGTAGCGGAGGGCAACGGACCGAAGGATGCCACGGTCGGTCACGAACGCTCGCGCGTTCTCCAACTCGATACGGCACATGGTGATGACGCTGGCCAGCACAAGGAGCAGGAGCAGCAGGTAAGGCGAGGTGGAAAGCCGCAGCCCCGCGACATTGGCGAGAAGACCCGCCGCCAGTCCCCCGCAGAAGACCACGGGATGGTTGACGACGATCCACTCGTAGACCATGTTCATGGTCTTGTTCTCGTTCTTCACATAGCTGTGGATCCGATCGCCCTGCAGCATCTGGGAGTTGGGCAGGCGCAGGTCGTACGACTCGTCGGCCGGGCGGTCCAGGATGAACCGGCAGATCAGCTCGACGACGTACTTGTGGGAGACCACGCAGACCACTTCGCCGCGGCGCAGAGCGGGTAGCAACTCCTCCTCGTAGAAGGCGTGGACGCGGTCGTTGAACTGCTGGAAGGTCTCGCCGCCGTGCATGGTCGGGCTGTCGGCGTTCATGGCCCGCTCGTACTCGGCGATGCCGTGGCGGCGCTGGAGGATGGACTTGCTCTCCAGCGTGTAGCTGCCGAAGTCGCGTTCCATCAGGCGCTCGTCGACCACGACCTCGGGGGCGTTCGCGTCGGGGGTGTCAATGCCGAAGATGGTGTCGGCGGTCTCGTAGGCGCGGGTCAGCGGGGAGACGTAGACGCGGTCGAATTGCTGGTCGCGGTGGCCCTTGGCGACTTTCTCGGCCTGGATCCGGCCGAGGAAGGTCAGGGGTGCGTCGCGCTGACCGGCGATGCGGTGGACGGAATTGCAGGTCGATTCGCCGTGCCGGACCATGAACAGGCGGCTGAGCAGCTCCTGCTCGTCGTGGCCTGCCATCACATGGCCTTCTTCGGGGCGTGCTTGACCTGGTCGCCGTACTGGGAGTCCCAGCCCGCAAGCTTGGTGATGTCGCACAGGTTGTGGACCGCGTGCTTCTCCACCAGGGTGGCCAGCAGGGAGACGGTCCGCCGGGCCTGCTGCGTGGTGAGGTCGAACTCGCGGGCGAGGGAGGCGCCGAAGTCCGCCAGGTCGTCGTCGAGGATGCCGCGGTACTTGCGGCGCTCGGTGCGGTCCTGGGCCTGCAGGTAGTTGACGGCGTTGGGGTAGGCGCTCTCGCGGGCGTAGCTCTGCAGGCGCTCCCGGAGGCGGGTGGCCTGCGGCTCTCGGCGGTGAGGTCGGCGGCGATCCAGTCGCTGCTGCGGATCAGGCAGTGGTGGATGCCGTCGGGGATGTCCATCTGCTCCTCGTCGCTCGCGGGCTTCAGGCGGCGCAGCACCTCCATCGCCGTGTCGAAGCACTGGTTGCGCAGGGTGCCGATGCTGAACACGAATGCGCCGAGCCGGCCGCGGCGGGTGGTTTCGTCGCCCTGGCGCATGGGGCCCACGCCGTACAGGCCCGGTGCCATCTCGCCGTCCGCGGCGATGAGTTGTCCGTGTGCGCCGACCTCGATACCCCGGTGGGTCTTGGTCTGCGGTCGTGCATATCCGTGTCCGTTGACCAGGCCGTTCCACAGGGGGTGGTCGGTGTGCTCGTAGTCGGTCTTGTTGCCCAGGCAGTTGACGACGCGGTCGACGACGAGGTCCGGCTGGTCGGCGAAGACCACCCGGATCTTCGTGCCGTCCTCGACCAGGCGCATGTCCTGGATGCCGGCGGACAGGACGTCGACGGTCTTCGGTGCGCCGTTGAATCCGCGCATCCGGCTGCGTACGACTCCGCCGATCTCCCGCACGGTGCTGGTGCGGTTGGTGACGATCAGGCTCTTGTACCGGTCGAGCAGCATCCGCACGTCGCGGGCGTCCATGCGGGAGATCAACTCGATGACGTACGGCTCCCACGCCTTCATGACGCGCTCGGGGAAGACGGCGTCGAGCGCGCTGCCCGGCTCCACTCCCTGCTCGTCACGCAAGTGCGCGTACTCCGCCTTGATCCCCTCGACCACCGACTCGGGGGTGAGCTCCTCGGCGTCGAGGAACGGCGGTCGGCGGGCCTGCCAGATGTCGTGCTCGTGGTCGACGGGGTAGGTGCCGTGCATGTGGCCGCCGCGCGAGCAGATCACGATCTGTCCCCGGTGGCCGGCGTGCACGAGGGAGATCACCGTGTCGAAGGCCGACAACGCGGAACCGGTGACAAGGACGGTCTCCCCGGGGCCGAACTCCTGGAACCGCTCCTGAGCTCCGGGGGCGTAGGGGTCGGCGATGAAGCGGTCGGAGTCCTTGATGCGGTGGTAGAAGGGCGCCTGGACCGGCGAGAGATGGCCGGTCGCGAGTATCACCTGATCCGACGGCAGGTCGTGCACACCACCCTGCTCTCCGGCGTCGGCGTACTTGACGACGTAGCCGCCGCCCTCGCCGCGTACGTCGATGACCTCACCGGTCAGCTCCCGCAGTGTCACCTCGGCGTGGGCGTCGGCGGCCGCGTCGCGCAGCCGCTCGGCCAGGTACTGCCGGAAGATCCGTCGCGGTACGACGCAGGCCACGCCGAAGCTGTGGTACTGCCACTTCTGCGGCCACTCGGAGCGGTCCGCCTCCTCGTTGGCCCACTCCAGGAAGTCCTCCGGCCGCTCGCGGCGCAGGGTGATGCGGCCGGCCTGGATGTTGAGCATGTGCTCCCAGTTGGTGGACGCCCAGCCGAAGGCGATACCGCCGTAGCGGTAGCCCTCCTCCCGCTCTATCAGGCATATCTCCAGGGGTGTATCGGCGAAGTGGAGCAGCCGGATGGCGGTGAGCGTGCCGGAGAACCCGGCGCCGACGATCGTGACGCGCCGGGTGCCGGGAGCCGCACTGCCCATCTGCTGCATGCTGCTCGCGTGCATTGCCATGTCCGCCATGCCGCGGTCCTGGCTGTGGCTGTCCTGCATCGTGCTGTGCTGCGTTTCCACGGTCTTGTCTCCTTCAGTGGGGGGAAGAGTCAGCGCCACTCGTGGGTGAAGCGGACCGTCACGGCGTCACGGATCGAGTTGTGGACGATGCAGCCCCGCTCGGCCTTGAGCAGGGGCTTGGAGATCAGGTCCTGGAGGACGGCCGGCGCCGACACCTGCACGGTGATCTCTGAGAAGCGAGTCGGCGCGCTCACGAGGCTTCCGTCGGCCTGGAAGCTGATCTCGGAGGCGTCGGCCCCCGGGTCCTCGGCCCTCAGGGCCGCGAGGAAGGTGCTCACATAGCAACCACCGAGGGCCAGAAGCAGCAGCTCACCGCCCATGGGGCCGGCGTCGGTCCCCTCCTTCTCCTTGGGCCGGTCGATGGTGACCGTGTGGTCTCTGGCCTGACCCACGACGACGCTGCCGCCGACGGGGCGTAGGGACACACCGATTTCGGGCATGGCGATGCACGGACTCCTGTCCTGGAACGGGGGCACGAGGGACTCGGCGGGATTCCCGGGGTGCCGGTGAGCGGGAACGGGCCTCAGCATCGGGACGGAATACGGGCTTCCGGACGGATCGTGGATGATCCTGGATGCGCTCCGTGGCCGGAGCTCAACAGATGGAAACCGGTTGACAGGTACAGCCCCATGACGGCTAACTTGAAACGACTGTTCCAAGTTGGTCGTGGCCCAGGTGTCCCATGGGGGAGGATGTTCGTGCCGCAGGTACTGGATCCGGGAAAAGCCCGCACAATGGACGAATTCATCGCGGAACTGAGACTGCTGAAAGCGTGGGCGGGCAACCCGTCGATCACCGAGATCACGCGGCGCATCCACCGGGACTGGCAGCGGACAGGCCGCCCGCGCGGTGAATGGCCGGCCCGCTCGACCGTGGGCAACTGCTTCCAGGTCGGCCGCCGCCGCCCCAACTCCGACCTGCTACTGGCCGTGGTGCAGGCCCTCGTCGGCGCCGACGAAGCCATCCTCTCCGTGTGGCGGCAGTCGCTTCGAGCCGTGCTCGGCGAGGCCGAGGCCGCTGCACGGGTGAGCGCCTATGACCGACTGCCCGCAGGGCTCTCCGTGTTCGTCGGCAGGACGGACCTGGTGGCCCGGGCGGAATTCTTACTCGGCTGCGGCCGGGACGTCACGACGCTGGCGCTGGAGGGCATGCCCGGCGTGGGCAAGACGTCACTGGCCCTGCACATCGCTCACCGGCTGCTCGCCAAGGAACGCACCGCAGCGCCCGTCCTGTTCGCAAACCTGCGCGGCTCCGCCCCGCAGGGCCCGCCCGCCGACCCGGCAGCCGTACTTGAGACCTTCCTTCGCCTGCTCGGCGCAACCGGCGACCGCATCCCGTACGACCTCGACGCACGCGCGTCTCTCTACCGGCAGCTGCTGGCGGGAACCGGCGCGCTGATCGTCCTGGACGATGCCGCAGATACGGAACAGCTGCGTCCCCTGTTACCCGGGACCCCAGGATGCCGCACTGTGATCACCAGCCGGCGCGCACTCACCCGCCTCGGCGGAGCCACCCGTCTGCCGGTGCCGCTCCTTGAGCCGGACGACTCTGTCGAACTGCTGCGGGCTGCGGCGGGAGCCGACCGTATCGCCCCGGACATCCCAGCTGTACGGCAGATCGCGGACATGCTGGGCCACCTCCCGCTGGCGCTGTCGGTCATCGGCCGCCACATGCGCAACCACCCCGCCTGGGCGCTCAGCGACTACTACCGCGAGCCCGTGATCACCTTGGCCCTGGAGGACGGCGTACGGACCGCACTGACTGCTTCCGACGCACGGCTGCAGAAGGACGCGCGGCGCCTCCTGCGCCTGATGGCCCTCCAGTCGTCGCAGGAGACCGACCCCGCCACGGCCGCCGCGCTCCTGGGCGAACCGTCCGTCGTGGCCGAACGTCACATCGCCACCCTGACGGCAGCACACCTGCTCGAGCGCACCGCACCGGACCGCTTCCGACTCCACCCCCTCGTCCACGCCTACGCGGAGGAACGTATCTGCATCGACGAACCCGCGAGCCGTATCCGCCAGGCCCTGGGCCGCCTGCTGGAACACGGCCGCAGCCGCGATGCCGCCGTACGACTGGAGACTCGGACCATCCGTGGATTCCGGCTGCCCATGCCCCGGCAGCAGCACTCCGAGGCCGACGAAGAGACCAGGCTGCCGCAGCACTTGTCAGCAGGGCGGGTACTCGCAGCCTGATGGGCCTTCCGTCCGGCATCGGACTTTCGGACGCCAAGAGGAGGAACGTATACCCGCCGACCGGCCGCAGATCCTCGTCTTCGACGTCCACGAGACGCTCAGCGACGTCACGCCACTGCCCACCCGCTTCGAGGACACCGGCGCCCGCGGGCATGTGCTGCCCACCTGGTTCGCCGGGGTAGTGCGGGACGGCCGCGCTGACAGCCGTCGGCGTGTATGCGGACTTCGCATCCATCGCCCACGACGGGGCACAGGCGATGCTGTCCGGGCTGGCGGACTGGACGGGAGATGGCGAAGAGGCAGCCCGGCACATTCTCGACGGCTTCGCCCACCTGGACGTACACCCCGATGTGCCGGACGGCGTACGGAAGTTGAGTGAGGCAGGGCGTCGCCTGTGAACCGCGGCACGGCCGACGATTCCGCCTTCTCCCGTGAGTGGATGCCGCTCGTCGTCGGTGGCGGTCTCGATGCCACTGCCCCCTTCGCGTTGGTACGCACATACCTCAAGGACCGCAGAGTCCGCGCCGCGTCGTCCAGCTGGCTCTTGGCGCTGAGACCGCGTTTGAGATGGCGGCCGCTTCGCGCCATCCCGACCGTGGATGCCGGCCGCGACGGCATGGATCGCGACGAGCAGACCGAGGGTGTCGGTGACCAGCAAGCTCTTGCTGCCCATGACCTTCTTGCCCGCATCGAAGCCCCTGGTCGCCGCCGGGACGGTGTCGGCGGTGCGGACAGACTGCGAGTCGATCAGCCCTGGGCTTCGGCTGTCAGCCGCTCGGACCCGGCCGCGGAGGACGTCGTGGACGTGCCGGAGCTCAACGACCGCTCCAGCGCACAGGTACGGCAGATCTCAAACGCGGTGTGAGGCACACGTATCCGTCGCCGACCATCCCTCTCGACCACTACGCACACTTCATGCCCGAGGCGGGGAAGAAGGGGCGCAGGGCGATCGATAGCCTGCTGGGGGAGCGAGCGGAGGAGAGCTCCGGCCCGAACCCCCAGATTCTCCCCAGGCCCGATCCTCAGCGCAGATTCGACCGGCCGACGCACGTAAACAGCGAGGTGAGAGCCCACATGTTCACCACCCGCCCCACCCTCCAGGGCACCTTCGGCATGGTGTCCTCCACCCACTGGCTCGCCTCGCAGTCCGCGATGGCCGTGCTGGAGCGCGGCGGCAATGCCTACGACGCCGCCGTGGCGGGCGCGTTCGTGCTGCATGTCGTCGAGCCGCACCTCAACGGTCCGGCCGGTGAGGTGCCGATCCTCATCGCCCCGGCGGGCGGCGAGGTGCGGGTGGTGTGCGGGCAGGGGGTGGCGCCGCGCGGGGCGACCGTCGCGCACTACCGGGAGCTCGGACTGGAGCTGGTGCCGGGGACGGGGCCGCTGGCCGCCGCGGTGCCCGGTGCCTTCGACGCCTGGATGCTTCTGCTGCGGGACCACGGGACCAGGACGCTCGCCGAGGTGCTCGAGTACGCCATCGGGTACGCGGAGCACGGCCACGCGCCCGTGGAGCGGGTCGGCGAGACGGTCGAAACGGTGCGGGAGCTGTTCGAGACGGAGTGGACCTCGTCGGCCGAGGTGTATCTGCCGGACGGGAGGTCGCCTCGGCCCGGTGCGCTGCTGCGCAACCCCGCCCTCGCCGCCACCTGGAAGCGACTGCTCGCCGAGGTCTCGGGGGCCGGGGACCGGGTCGCGCAGATCGAGGCGGCGCGGGAGGTGTGGCGGTCCGGCTTCATCGCCGAGGCCCTCGTACGGCAGGCCGGGCGCCCGACGATGGACACCAGCGGCGAGCGGCACTCCAGCACGCTCACGGCCGCCGACCTCGCCGGCTGGTCCGCGACCTACGAGGCGCCGACGACGTACGACTGGAACGGCTGGACCGTGTGCAAGGCCGGCCCCTGGAGCCAGGGCCCGGTCCTGCTCCAGCAGCTCGCGCTGCTCCCGCCCGAGCTGCCGCGGTACGGGTCCGCCGAGTACGTCCATCTGCTGGTCGAGGGCTGCAAGCTGGCCATGGCCGACCGGGAGGCCTGGTACGGCGACGCGGCCGAGGTGCCGCTGGCCGATCTGCTGTCGGACGAGTACAACGCGGCCCGGCGGGAGCTGGTCGACGAGAAGGCGTCCCACGAGCTGCGGCCCGGCAGTCCGGGCGGGCGCGTCCCGCGGCTGAGCGCGCACGCGCGCGTGGCGGCCACCGAGGCGCCGGGCTTCGACGCGCTGGGCGCGGGGGAGCCGACGGTCGCCAAGTCGCCGACGTCCCCGGTGCCGGGCGAGCCCGATGTCCGCGCCGACGGCGGCACCCGGGGCGACACCTGCCATCTCGACATCGTCGACCGCTGGGGCAACATGATCGCGGCCACCCCCAGCGGCGGCTGGCTGCAGTCCAACCCCGTCGTGCCCGAGCTGGGCTTCCCGCTGGGCACCAGGCTCCAGATGACCTGGCTGGAAGAGGGCCTGCCGAACTCCCTGACACCGGGACGGCGCCCGCGGACCACGCTCACCCCCTCGATCGCGCTGCGCGACGGAGTGCCCGTCATGGCCTTCGGTACGCCCGGCGGGGACCAGCAGGACCAGTGGCAGCTGCACTTCCTCCTCGCGGTCGCCCTGCGCGAGCAGGTCCGCGGCGGCCTCGACCTCCAGGGCGCGATCGACGCCCCGAACTGGCACAACGACAGCTTCCCCGGTTCCTTCTATCCGCGCGGGATGCGGCCCGGAAGCGTGACCGTGGAGTCCCGGACGGACGCCGAGGTGGTGGAGGAGCTGCGGCGCCGTGGTCATGAGGTGACCGTCGGTGACGCGTGGTCGGAGGGCAGGCTGTGCGCGGTCGCGAGGGACCCGGAGACGGGGGTCCTGTCGGCGGCGGCGAATCCGCGGGGGATGCAGGGGTACGCGGTCGGGCGCTGAGGCGCACCTCTGAAGCCCCGCTCAGCGGACCCGCCCTGAGAACATGCCCTTGACCTGCCGATTCGCGCCCCTGGAGTTCACGCCGATGCCATCCGGCAGCCACTCGGCGGGCGGGGATTGTCAGTGGGGCATGTTCTTATTGACACGTGATCCGAACCAACGAAACCATCGAAGAGTTTCTCGCACAGCACTCGGCCGACGTCGAGGAAGCGGTCCGCAGGGCGGCCGCGGCCGAGATCATGCCTCGTTTCCGGCAGCTCGCCGAGCACGAGGTCGACCAGAAGGGCGGACCGCACGACCTGGTGACCGACGCCGACCGGCTCGCCGAGAAGTACCTCACCGAGGCGCTCGGCGCGCTCCTGCCCGGCTCGGTCGTGGTCGGCGAGGAGGCGGTGCACGCCAACCCGGCGACCTACGAGGCGGTGTGCGGCGACGCCCCGGTCTGGATCGTCGACCCCGTCGACGGGACCCGGCAGTTCGTCAACGGGGACGACGGCTTCTGCACCCTGGTCGCGCTCGCGCAGCGCGGCGTGCTCCTCGCCTCCTGGACCTACGCCCCCGCCCGCGGTCAACTGGCCACGGCGATACGGGGCCAGGGCGCCTTCCTCAACGGCGAGCGGCTGCGTTCCGGCGCGGCGGAGCCCGGCCGCGACCTCCACATCGCCACGTCCCACCCGGACTACACCACCGACGAGCAGAAGCGCGCGCTCCTCGCCCTGTGGACCGATGGTGTCGCCCCGCGTCCCTGCGGCTCGGCCGGCCTGGAGTATCTCGCCATCGCCCGCGGCGAGTTGGACGCGATCGCGTTCAGCTGGGAGGCCGCCTGGGACCACGCCGCGGGCATCCTGCTGGTCGAGGAGGCCGGCGGCACCCACCTGACCCACTTGGGCGAGCCGTTCCGTGTCACCGGTGGCAATGCCCTGCCGTTCACCGCGGCCCGTGACGAGGCCACGGCTCGGCGGGTGGTGGGACTGCTGTCGGGCGGAGTCTGATCTGCGGGTGGGAGCGGCCGACACGCAGGTCGACCACCTCGAATTCCGCGGGTGTGCCCTCCTCGGGCCACTGGCACTCCGCTCTCAGAAGGACCAGGGCGTCCACGAAGCCCGGGGCGGGCAGGCCGACGTCGACGAACACACCGGTCACGCCGGGTCCCCAGGGCGAGACGGTGAAAGTGCCGGTCAGGCGGGTGCCGACGGGCAGCGGACCGGTGTCGTGGCGCACCTCGCACTGGCGGTACGAACGGGCGCGGCCCCACGCGAGGTCGAATGCCCGCCGGTCCACCGTCCGCGCGTCCGGAGGCTCCACGACCGGTTCCCGCGCCGGCACCCCGTACACGACCTCGTACAGCTGAACGCCCCAGTCCCCGCACGCCTGCCGGGTCAGCGCGAGCTCGGCCGCTTCGACGGCGACCACCGGCACACCGGCGGTGGCCGCTTCGGCGGCGACCACCGGCACACCGGCGGGTCCCTGGAAGGAGATCTGCCGCACCACCCGGCCCCCGTCCGCCACCTCTAACCAGTGCCATGCGTCGTCCTCGGGCACATGGAAACGGAAGCGGTGCGTCACGTGGCGGACTTTACCCGCGCCCCGGTGTTGTCAGTGCTCCGGCATATCCTGACCTCAATGGCCATCGGCTGACGAAGGGGTCCGAAGGTGCCGTCGATGCTCGATGCGGTCGTGGTGGGAGCGGGGCCGAACGGACTGACCGCTGCCGTGGAGCTGGCCCGCCGCGGCTTCTCCGTGGCCGTGTTCGAGGCGCGTGACACCGTCGGCGGGGGAGCCCGCACGGAGGAGCTGACCCTGCCCGGCTTCCGGCACGACCCGTGCTCCGCCGCGCACCCCCTCGGCATCAACTCACCCGCGTTCCGCGCGATGCCGCTGGACCGCTATGGCCTTCAGTGGCTGCACGCCGACCTGCCGATGGCACATCCGTTCGCCGACGGCACCGCCGCCGTGCTGGCCCGGTCCGTCGCCGAGACCGCAGCCTCCTTCGGTCCGCGCGACGCCGGGCCGTACCGCAGGCTGGTCGAGCCGTTCCTGGCGAAGTGGGACACACTCGCCCGCGACTTCATGTCCCTGCCGCTGACGGCGCTGCCCCGCGACCCGGTCACCCTCGCCCGGTTCGGCCTGGTCGGGCTGCCTCCGTCCACCTGGCTGATGCGGCGCTTCAAGGACGAGCGGGCCAGGACCCTGTTCTCCGGCCTCGTCGCGCACGTCATGGCCCCGCTCGGCGGCTTCGCCACCGGCGCCGTCGGCCTGGTCTTCGCCCTCGCGGCCCACGCCCGCGGCTGGCCCGTGGCCCGCGGCGGCTCCCAGTCCATCTCCGACGCCCTCACCGCGTATCTGGAGGACCTCGGCGGCGGCGTCCACACCGACTACGAGGTCAAGCGGCTCGACGATCTGCCGCCCGCGCGCGCCTATATCTTCGACACCTCACCGACCGCCCTGGCCCGCATCGCCGGCTTCGGCCGGTACTACGAGGGCTTTCGCTACGGCCCCGGCGTTTTCAAGATCGACTACGCGCTGGACGGCCCGGTCCCGTGGACCGCGCCGGAGGCCCGGCGGGCCGGCACCGTGCAGATCGGCGGGAACAGCGCGGAGATCGGCGCCGCGCTGCGTGCGGTGTCCAGGGAGGGCCGGGCGCCCGACAAGCCGTTCATGATCACGGTGCAGCCCGGCGTCGCCGACCCCACCCGGGCCCCCGAGGGCAAGCAGGTCTTCTGGGCGTACGGGCATGTGTCCCACGGCTGGACCGGAGACCTCACGGACGCCATAGAGCGTCAACTGGAGCGTTACGCCCCGGGGTTCCGCGACCGTGTCCTCGCCCGCGCGACCGCCGGCCCCGCCGAACTCGTCGCTCGCAACGCCAACTACGTCGGCGGTGACATCGGCTCCGGCGCGACCTCCGGACTGCAACTCCTGCTGCGCCCAAAGCTGTCGCTCTTCCCCTACACCACCCCGCACCCGGCCGTCTTCATCTGCTCGTCGGCGACCCCGCCCGGACCCGGCGTGCACGGCATGTCGGGACACAACGCGGCCAAGGCCGTATGGCGGCGCCTGCGCCAGGAGCCGTGAGACGGCTCAAACGACCTACGTTTACCGGTAGTTCGGGCCTCGCGGTAAGGGAAATCTGTGTCTTCTTTGTCACTCCTCTTACCGGGGGGTAGGTAGCTGAATGCTCAACTGCCCCCGAGTAGGGTGCGGCCATGAAAGATCGGAAAGCGGTTGTCCGCTTCGGATCCCGGTCTGCCGTGCGCCTCGCCGACCTCGCCCTGCTCGTCAGAGCGCCGGCCGCGCTGAGTGTCCCCGGTGATGTGATCGCGGGAGCGGCCGCCGCCGGACGCCCCCTGGGCGCCCGTACCCTCGGAGTGATCGGCTCCTCCGTCTGCCTCTACTGGGCCGGCATGGCTCTCAACGACTACGCCGACGCCACGGTGGACGCCGTCGAGCGTCCCGAACGGCCGGTGCCGTCGGGGCGAGTTCCCCGCCGTACCGCCCTCGCCGTGGCCGGCGGGCTCACCGCTGCGGGCCTAGGTCTCGCCGCCGCCGCGGGTGGCCGTCGCAGCGTGGCCGCCGCGCTGCCACTGGCCGGGCTGGTGTGGGCGTACGACCTGAAGCTCAAGTCCACCGCGGCGGGTGGCTTCGCCATGGCGGGGGCTCGGATTCTGGATGTGCTGGCCGGAGCGGTCGTGCCTGGGCCCGGTGCGCCATCGGTCGGCGTCGCGCTTCGCCGTGCCGCCGTGCCTGCCGCGCTGGTCGGCGCCCATACGGGCACGTTGATGGCGCTCAGTCGGCACGAGATCGGCGGTGCGCCGGTGCGGGTTCCGATCGGGACTCTTGCCGTGTCGGCGGCGACGGCGGTCGCCACGACGGTTCCGGTGGCCCGAGCCGATGCGGGCAGTGCCGCGCGGGATCGTCTGTCGTCTGCCGCGTCGTCGTGGCTGGTCGCGCGGTTCCCCGCGCCCCTTGGGGGCGCTGCCGCCACCCCCTCCGCGAAGATCCGTACCGCCGCCACCGCCGCCGGTGCCCTCGCCTACCTCGGCACCTACGGCAACGCCCAGATCCGTGCCGTTCGGGAGCCCTCGGGGGAGAACGTGCGGCGGGCCGTCGGGGCCGGGATTCTCGGTCTGATGCCCCTTCAGGCGGCGCTGACCGCGCGCGGCGGAGCACCCGCCGTCGCCGCCGCGCTCGGCGTCTTCCACCCCCTCGCGCGACGGCTGGCCCGGCGCATATCCCCCACCTGAGACCCACCACCTCCGTGTGAGGAACCGGCACCATGAGACCTCCCCCCACCCCACTGAAGTTCGGCTACGGCACCAACGGCTTCACCCACCACCGGCTGAGCGACGTCCTCGTCGTCCTCGCCGACCTCGGCTACGACGGCGTCGCGCTCACCCTCGACCACAACCACCTCGACCCGTACGCCGAAGACCTGCCCCGCCGCGTCACCGCCCTCGCCCGGCAACTGGGCAGACACGGCCTCGACATCACGGTGGAGACCGGCGCGCCCTACTTCCTCGACCCCTGGAACAAGCACCTGCCCACGCTGATGTCGGACGGCTGCGAACTCCGGATCGACCTGCTGCGCCGCGCCCTGCGCATCGCCGCCGACCTCGGCTCGCCCACCGTCCATCTGTGCAGCGGCCCGGCGCCGGACCGGATGCCGGAGCGGGACGCGTGGAAGCGGCTCGCGGAGGGCGTGGAGGCGGTGCTGGAGACGGCGGAGAAGTACGGGGTGGCGCTGGCCTTCGAGCCGGAGCCGTACATGTTCGTCGACACCGTGGAACGCTGTCTGCGGCTCGCTCAACTGGTCGGCGGGCACGAGCTGTTCGGGGTCACCTTCGATGTCGGCCACGCCCACTGCGTGGAGGAACGCCCCCTGCTGGACTGCGTGCGCCGGGCGGCGCCGATCCTGCGCAACACGCAGATCGAGGACATGCGGCGCGGCGTCCACCAGCATCTCGAATTCGGCGCCGGCGAGATCGACTTCCCGCCGGTGCTGGCCGCCCTGCGCGCGCTCGGGCACCGCGGCCTGGTCTCCGTGGAGATCCAGGGCGGCTCGCTCGACGCGCCCGAAGTCGCCCGCCGCTCGATCGAGTTCCTGCGCGCGGCCGAACGGACCGCCGCGGCCGGATAGTCGACGGGCGCGCCCGCCGCGGGTCGCCCTCGCCGCCCCGCCCCACCCAACTCCTCCCACCTCAGCGGAAGTTGTTCCCCCATGGCCGTCACGTCCGCCTCCCCCTCGGCTCCACCGGACCCCCACCCCGCCCTGAACACCGCACTGGACCCCACGGCCCGCGCCTGGCTGGACGAGAGCGCCGCCGAGATCGCCGCCGAACCCGCCGCCGTACGGCGCCTCTTCCCCGCCGCCCGAAGGCGCTGCGGACACGGCCGCCTCACCGAGCACTGGTCCGTGGACGAGGCCGCCCGCGCCGTCCTGCTCGCCGCACTGCCCCTGCGCGGCCGGGCCCTCGCCGACGAGGTCACCCGCCTGTACCGGCATGGCGACCCGGCCGAACAACGTGCGGTCCTTCGGACCCTGCCGCTGCTCGACCTCGGCGACCTCGCCCTGCCCGTCGTACGGGACGCTCTGCGCGGCAACGACACGACCCTGATCGAGGCCGCCCTCGGCCCGTACGCCGCCGTGCACCTCCCCGCCGCCGAGTACCGCCATGCCGTACTGAAGTGCGTCTTCTGCGAGATCCCGCTCGACCGCGTCAGCGGCCTCGACACCCGCGCCGACCGTGAACTGGCCCGGATGCTCGCCGACTTCGCCCATGAGCGGATCGTCGCGGGACGTGACGTACCCCAGGACATCCGGCCCGTCGTCCGTGCCTTCCCGGACGTCATCGACGCAGAACTCGCGCCCGCACTCACGGACGTACTCGCGGACGTACTCAAGGAAGAGGGCTGACCGTGCGCATCTTCGACCCCCATATCCACATGACCTCCCGGACGACCGACGACTACGAGGCGATGTACGCCGCCGGGGTGCGCGCCGTCGTCGAACCCGCCTTCTGGCTGGGCCAGCCCCGCACCTCGCCCGAGAGCTTCTACGACTACTTCGACGGGCTGCTGGGCTGGGAGCCGCACCGGGCCGCGCAGTTCGGCATCCAGCACTACTGCACGATCGCGCTCAACCCGAAGGAGGCGAACGACCCCCGCTGCCTCCCGGTCCTCGACGAACTGGACCGCTACCTCGCCAAGGACCGGGTCGTCGCCGTCGGCGAGATCGGCTACGACTCGATGACCCCGGAGGAGGACGAGGCGCTCGCCCGTCAGCTCCGGCTCGCCATCCGGCACGAACTGCCCGCCCTGGTGCACACCCCGCACCGCGACAAGGCCACCGGCACCCGCCGCACCCTGGACGTCGTACGGGAGTCGGGCATCGCCCCCGAACGCGTCGTCCTCGACCACCTCAACGAGCTCACCGTCGGCATGGTCCTCGACAGCGGCTGCTGGGCCGGGTTCTCGATCTACCCGAGGACCAAGATGAGCGAGGACCGGATGGTGGAGATCCTCAAGGAGCACGGGACCGAGCGGGTACTGGTCAACTCGGCCGCCGACTGGGGCCGTTCGGATCCACTGAAGACCCGCAGGACCGCCGACGCCATGCTCGCCGCCGGGTTCGACGAGGACGACGTCGACAAGGTGCTGTGGCGCAACCCCGTCGCCTTCTACGGCCAGAGCGGGCGGCTGGAACTGGAGGAGCCCAAGCCGGACGAAGAGGCCACCTTCCAGGGCAACTCCATACGTCGCGGGGGAGCGTGAGGCTCCATGCGCTTCCTGCACCCCGACGGCACCACCGTCCATCTCGGCTACTGCAGCAACGTCCACCAGGCGGAGGACCTGGAGGGCGTGATCGCCCAGCTCGCCGAGTACGCCGAGCCCGTACGTGAACGCCTCGGGGCCGACCTGCTCGGCATCGGGCTGTGGCTGGCCCGCCCCGTGGTCACCGAACTCGCCGACGACGAGGCCGCGTTGGCACGACTGAAGGCCGAGCTGCGGGCGCGCGGCCTGGAGACCGTCACCCTCAACGCCTTCCCGTACGCCGGCTTCCACCGCGAGGTCGTCAAGAAGGACGTGTACCGGCCCGACTGGGCCGACGAGGCCCGGCTGAAGTACACCCTGGACTGCGCCCGCGTCCTCGCCGCCCTCCTCCCGGACGACGTCGGCCACGGCAGCGTCTCCACCCTGCCGCTCGCCTGGCGCACACCGTGGCACCGCGCCTGCGCCGAAGAGGCCCGCCACGCCCTGGACCGGCTCGCCACCGGGCTCTCCGCCCTCGAATCATGGACGGGCCGCCGTATCCGCGTCGGCTTCGAACCGGAACCCGGGTGCCTCGTCGAGACCACCACACAGGCGGTACGGGAACTGGGCGGACTGGACCCCGACCGGCTCGGCGTCTGCCTCGACGCCTGCCATCTCGCCGTCCAGTTCGAGCGGCCCGCCGAGGCCCTGCGCCGGCTCGCGGAGGCCGGGCTGCCCGTGGTCAAGCTCCAGGCGTCCTGCGCCGTGGAGGCCGACCGCCCGGCCGACCCCGCCGCCCGCGGGGCACTGCGCCGGCTCGCCGAACCCCGGTTCCTGCACCAGACCCGCACGGTGAGCGACGGCGACGTCCTCGGCGTGGACGATCTGCCGGACGCCCTCGACGGCGGCCTTCCCGACGACGGCGGGCCCTGGCGCGTCCACTTCCACGCCCCGCTGCACACCCGGCCCGAACCCCCGCTGCGTACCACCGCCGACCAGCTCGACCAGGTCCTCGCCGGGCTGCTGGGCGGCGCGTCGGCCGACTGCGACCACATCGAGGTCGAGACCTACACCTGGTCCGTCCTCCCCGAACCGCCCGCCGACCTGCCCGGTGGCATCGCCGCCGAACTGGCCTGGGCCCGCGACCGGTTGACCGGTCTCGGCCTCAAGGAGGACCCCTCATGAACCGTGTGGTCGTACTCGACATCGTCGGCCTGACCCCGAAGCTCCTGAAGCACATGCCGGCCGTCGCCGCCCTCGCCGAACGCGGCTTCCAGTCCCGGCTCGACACCGTGCTCCCCGCCGTCACCTGCACCGTCCAGTCCACCCTCCTCACCGGCGAACCCCCCTCCACCCACGGCGCGGTGGCCAACGGCTGGTACTTCCGCGACCTCGGGGAAGTCATGCTGTGGCGCCAGCACAACGCGCTCGTCGGCGGCGAGAAGATCTGGGAGACGGCCCGGAGGACGAACCCGGACTACAAGGTCGCCAACATCTGCTGGTGGTACGCGATGGGCGCCGACGTCGACTGGACGGTCACCCCGCGCCCCGTCTACTACTCCGACGGCCGCAAGGAACCCGACTGCTACACCTGGCCACCAGCCCTCCACGACGAACTCACCGACCGCCTCGGCCCGTTCCCCCTCTTCACCTACTGGGGCCCGAACGCGGGCATGCCCTCCACCCAGTGGATCCTCGCCGCCGCCCGCCAGATCTTCGACGAGCACCGCCCCGACCTCACACTCGTCTACATCCCGCAGATGGACTACGAGCCGCAGCGCTCCGGCCCGGACTCGCCGGCGACCATCCGCGCCGCCCGGGGGCTCGACGACGCCCTGCGCCCGTTGCTCGACCACTTCCTGAGCGAGGGCGCGACCGTCGTGGCGCTCAGCGAGTACGGCATCACGCCCGTGTCCCGCCCCGTCGACATCAACCGTGCGCTGCGCCGGGCGGGCCTGCTGGAGGTGTACACGCAGGACGGCATGGAGTACCTCGACCCATGGACGTCCCGCGCCTTCGCGGTCGCCGACCACCAGATCGCCCATGTGTACGTCCGCGCCCCCGCCGACACCGAGGCGGTCGCGAAGATCGTCGCCGAACTCGACGGCGTGGAGCGGGTGTTGGACGCCGACGGTAAGACGGCGCACGGCCTGGACCACGAGCGCTCCGGCGAACTGGTCGCCATGGCCGACCCCGAAGCCTGGTTCACGTACTACTACTGGCTGGACGACGACCGCGCCCCCGACTTCGCCCGCCAGGTCGAGATCCACCGCAAGCCCGGCTACGACCCCGCCGAGCTCCTCTACGACGACACGGTCCCCGCCGTGAAGCTGCGCGCCGTCGGCCAGGTCGCCCGCAAGAAACTCGGCTTCCGCTACCGCCTCAGGACCGTCCCGCTGAACCCCTCCGGCGTCCGCGGCAGCCACGGCCGCCTGCCCGCCGACCCCGCCGACGGCCCCGTACTGCTGTGCTCGCAGCCGGACCGGGCACGGGAGGCCTACGCGGCCACGGAGGTCAAGTCCCTGCTGCTGGGCCTCGCGGGCCTGCGTACCGAAGGAACCGACAAATGACGAACCACCCCTCCCTCCCCACGATGCGCCCCCTGCTCGACCCGGCACCCGAATACGCCAAGTGGCAGTCCGAGGAGCCGATCCGCCGGGTGACCGTCTGGGGCGACAACAGCCCCTGGCTGATCACCGGCCACGAGGACGCCCGCACGGTCCTCGCGGACCCCCGCTTCAGCGCCGACGCCAACCACCCGGACTTCCCCCACACCCGCCCGGGCGCGCCCCCGCAGGCCCCGGGCCTCTTCCACCAGATGGACCCGCCGGACCACACCCGGCTGCGCCGCATGCTCATCCCCGACTTCACCTTCCGGCGCGTCGAGCAGATGGAGGGCGCGATCCAGCGGATCTGCGACGACCTGCTGGACGCGATGACGGCGGACGGCGCCACGGAAGCGGACCTGGTGGCGTCGTACGCGCTGCCGCTGCCCACCCTCGCCATCTGCGAACTGCTCGGCGTCCCCTACGAGGACCACGGCTTCTTCCGTGAGAAGTCCAACGCCCTCACCAGCGTCGCCGGCGACCCGGCCGAGGCGATGAGCGCCCGCGTGGCGCTCTACGGCTACCTCCGCGCCCTCATCGAGCGCCGCACGCACGACCCCGCCGACGACCTGATCTCCCGGCTGGCCACCGAGCGCGTGGCGACCGGCGAGGCCGGCCTCGACGAGGCCACCGGCATGGTCTCCCTGCTCCTGCTGGCGGGCCATGAGACGACGGCGAACATGTTCCCGCTGGCCGTGATCGCCCTGCTGCACAACCCCGCCCAACTGGACGCCCTGCGCGTCGACGACTCCCTGTGGCCGGGGGCGGTGGAGGAACTCCTGCGCCATCTGACCGTCATCCACTCGGGGATACGGCGGATCGCCACGGCGGACGTGGAGCTGTCCGGGGTCCGCATCCGCGCCGGGGAGGGCGTGGTGGTGGCGTTGCAGTCGGCCAACCGCGACCCGTCGACGTACGCCGACCCCGACTCCCTGGACGTCCGCCGCGACGCGTCCGGCCACCTGGCCTTCGGCCACGGACCGCACCAGTGCCTCGGCCAGTCCCTGGCCCGCGCCGAGCTCCGCCTGGGCCTGGCCGCCCTGTTCCGCAGGCTGCCGACGCTGAGCATGACGGTCCCGCCCGAGTCGCTCGCCCTGTCGACGAGCACGGTCCACGGAGTGCGCTCGCTGCCGGTCGCCTGGCGGTGACCTGCGGCGGCCCCACTGCCCTGCTATAGAGGCAGTCATGACCACCATCAGGCTCGTCCAGGGCGACATCACTCGAGAGTCCGTGGACGCGATCGTCAACGCCGCGAACTCCTCCCTCCTCGGCGGGGGAGGAGTCGACGGCGCCATCCACCGCCGCGGCGGCCCCGCGATCCTCTCCGAGTGCCGAGATCTGCGCGCCTCCCGGTACGGCAAGGGCCTGCCGACGGGGCAGGCGGTCGCCACGACGGCGGGGGACCTGGACGCGCGTTGGGTGATCCATACGGTGGGCCCGGTCTGGTCGGCCTCCGAGGACCGCTCGGACCTACTGGCCTCCTGTTACCGGGAGTCGCTGCGAATCGCCGACGAACTGGGCGCGCGGTCCCTCGCCTTCCCGGCCATCTCCACCGGCATCTACGGCTGGCCGATGGACGACGGCGCCCGGATCGCGGTGGCGACGGTACGGGGGGCGCGGACGTCGGTGGAGGAGGTCAGGTTCGTTCTCTTCGACGAGGTGGCGTATGGGGCGTTCGACCGGCAGGTCGGGCAGGCCCCATCCTGAACAGAACCTAGCCGGAGCAGGCCGTCAGGAACTCGACGAGCGCCTCGTTGACCTCGTCCGGGCGTTCCTGCTGGGTCCAGTGTCCGCAGCCGGCCAGCTCGACGGGCCCGCGCCACAGGTTGGGCATCAGGGCCGGCAGTCGCTCGATGAGTTCGGGAGTTCCGGGGAAGGCGGGGACGAGGTCGCGGTCGCCGTAGCTGTACAGGGCGGGCGGGGTGACGACCGCGTTGTGCCAGGGGGCGGTCAGTTCCCAGTTGCGGTCGAGGTTGCGATACCAGTTCAGGGCCCCGGTGAAGCCCTGGGAGAAACTCTCGGTCAGTGCGTCGAGGTCGTCCTCGGTGAACCAGTCCGGCAGCACCTCGGGGTCCGGCAGGGTGCGAGCCGGCGTCGGCGACACCGCGGCGGGCCAGGTAGTTCCAGTAGAACCGCCCGTCGAACCGCTCCATGGCGGTCAGCGGAGGCCGCGTCCCCCGGAACGGGGGCGGCACGCTCAGACCTGCCACGCCACGCACCACGTCCGGTCGCAGCAGCGCGGTGTGCCAGGCGACCGGCGCTCCCCAGTCGTGGCCGACGACGAACGCCTTCTCCTCGCCCAGGGCCTGGATGAGGCCCACGACATCACCGACCAGATGGAGGATGGTGTACGCGTCGACGGCGTCGGGGTGGTCGCTGCTTCCGTATCCGCGCTGGTCCGGGGCGACCACCCGGAAGCCCACGTCGGCCAGCGGGCCGAACTGGTGGCGCCAGGAGTTGCCATCGCGCAGGTCCTGGCCGGTGCGCCGCGGTCGGGCACCGTTCGCCGCCCTGTGCCTACGGTGGACCCATGACACCGCCCCTGGACGTGCTGATCGTGGGCGCCGGGCCCACCGGGCTCGCGCTCGCGGCTCAACTGCGTGCCTACGGAACCCGGTTCCGTATCGTCGACCGCTCCCTGGACCGGGTGCGCGAGTCCCGGGCGCTCGGCATCCAGCCCCGCACCCTGGAGGCGCTGGCGGGATTCGGGGTGACCGAGGAGCTCGTGGCGCGCGGCAACCCCGCGATGGGGCTGCGGCTGCACTTGAGGCGGCGCACGGTGTCGGTGCCGCTGTTCGACATCGGAGCGACCGACACGCCGTACCCCTTCCTGCTGTTCCTCTCGCAGGCCGAGACGGAGAGCGTGCTCGGTGAGCATCTCGCCGCCCGGGACGTGACGGTCGAGCGCGGCACCGAGGTGGTCCGGCTGGAGCGGCAGGGCTCGCACGTCGACTGCCTGCTGCGGAGTCGTGACGGCGCCGAGGAGAGCGTGACGGCCCGTTATGTCGTGGGCTGCGACGGCGCGCACAGCACCGTGCGCACGCAGGCCGGCATCGGATTCGAGGGATACGCCTATCCGCAGACGTATCTGCTCGCCGACCTGGAGGTGGACGGCCTGGAGCCCGGTGCCGTGCACTCGTACATGACCGGGGGCGGGATGGTGTTCTTCTTCCCGCTCGGCTCGCCCGCCCCCTGGCGCATGCTGGCGATGCGGCCGTCCGACGCCCCCGACAGCAAGGTGACGGTGCCGATGCTGCAACGGATCGCCGAACGGTACGGCGCAAAAGGCCTGGTCCTGCGGGATCCCGACTGGATGACCGAGTTCCGGCTTCACAACCGCGGCGCCGCCCGCTACCGCTCCGGCCCCTTCTTCCTCGCCGGCGACGCGGCCCACATTCACAGCCCCGCCGGGGCGCAGGGCATGAACACCGGCATCCAGGACGCCCTCAACCTCGGCTGGAAGCTCGCCCTCGTGTGCCGGGGCGCCGCGCCGGAGGAACTGCTGGACACCTACGGGGCCGAGCGCGTGCCGGTCGGCCGTGCCGTACGGCGGTTCACCGACCGTGCCTTCGTCATCGCCACCAGCCCGAATCCTGTCCTCCGGTTCGCCCGCGAGCATCTCGTCCCGCGCATCGCCCCGCTGGTGAAGCACGCGACGGCACCCCGCCGCAGGGTCTTCCGCACCGTCTCCGAACTCGGCATCCACTACCACCGCAGCCCCGCCTCGACGACGGGCACCCGACCACCCCGCCGCGGGCCACGCGCCGGTGACCGGCTGCCCGACCTGCCCCGCGGGCTCCAGGCACGGATCGCCGCCCCCGGCTGGCATCTCCTCCTGGCCGGCCCGCCGCACCTCTGGCCGGACGAGCGGCTCACCCCGGTCCTGGCCGGCCGGGCCGACCTGATCACCGTGCACCGTCTCGGCGACCGGAGTCCCTGGCCGGGCGTCGCCCAGGGACTCGTACGGCCCGACGGCCACCTCGGCTATGTCGCACGCGGCGCCGGACTCGACGGGCTGCTGGCCTACGTCGCCCGCTGGCTGCCGGCCGGGCCCGCCTGACACCCGAGGTGAACAGCGCCCGGCCTTGATCCGTACCCCTCTTCGTGCAGTTACACCGAGGAAGCAGAGCAAGCACCGCTTTCGTCGCGGCAGCCGGCGGTCTGGTTCTCCTGCTCACCGCCACCGCGTGCGGCGGCGGTGACGACGAAGGAGCCTCCGCGCAGAGCAGCCCGACGAACGTCTCCGCCACCGTGGCCGGCGTCGTGGCACCGGCGAAGGTCGAGGTGATCGCCGACCTGACCGGCTGCAAGGTCAAGATCCGGACCGACGCGGACGAACTGCGCGAGGGGGTCTGCCACACCGAGGAGGGCGACTACCTCATCACGACGTTCCCGGCGGAGAAGTACAAGCTGACCTGGCTGGACTCGGCCGCCGTCTACGGTGGCAAGTACCTCGTCGGCACCCGCTGGGTGGTCAGCGCCAAACCGGCACTGCTGGAGAAGCTCCGGCCTCGACTGGGCGGGACCGTCCAGCAGTTGCGGGGCGTGGGGCCGACCCCGGGTCCGAACGCGTCGTGACGCAGGCGCCGCCGAGCTGGCGGCGCGGGCTCACTCGGTCGCGTCGCTGATGCCCAGGCGCAGATGCTCCACGTGGTACACGGCCTGGTCGAGCAACTCGGCGACATGGTGGTCGTGCAGCGCGTACACCACCGACCGGCCGCGCCGCTCGCCCACCACAAGACCCAGATTGCGCAGCAGCCGCAGCTGGTGCGAGCAGGCGGACTGCTCCATTCCCACCTCGGCCGCCAACTCCGTGGCCGGCAGCGGCCCCTCGCGCAGCCGCGCCAGGATCAGCAGGCGGGAGGGGGTGGAGAGGGCCTGGAGGGTGGTGGCCACCTTGGCCGCGTTGGCCGCGTCCAGGCGTACGCGCTCGGGGGCGTCCTGCGCGGTGGTGACGGCTCCATGACCCATGAGGGGTATCTTACCCATCGTACATGAACGCATGAATGGTTGTTCATGTGAACTGTCCCCGTCCGAGGTGATCCGGCAGCTCCCAGGACAGACGAGGTTGATGTCGGATTCTCGCCAGCCCTCGCCGCTCCCGTGGCCGATGCTGGACGTATGCAGAAGGGGATGCACACCGACACGGAGCGCTGCGTGCGCGCCGTGCAGTCCAAGGACGCCCGCTTCGACGGATGGTTCTTCACGGCGGTCGTCACGACCGGGATCTACTGCCGGCCCAGCTGCCCAGTGGTCCCGCCCAAGCCGGAGAACATGCGGTTCTTCCCGAGCGCTGCCGCCTGTCAGCAAGCCGGGTTCCGAGCCTGCAAGCGCTGCCGCCCGGACACCAGCCCCGGCTCCCCGGAGTGGAACCAGCGCGCCGACCTCGTCGCCCGCGCGATGCGGCTGATCGCCGACGGCGTCGTGGACCGCGAGGGCGTGCCCGGCCTCGCCACCCGGCTCGGCTACAGCACCCGGCAGACCGAACGCCAGCTCCTCGCCGAACTCGGCGCGGGCCCGCTCGCCCTGGCCCGCGCCCAGCGCGCCCAGGCGGCCCGCCTCCTCATCGAGACGACGCTCCTGCCCATGGCGGACATCGCCTTCGCGGCCGGCTTCGCCTCCATTCGCACCTTCAACGACACCGTCCGCGAGGTCTTCGCCCTCTCGCCGACCGACCTGCGCTCCCGCGCACCCCGCAGCACCCCGGGCAACACCACCGGCGCCCTCACCCTGCGCCTGCCGTTCCGCGCCCCCCTCAACCCCGACAACCTCTTCGGCCACCTCGCGGCGACCGCCGTACCCGGCGTCGAGGAGTGGCGGGACGGGGCGTACCGGCGCACGCTCAGACTGCCCTACGGCCACGGCATCGTGTCCCTGACCCCGCGGCCCGACCACATCGCCTGCCGCCTCACCCTCGGCGACCTGCGCGACCTGACCGTCGCGATCAGCCGATGCCGCCGGATGCTCGACCTGGACGCCGACCCGGTCGCGATCGACGACCAGTTGCGTACGGATCCGCTGCTCGCGCCGCTGGTCGACAAGGCGCCCGGCCGACGGGTGCCGCGCACGGTCGACGAGGCGGAGTTCGCCGTACGGGCCGTGCTCGGCCAGCAGGTCTCCACCGCCGCCGCACGCACTCACGCGGCCCGTCTGGTCACCGCCCACGGCGAGCGGATCGACGACCCCGAGGGCGGCCTCACCCACCTCTTCCCGTCCCCCGAGGCGCTGGCCTCCGTGAACCCGGAGTCACTGGCGATGCCGCGCACGCGCCGGACGACGTTCACGACACTGGTACGCCGGCTCGCCGACGGCCAGGTGCGCCTGGGTCCGGACAGCGACTGGCCGGAGACCAGGGCCCGGTTGCTGGAATTGCCCGGCTTCGGCCCCTGGACGGTCGACGTCATCGCGATGCGCGCCCTCGGCGACCCAGACGCCTTCCTCCCCACCGACCTCGGAATCCGCCGCGCTGCCCAGGAGTTGGGCCTGCCGTCCACTCCGGCGGCCCTCACGGCCCGCGCGGCGGCCTGGCGTCCCTGGCGGGCGTACGCCGTGCAGTACCTGTGGGCGACGGACAGCCACCCGATCAACTTCCTTCCCGTATAAGGAAATCCCCGTGAAACAGCACACCGTCATCGACAGCCCGTACGGCGCGCTCACCCTCGTCGCCGAGGACGGCGTCCTGTGCGGCCTCTATATGACCGACCAACGCCACCGCCCACCCGAGGAGACCTTCGGCACCCGTGACGAGTCCCTGTTCGCAGCGGCCGAGGAGCAGCTGGAGGCCTATTTCGAGGGCGAGTTGAAGGACTTCACACTCGAACTGAGCCTGTTCGGAACGCCGTTCCAGCGCCGCGTCTGGGAGCAACTGCGCAAGATCCCGTACGGCGAGACCCGCTCCTACGGCCAACTCGCCGACACCCTCGGCAACTCCGGCGCCTCCCGCGCGGTCGGCCTGGCCAACGGCAAGAACCCGATCGGCATCATCGTCCCCTGCCATCGCGTCGTCGGCGCGAACGGAAGCCTCACCGGCTACGGCGGCGGCCTGGCGCGCAAGCAGCGGCTGCTGGACTTCGAGAGCGCGGCGGCGCTGTTCTAGACCGTTCGGCCGTACGAATGGTTGGTTCGGTTTGCGGTTTTTCAGAAGGAATGCCAGGGAACCTTGGCGGCGACCTGTTGTCCCAGAAAAGGCGGAAGCCATGCGTGCACGTAGAGCCCTGGCCATCGCGATCACCACCCCTTTCCTGCTCGCCACCATCGGAATGACCGGTGCGTCCGCGGCCACTCCGCAAACGTCCACCGCAGAGGGCCCCATCGCCAAGCCCGAGCCGATCGCCAACGGTACGGGCGGCGCGGCCGACGAGTTCGGCGAGGATGAAATGAGGCCGGAAGAAGAGTTCGTCACCAGATTCGCGGGCCAACTCCTGAGCCACGTCGTTCCTGTGAAAAGCGGCAAGGCGGAGACCGTCTCCCAAAGGGGATTCTGAGAGCACAACAGGTCCCGGCAAGCCCGCATACCTGCCGGGGCCTTGCTCTATTCGCCCAGCCCGTGCAGCAGCTTCGGCAGTGCGGTGCCGATCGGTTCGCGGATCACCTCGTCGGCGAGCTCGTCGTACGGCGTCGGCTCGGCGTTGACGATGACGAGCCGGGCGCCGTGGTCTGCGGCGACGCCCGCGAGGCCGGCGGCGGGCTGCACCTGGAGACTGGTGCCGACGGCGATGAACACCTGGCAGGCCTTGGTGATGGCGGCCGCCTCACCGAGGACCGCCGGGTCGAGCCGCTCCCCGAACATCACCGTGGCCGACTTCAGGATCCCGCCGCACTCCAGACACGGCGGATCGGCCTCGCCGGCCTCGACTCGGGCCAGGGCGTCCTCCATCGGCCCGCGCGCGTGGCACTTCGTGCAGATCACACTCCGCGCGCTGCCGTGCAGTTCGAGCACCTTGCGATCGGGCATCCCGGCGAGCTGGTGCAGCCCGTCCACGTTCTGCGTGATCACCCGGACCGGCACCCCGGACCGCGCCAGCTCGGCCACCGCCCGGTGCGCCGCGTTCGGCTCGGCCTTGAGCGTCCGGTTCTTGCGGCGCATCTGCCACGAGCGCCGCCGGATCTCCGGATCGCCCATGTAGTACTCGTACGTCACGAGCTTCTCGGCCTCCGGGTCCCGGCGCCACAGCCCGTTCGGCCCGCGGTAGTCGGGGATCCCGGAGTCCGTGCTGATACCGGCGCCACTGAGGATGGCGACGAGAGGCGGCTTGGTCATGGCACCGAGAGTAGGACGGGCGTGGTGGGAGCGGCGAACGGATATCCGAGCGCCGGCGCCCGGCGGTGGGTCTCCTCAGAACTCGCCTCGTCAGCCGACCGCAGTGGACTCCACAGCGCCCGGGAAACCCCGGCGCACCAAGCACGGGGCACTCACACGGCGCCGGAGTCCACCCGGTGCCCGTTCTCCAGCTCCACCGTCCCGCCGCCGTCCGCGAGGACGTCCAGCGCGGCCAGGACACGGCGGCCCAGGGCCCCCGGCAGATACGCGGTGAGCTCCTCGCGCGCAACCAGCCGCCAGGACAGCAGTTCCTCCTCCTGCAGCCGGATCGCCTTGAAGTCGTCCTCGCCGAGGACGCCACCGTCGTACAGATACGCCACCACCGGCGGCCGCCCCGTCCCGTGCGCCCAGTCCACCGCGAGCAGCGGACCCAACTCACGGTCCAGCCCGATCTCCTCGGCCGTCTCACGACGCGCGCCCTGCCGAGGCGTCTCACCGTCGTCCGACTCGACCGTACCGCCCGGCAGCGCCCACCCCTCACGGTAGTTGGGCTCCACGAGCAGCACCCGGCCCTCGCCGTCACGGAAGAGGGCGGCGGCACCGGCGAGGACACGGGGGAGGCCCGCGATGTACGTGGCGAAGTCTGGCGTGGAGGTCATGGAGGGAAGGGTAGCGACAGTCCGTGACCGCCCGGTCGGTCAGACCTCCGCCTCCGCCAGCCGCACCGTCCGCTCCGCCAGCTCGCTGATCCGCACCCCGTCGAAACCGAACACCGCGCTGCGGATCGTGTCCTCCAGCGGAGCCGTCCACTGGTCCGGGATCGCCTCCGCCCCGGACAGCACCCCGGCCACCGATCCGGCCGTGGCCCCGTTGGAGTCGGTGTCCAGACCGCCGCGGACGGTGAGCGTGATGGTCCGAGTGAAGTCGCCGTCGCCGTACAGCAGCCCTGCGGTGAGCACGGCCGCGTTCGGGATGGTGTGGATCCAGCCGAGCCCGGCGGTCTCCTCGGCGACCGTGGTGAGCGTGTCCTCCCAGGTCATCCGGGTGTCGTGGAGCGAGACGACCCGGCGTACGGTGCGGGCGAGGCGGCAGCTCGCCGGGATGACCGCGAGCGCCTCGTCGACCGCCTTGCGGATCGTGGGCGCCGTGAACGCGGCCGAGATCAGCGCCGCCGCCCACATCGCGCCGTACACGCCGTTGCCGGTGTGCGACAGGACCGCGTCCCGGCGGGCGAGGGAGGAGGCGCGGCGCGGGAGGCCGGGAGAGGTCCAGCCGTAGATGTCGGCGCGGATGAGAGCGCCGATCCACTCCTGGTACGGGTTGTCGTACGTGGCCGTGAGCGGCGGCTTCAGACCATTGGCGAGGTTGCGGTACGCCGCCCGCTCCGCCGTGAAGGTCTGCAGATACGGCAGCCGCAGCAGCCACAGGTCGCCGACCTGCTCGGTGCTGAAGCCGAAGCCGTGGGTCTCCAGCAGGTCGAGGCCGAGGATCGCGTAGTCGACGTCGTCGTCGCGGCAGCTGCCGTGGATGCGGCCCCGTACGCACTGGCGCCACTCGGGCCGCAGCTCGAAGCCGTCGCTCTCGTCCACGGGCTCCGGCAGATAGTCGGTGAGGGGCAGGGCCGCGGCCTGCCGCAGATAGCGGTCGATACGGTCCCGCGTCCACAGGTCGCCCTGCTCGACCGGCTTGCCGAGCATGTTGCCCGCGATCCGGCCCAGCCAGCCCCCTAGGACGCGGTCGGCGAGCTCTGGCTCAGTGCCCACAGGGGTCATAGGACCGGTTTACCCAATTCCGGGGGCATCCGCTCGGGGTTCGGGAGCCGGCCACAGGGAGTTCGCGGGGCACGCCCACGGGGTTCCTGCGGAGTTCTCAAGCTCCGGTCACCGAATGACGGCGGGGGCGGACTCCGGTTAAGGTCGCAGCGGCGCGACTGGCCTTGACGTGCGCGAGGCCCGGAGAGCAAGGGGAAAAACAGGTGACACAGCGCGTGCTCATCGCCGCGGACAAGTTCAAGGGGTCGCTCACGGCCGTGCAGGTCGCCGAGCGCGTGACCGCCGGTCTGCGCCGGGTCGTGCCGGACCTCGAAGTGGAGGCCATGCCCGTGGCCGACGGCGGCGACGGGACGGTGGACGCGGCGGTCGCGGCCGGATTCGAGCGGCGGGAGATCCGGGTCGCCGGGCCCCTCGGGCATGAGGTGACGGCGGCGTTCGCGCTGCGCGGCGACACGGCGGTCGTGGAGATGGCGGAGGCGAGCGGCCTCCAGCGGCTGCCCGCGGGAGTCTTCGCGCCGCTCACGGCGTCCACCTACGGCTCCGGGGAGCTGCTGCGGGCCGCGCTGGACGCCGGTGCCCGCACGATCGTGTTCGGCGTCGGCGGCAGCGCCACGACGGACGGCGGCGCCGGCATGCTGACCGCGCTGGGCGCGCGCTTCCTGGACGCGGACGGGGAGCCGGTGGCGCCGGGCGGCGGCGGCCTGGGCGACCTGGCCACGGCCGACCTCTCCGGTCTGGACCCGAGGCTCGCCTCCGTCGACCTGGTCCTGGCCAGCGACGTCGACAACCCGCTGACCGGCCCGAAGGGCGCGCCCGCGGTGTACGGCCCGCAGAAGGGCGCCTCGCCGGACGACGTGACGACGCTGGACGCGGCGCTCGGGCACTTCGCCAAGGTGCTGGAGGAGTCGGCCGGCGCCAGAGCCGCCGAGCACGCCGCGGCCCCCGGCGCGGGCGCGGCGGGCGGTATCGGCTACGGCGCCCTCCTCCTCGGCGCCCGCTTCCGCCCCGGCATCGAGGTCATGCTGGACGTCCTGGGCTTCGCGCCGGCGCTGGAGCGGGCCACGCTGGTGATCACCGGCGAGGGCTCCCTCGACGAGCAGACCCTCCACGGCAAGGCCCCCGCGGGCGTCGCCGCAGCGGCCCGCGCGGCCGACAAGGAGGTCATCGCGGTATGCGGCCGCGTCGCCCTGCTACCGGAGGCGCTGGGCCGGGCCGGGATCCGACGGGCGTATCCCCTGACGGAGGCCGAGCCGGACGTGGCGAAGTGCATCGCGGAGGCGGGCCCGATCCTCGAGCGGGTGGCGGAGCGGATCGCCCGCGACTTCCTGATCTAGACCGACAGGGGCGCTGTCCAAACCGACAGGGGTTCTGTCCAACCAAGAGGCCGGACTCGAACCTTTCAGCGCCGGTCCGCACTACCCAGGCCCGCTCCAACGCCGGACGCCGGACATGCGAAGGGCCCCGAACCAACCCGGTCCGGGGCCCCACCCAGCGGAGCGCTACGGCAGCTGCGCCGCCCGCGCCTCCCGCCGGTTGTCGCGGAAGTTGTTCACCCGGCGAGCCGTGGCGAACAGGGGGATCACCGCGCCCATCACCAGCTGGAGCGCGCAACCCGTCTGGAGCAGCAGCTGGCCGCTCGGGGCGTCGAGGGCCCACGCGGCCAGGAGACCCATCGACAGGACGATCCAGCCGAGCATCGCCACGGCGAGGCGGCCCCGCGGCTTCGGGTACTCGACCCGGCTGACCATCAGCCACGCGGTGCCCAGGATCGCCAGCAGCGTCGCCACGAACGGCAGCTCCAGCAGGACGATCGAGACGACCGTCAGCGCGCCGAACGGGGAGGGCATGCCCTGGAACATGCCGTTCGGCGGCGTCACGCACGAGAAGCGGGCGAGTCTCAGCACCACCGCCAGCAGAACCACGATCGCGCCGACCGCCGCCACCCGCTGGTGCGCGTCGTCGGCGACCATGCCGTAGACCAGGACGAAGTACGCCGGCGCCAGGCCGAAGCTGATCAGGTCGGACAGGTTGTCCAGCTCCGCGCCCATGGGGGAGGAGCGCAGCTTGCGTGCGACCAGGCCGTCGAACAGGTCGAAGACCGCCGCGCACAGCATCAGGATGACCGCGGTGGCCGCGCTGTGGCGGGCCATGCCGGTTTCCTGGCTGCCGGTGAGGTGCGGGATCAGGATGCCGGTGGTGGTGAAGTACACCGCCATGAAGCCACACGTGGCGTTGCCGAGAGTGAGGGTGTCCGCTATCGACAGGCGGAGAGAAAGAGGCATCTCCTCCTCTTCGTCGACCACGTCGGCCTCGGGCACCCAGCCCGGCTGGGTCTCAGGATCAATCACGGTCAATGCGAGTCACCCCAGCCACGGTCTTCTGCCCGACCTCGACCGCGACCTCCACGCCCTCGGGCAGGTAGATGTCGACACGCGAGCCGAAGCGGATCAGACCGATACGGTCGCCCTGCTCGACCTTCGTGCCCTGCGGGATGTAGGGGACGATGCGACGGGCCACCGCGCCGGCGATCTGGATCATCTCGATGTCGCCGAGCTCGGTGTCGAAGTGCCAGACAACGCGCTCGTTGTTCTCGCTCTCCTTGTTGAACGCCGGAACGAACCCGCCCGGGATGTGCTCGACCGAGGTCACCGTGCCGGACAGCGGCGCGCGGTTGACGTGGACGTTGAGCGGGCTCATGAAGATCGCGACGCGGGTGCGGCCGTCCTTCCACGGCATGATGCTCTGCACCACACCGTCGGCGGGCGAGATGACCCGGCCCTGGGCGATCTCGCGCTCGGGGTCGCGGAAGAACCACAGCATGCCCGCCGCGAGAGCGGTGGCGGGCACGGCGACGGCCTTGGCGACGCCGGAGCGGCGTGCGCGCAGCAGGCTGACGGCTGCGGTGGCGACGGTCGGGAGAAGCCACGGCGATGCTCCGCGCGCGAGGCGTACGCCGCCGACCTGGCTGTCGCGTGGTGCAGAGGTTTGGCTGTGGGGCATGGATGACCTTCGTAGCGGATGATGCCGCGCGGTATCAGGGGACGGCGGCTTTCCCGGGATCGTACCGGTCGCGGGCCACAACTGGGCAAGCCAGGAAGCCGAGTCGGCGGCTGAAGACCGCTGACGGGGTGTGATCTTCTTCTCCAAGAAAACACCCCGTATCCGGATATTCAGCCCTGGAACCGATACTCTTCGAGCAACCTGCGACCAATGATCATTTTCTGGATCTCGGCGGTACCTTCACCGATCAGCAGCATCGGAGCCTCACGGTAGAGGCGCTCGATCTCGTACTCCTTGGAGAAGCCGTAGCCGCCGTGGATCCGGAAGGCATCCTCCACGACCTCCTTGCAGTACTCGGAGGCGAGGTACTTCGCCATCCCAGCCTCAAGGTCGTTTCGTTCGCCGGAGTCCTTTTTGCGTGCCGCGTTCACCATCATCGCATGCGCGGCCTCGACCTTGGTAGCCATCTCGGCCAGCTTGAACTGGATGGCCTGGTGCTGGGCGATCGGCTTGCCGAAGGTGTGTCGCTGCTGGGCGTACTGGACGCCGAGTTCGAAGGCACGCTGAGCGACGCCACAGCCACGCGCCGCCACATTGACGCGGCCGACCTCGACGCCGTCCATCATCTGGTAAAAACCTCGGCCGGTGACGCCGCCGAGCACCCGATTGGCCGGAATGCGCAGGCCGTCCATGATGAGCTCGGTCGTGTCGACGCCCTTGTAGCCCATCTTGTCGATCTTGCCGGGGATGGTGAGGCCGGGGCGGACCTCTCCGAAGCCGGGCTCCTTCTCCACGAGGAAGGTCGTCATCGACTTGTGGGGCTTGGCGGCCGCCTCTTCAGGGGAGTGTCCTTCGTCACTTCGGACGAGGACGGCGACCAGACTTGACGTTCCACCGTTCGTCAGCCACATCTTCTGGCCGTTCAGGACGTACTCCTCGCCGTCCTTGACCGCCTTCGACGTGATGGCCGACACATCGGAGCCCAGGCCCGGCTCCGACATCGAGAAGGCGCCGCGGATGTCGCCGGCCGCCATCCTCGGCAGGAAGTGGTCCTTCTGCTCCTGCGTGCCGTGCTGCTTGAGCATGTACGCCACGATGAAGTGGGTGTTGATGATGCCGGACACCGACATCCAGCCGCGGGCGATCTCCTCGACGCAGAGGGCGTACGTCAGGAGCGACTCGCCCAGACCGCCGTACTCCTCGGGGATCATCAGGCCGAACAGGCCCAGTTCCTTGAGGCCGTCGACGATCTGCTGCGGGTACTCGTCGCGGTGCTCCAGCTCGGTCGCGACCGGGAGGATCTCCTTGTCCACGAAGTCGCGGACGGTGGAGAGGATCTCCTGCTGGATGTCGGTCAGACCGGCGGTCTGGGCGAGACGGGCCATGGCCTACTTCTCCTGCTGCTTGAGTTCCGGGCGGCCCGGCTGCTCGCCGCCGCGCTCCTTGATGTACGTCTCGGTCGGCACCATCACCTTGCGGCGGAACACGCAGACCAGCGTGCCGTCCTGCTTGTAGCCCTTGGTCTCGACGTAGACGATGCCGCGGTCGTTCTTCGACCTCGACGGCCACTTGTCCAGCACGGTCGTCTCGCCGTAGATGGTGTCGCCGTGGAAGGTCGGCGCCACGTGCTTGAGCGACTCGATCTCCAGGTTGGCGATCGCCTTGCCGGAGATGTCCGGCACGCTCATGCCGAGCAGCAGCGAGTAGATGTAGTTCCCGACGACGACGTTCTTGCCGAAGTCCGTCGTCTTCTCCGCATAGTTGGTGTCCATGTGGAGCGGGTGGTGGTTCATGGTGAGGAGACAGAAGAGGTGGTCGTCGTACTCCGTGACCGTCTTCCCGGGCCAGTGCTTGTAGACCGCCCCGACCTCGAACTCCTCGTACGTACGTCCGAACTGCATGGCCGTCACGCCTCCGGGATCTCGAACTTGCTGGTGCGCTGCATGCCGGCGGCGCGTCCCTTGCCGGAGATGACCAGCGCCATCTTGCGGCTGGCCTCGTCGATCATCTCGTCGCCGAGCATCGCGGAGCCCTTCTTGCCGCCCGCCTCGGACGTGTAGTAGTCGTACGCGTCCAGGATCAGCTCGGCGTGGTCGTAGTCCTCCTGGGAGGGCGAGAAGATCTCGTTGGACGCCTCGACCTGACCCGGGTGCAGCACCCACTTGCCGTCGAAGCCGAGGGCGGCGGCGCGCTGGGCGACCTCGCGGTAGCCGTCGATGTTGCGGATCTGGAGGTAGGGGCCGTCGATCGCCTGGAGGTTGTTGGCGCGGGCGGCCATCAGGATCTTCATCAGGATGTAGTGGTAGGCGTCCGCCGGGTAGCCGGGCGGCTGCTCGCCCACGACCAGCGACTTCATGTTGATGGACGCCATGAAGTCGGCCGGGCCGAAGATGATGGTCTCGACGCGCTGGGACGCGGTCGCGATCTCGTTGACGTTGTTCAGGCCCTGGGCGTTCTCGATCTGCGCCTCGATGCCGATCTTGCCGACCTCGAAGCCCATCGTCTTCTCGATCTGGGTCAGCAGGAGGTCGAGGGCGACGACCTGCTGGGCGGTCTGCACCTTCGGCAGCATGATGCAGTCGAGGTTCTGGCCGGCACCCTCGACCACCGTGACGACATCGCGGTACGTCCACTCGGTCGTCCAGTCGTTGACGCGCACGACCCTCGTCTTGCCCGTCCAGTCGCCCTCGTTGAGGAACTTGACGATGGTGTGCCGTGCCTCGGGCTTGGCGAGCGGCGCGCACGCGTCCTCCAGGTCGAGGAAGACCTGGTCGGCGGGGAGGCCCTGGGCCTTCTCCAGGAAGCGCGGGTTCGAGCCCGGTACCGCCAGGCAGGAACGCCGGGGGCGAAGGCGGTTGACCGTGGTCATGCGGGGACCTCCAGGGGGTCGAGCTTGTTCGCTTTCCGGATCTCGTCGACGATGCGGCCGATGATTCCGGTGATGTCGAAGTCCTTCGGGGTGAAGACGGCGGCCACACCGGCGGTCCTGAGCAGCTCGGCATCACCATTGGGGATGATGCCACCGGCGATCACAGGTATATCTGTGGCACCGGCCACACGGAGCCGCTCCAGCACGTCCGGCACCAGCTGCGCGTGCGAACCGGACAGGATCGACAGGCCGACCGCGTGCACGTCCTCCGCGAGGGCGGCGTCCACGATCTGTTCCGGCGTCAGCCGGATGCCCTGGTAGACCACCTCGAAGCCGGCGTCACGCGCGCGCACGGCGATCTGCTCGGCACCGTTGGAGTGCCCGTCCAGGCCCGGCTTGCCGACCAGGAAGCGCAGCTTGCCGACGCCGAGGTCCTTGGCCGTCACGTCGACCTTGCGGCGGACGTCGGCCATGGCCGAGCCCTCCTCCGCCGGCACCGCCACCGGCGCGGACGAGACACCCGTCGGCGCCCGGAACTCGCCGAACACCTCACGCAGCGCCCCGGCCCACTCACCGGTCGTGACCCCGGCGCGGGCGCACTCCAGGGTGGCCTCCATGAGGTTGGCGGTGCCCTTCGCGGCCTCCTTCAGCCGCTCCAGCGCCTTGCACGGGCGCGGGTGGTTGAAGGGCGGCTGGTAGCGGGTGTCGCGCCAGTGCTGGAGAGAGGCGATGACACGGGCCTCGACGGCCGGATCGACCGTCTGGATCGCCGTGTCGAGGTCGGCGGTCAGGGGGTTCGGCTCGGTCGTCTCGAAGATGTTGACGCCGATGATCTTCTCCTGGCCGGACTCGATCCGGGCGCGGCGCTCGGCGTGCGAGGAGACGAGCTGCGACTTGAGGTAGCCGGACTCGACGGCGGCCATCGCGCCGCCCATCTCCTGGATCCGCTCGATCTCGGCGAGCGACTCCTCGACCAGCTTGCCCACCTTCGCCTCGATGACGTGCGAGCCCTCGAAGATGTCCTCGTACTCCAGCAGGTCGCTCTCATGGGCGAGCACCTGCTGGATGCGCAGCGACCACTGCTGGTCCCAGGGCCGGGGCAGGCCCAGCGCCTCGTTCCAGGCGGGCAGTTGCACGGCACGCGCGCGTGCGTCCTTCGACAGGGTCACGGCCAGCATCTCGAGGACGATCCGCTGGACGTTGTTCTCCGGCTGCGCCTCGGTCAGACCGAGGGAGTTGACCTGGACGCCGTACCGGAAGCGGCGCTGCTTGGGGTTCTCGATGCCGTAGCGCTCGCGCGTGACCTGGTCCCAGATCCGCCCGAACGCCCGCATCTTGCACATCTCCTCGATGAAGCGGACGCCCGCGTTCACGAAGAAGGAGATACGGGCCACGACGTCCCCGAACTTCTCGGCGGGGACCTGCCCTGAATCGCGTACGGCATCGAGAACCGCTATCGCGGTGGACATCGCGTACGCGATCTCCTGGACCGGCGTGGCGCCCGCCTCCTGCAGGTGGTAGCTGCAGATGTTGATCGGGTTCCACTTCGGGATGTGGGAGACCGTGTACGCGATCATGTCCGTCGTCAGCCGGAGTGAGGGCACCGGCGGGAAGACATGGGTCCCCCGCGACAGGTACTCCTTGACGATGTCGTTCTGGGTCGTGCCCTGGAGCTTGGTGATGTCCGCGCCCTGCTCCTCGGCGACGACCTGGTAGAGCGCCAGCAGCCACATGGCGGTGGCGTTGATCGTCATCGAGGTGTTCATCTGCTCCAGGGGGATGTCCTGGAACAGCCGGCGCATGTCACCGAGGTGCGCGATCGGCACGCCGACCCGGCCGACCTCGCCGCGGGCGAGGATGTGGTCGGAGTCGTAGCCGGTCTGCGTCGGCAGGTCGAACGCCACCGACAGACCGGTCTGGCCCTTGGCGAGGTTACGCCGGTACAGCTCGTTGGACGCCTCGGCCGTGGAGTGACCGGCATACGTGCGCATGAGCCACGGCCGGTCCTTCTCCCTTGCCCCGTCGGCGTTCTGACGCTCAGTCATCTATGACCCCGGGTGTCTCAGATGTTGCGGAAGCGGTTGATGCCGTCGATGTGCTTGGCGCGCATCTCCTCGTCGCGCACGCCGAGGCCCTCCTCGGGGGCCAGGCACAGAACGCCGACCTTGCCCTGGTGGAGGTTGCGGTGCACGTCGAACGCGGCCTGGCCGGTCTCCTCCAGGGAGTAGACCTTCGACAGGGTCGGGTGGATCTTGCCCTTCGCGATGAGCCGGTTGGCCTCCCAGGCCTCGCGGTAGTTGGCGAAGTGCGAGCCGATGATCCGCTTCAGCGACATCCACAGGTAGCGGTTGTCGTACTCGTGCATGTAGCCAGAGGTCGAGGCGCAGGTGGTGATGGTGCCGCCCTTGCGGGTGACGAAGACGCTCGCGCCGAAGGTCTCGCGGCCGGGGTGCTCGAAGACGATGTCGATGTCCTCGCCGCCGGTGAGCTCGCGGATGCGCTTGCCGAAGCGCTTCCACTCCTTCGGGTCCTGGGTGTTCTCGTCCTTCCAGAACTTGTAGTCCTCGGCGTTGCGGTCGATGATCGCCTCGGCGCCCATCGCCCGGCAGATGTCCGCCTTCTGCGGCGAGGACACGACACAGATCGGGTTGGCGCCACCGGCCAGCGCGAACTGCGTGGCGTAACTGCCGAGTCCGCCGCTCGCGCCCCAGATCAGGACGTTGTCGCCCTGCTTCATGCCGGCGCCGTTGCGGGACACCAGCTGGCGGTACGCGGTGGAGTTGACCAGGCCCGGAGCGGCGGCCTCCTCCCAGCTGAGGTGACCCGGCTTGGGCATCAGCTGGTTGGACTTGACCAGGGCGATCTCGGCGAGGCCGCCGAAGTTGGTCTCGAAGCCCCAGATGCGCTGCTCGGGGTCGAGCATGGTGTCGTTGTGGCCGTCGCTGGACTCCAGCTCGACGGACAGACAGTGCGCGACGACCTCGTCACCGGGCTTCCAGGCGTTGACGCCCGGGCCGGTGCGCAGGACGACGCCCGCGAGGTCGGAGCCGATGATGTGGTACGGCAGGTCGTGCCGCTTGGTCAGCTCGCTGAGGCGGCCGTAGCGCTCCAGGAACCCGAAGGTCGACAGCGGCTCGAAGATCGACGTCCACACGGAGTTGTAGTTGACCGAGGAGGCCATGACGGCCACCAGGGCCTCGCCCGGACCCAGTTCGGGCAGCGGCACCTCGTCGAGGTGGATCGACTTGCGCGGGTCCTTGTCGCGGGTCTCCAGACCCGCGAACATCTCCGTCTCGTCCTTGTGCACGGTGATCGCGCGGTACGACTCGGGGAGCGGCAGGGCGGCGAAGTCGGCCGGCGTCGATTCCGGCGACTGGATCGCGTCCAGGATGTCCTTCACGGTCACGGTGTTGCCTCCGGCGGTACGCACCCTGAGGGAGGGGTGCTGAGGGTTACGTCGGTGCTGCTGAGGGTTTTTGGTGGTTGCCGTCGGTTCGGCGATCTGTGCTGTTCGGCAGCGCTTTGTGGCGCGGGAGGTTGCCTGTGACGCAGGCGTCCGGGCGCACAGGCCCCTGGAGGGGCTTGCGGGGACAGCCGACGTACGAAAGGTCTCTGCACGCCGGCCGCCCGGACACTTTCAACGTATGGCACGGCGTGTCATCCGGCAAGGCACTGGGTGCCAGAAGTTGCCCTCAGATGAAATCTTTACGTAACAAATGAGCGATGATCGATCAAAGCTACCGGCGAGGAGGTGCTAATCGGGCGCTATCGGTCGCCTGCCGGTCATCCAGAGGGCGTCGGCCGGACATGCCGCCGCCCTGACGAGCTGAAAGCCACACTCCGCCCGGCGGGCCACAACATGCCGACCCCGGTGACGGGCCGAATGGTGGCCGGGCTGCTCACGGGGGCAGGGCGGAGCCGGGGCCGGCGGCGCGGTTGGGGCCGGGGCTAGGCCCCCAGCAGCCCCTGCAGCGCTACCTCCAGCGGGCTGCGCTCGGGGAGGGCGGGGAGAGGGTCATGCGCCGCCCGGCGGCGGGCCGGATGCGATGCTTCCCACCGAGGGCTTCGTTCGCGAGCACCCTGCGTAGCGCCCCGCGGCCCCGGACCGGACCGCCCTACGCCCGCTCCTTCAACGCCTGCTCGATCGTGCGCATCACCTCGTCGAGCGGTGCGTCCGTCCTGGCCACCGTCACCAGCACCTCGCCCTGCGCGGCCACGGACGCCGGTGCCGTGCGCGGTGTGGTGTCCCGGCCCGCCCCGATCCCGGTCCCGAACGTCCTGCGTACGATCGCGAAGGCATGGTCGAGCTGTGATTCCACGTCACCCTGGCCGCCCGCGCGCAGCCAGCGCCGCAGGACGTGGTTGTGCGCGGTGACCACGGCGGACGCGGCGACCTCCGCGAGCAGCGGGTCGTCGTTGGCGTCGTCGTCGTGCGCGTGCTCGTCGAAGTGACCGAGGAGGTAGCGGGTGAAGAGGCGCTCGTAGCGTGCCACCGAGGCGATCTCCGCCTCGCGCAGCGTGGGTACCTCGCGTGTGAGCTTGTAGCGGGCGACCGAGATCTCCGGCCGGGCCGCGTACATCCTCATGACTTCCTTGATGCCACGGCACACGGTGTCGAGCGGGTGCTCGTGCGCGGGTGCCGCGTTGAGCACCGCCTCCGCACGGATCAGCGTGTCGTCGTGGTCCGGGAAGATCGCCTCTTCCTTGGAGCGGAAGTGGCGGAAGAAGGTGCGGCGGGCGACCCCGGCCGCGGCCGCGATCTCGTCGACGGTGGTCGCCTCGTACCCCTTGGTCGCGAACAGCTCCATCGCCGCGGCCGCCAGTTCGCGGCGCATCTTGAGCCGTTGGGCGGCCGCGCGACTGCCCGCGGCACTTTCCGGCGCGTCGGGCGTGGCTGAGGTACGTGAGGACTTGGCGGGCTGGGACATGACCCGAACGTACTGCATGTGCGCAGCTTGATGCGCATGTACGGGGTTTCCCCCGCCCGGTGCGGACGGGGGAGCGCCGGGTTCGGCGGACGGGACCGGGCCGCGCCGGGAGGCCGGGGGAGAGCTGCCGGGGTCCAGCAGCCCGCCCCACTCCTGACCGTCGGTGAACCAGTCGCCGGGACGCCCCTTAGCGCCGGGCATATTCGCGGAAGCCGCGGCCCGTCTTGCGGCCGAGGCAGCCCGCGGCCACCAAGTGCTCCAGGAGCGGCGCCGGAGCGAGGCCCGGGTCGCGGAACTCGCGGTGCAGGACCTTCTCGATCGCGAGGGAGACATCGAGTCCGACGACGTCCAGCAGCTCGAACGGGCCCATCGGGTAGCCGCCGCCCAGCTTCATCGCAGCGTCGATGTCGTCGAGCGTGGCGTAGTGCTCCTGCACCATCTTGATCGCGTTGTTCAGGTACGGGAACAGCAGCGCGTTCACGATGAAACCGGCCCGGTCACCGCAGTCCACGGCGTGCTTCCTGACCTTGCCGCAGACCTCGCGGACCGTCGCGTGGACGTCGTCGGCCGTCAGGACCGTACGGACGACCTCGACCAGCTTCATCGCCGGCGCCGGGTTGAAGAAGTGCATGCCGATCACGTCCTGCGGACGCGAGGTGGCGCGGGCACAGGCGACGACGGGCAGCGACGAGGTGGTGGTGGCCAGCACCGCGCCCGGCTTGCAGACCTTGTCGAGCGTCGCGAACAGCTGCCGCTTGATCTCCAGGTCCTCGGCGACCGCCTCGACGGCCAGATCGACGTCGGCGAACGCGTCGTACGTACCCGCCGCGGTGATCCGGTCCAGGGTCTGCGCGGCGGCCTCGGCCGTCATCCGGCCCTTGTCGACCGAGCGGGACAGCGACTTGCCGATCCGGGCCTTCGCGGTCTGCGCCTTCTCCTCGCTGCGGGCGGCCAGCACGACGTCGTAGCCTGCCTTGGCGAAGACCTCCGCGATGCCGGACGCCATCGTGCCGGAGCCCGCGACACCGACCGAGCGGACCTCGCGGCCCGGCGTGAGCGCGGCGCCCTCCAGCGGCGTCAGCGCGTCCCGCACGACGGTGGCGCTGCCGGGAGCCTCGTAGGTGTAGAAACCGCGGCCCGACTTACGGCCCGTCAGGCCGGCCTCGCTGAGCTGCTTGAGGATCGGTGCGGGGGCGTGCAGGCGGTCGCGGGACTCGGCGTACATGGCCTCCAGGACCGTGCGCGCCGTGTCGACGCCGATCAGGTCGAGCAGGGCCAGCGGGCCCATCGGCAGTCCGCAGCCCAGCCGCATCGCCGCGTCGATGTCCTCGCGGGAGGCGTACTTGGCCTCGTACATCGCGGCCGCCTGGTTGAGGTAGCCGAACAGCAGCCCGTCGGCGACGAAACCGGGCCGGTCGCCGACCGCGACGGGCTCCTTGCCGAGGTCCAGGGCCAGGTTGGTGACCGCGGTGACGGCCGTCGGCGCGGTCAGCACGGAGGAGACGACCTCGACCAGCCGCATCGCCGGCGCCGGGTTGAAGAAGTGCAGCCCGAGCACCCGCTCGGGGCGGGCCGAGTCGGCGGCCAGCCGCGTGACCGACAGGGCGTTGGTGCCGGTCGCCAGGATCGTCTCGGGGCGCACGATCCCGTCCAGCTCGCGGAAGATCTGCTGCTTGATCTCGTACGACTCCGGAGCCACCTCGATGACCAGGTCGGCGTCGGCAGCGGCCCGCAGGTCGGTGGAGGTGCGGACGCGGGCGAGAGCGTCCGTGCGCTCGTCCTCGGTGAGCCGGCCGCGCTCCACGGCACGGGCGGTCGAGGACTCCAGGGCGGCGACGGCCTTGGCGGTCGCGGCCTCGCTGATGTCGATACCGATGACCTCGCGACCGGCCTTGGCCAGGACCTCGGCGATACCGGTGCCCATGGTGCCGAGGCCGACGACGGCAACGGTCTTGAGCGGGGACAGAGGGGTGTCGGACAGGGGAGTGGCCATCGCGGGACTCCAGGGATGAGGGTGACGACTGGAAATGCGCCCGGGTGCGCCGAAGGGGGCCCGACCGGAGTCGGAGCCGAACCGTGAGCGCACCGGGTGCGGAAGAAGTGCGGGTGTTGCCGGGCTGCAAGCGCACACGCCCGGTGCCGTCGCTGCGGACGTGCACACGTCCGAGGAGCGGTGATGACCGACCGGCCCTGTCCCGTGACCGAGTCGTACTGCGGTACGCGATGTACCGAACCGACTGCTCTCGCGGCGGCTGCGTCACCAGGCCGCCGCAAGGGGGTGTGCGAGTGGGTAACTCGCTCGTCTGAGCTTAACTCCCGGGTAACGAGCGCGCCAGCCCTCGTGTTTGTGATGTACGTCCCGCGAAACCGACCGCCCCCCTAATCTCGGTGCCATGGACGAAGAGTTGCGATCACTCACGGAGCGCTTACGGCAGGAGTCCGGAGCATCGGCCGCGTACGACCGCCTCGTGGCGACCGAGGACCTCGACGAACTGGCGGGCGTGCTCACCGCGCCCGGACAGCCGCTGTGGGCCAGGGAGTTGGCCGCGTTCCGGCTGGGCCTCGCCGGGGACCGCCGGGCCTTCGAGTCTCTCGTCCTGCTGCTGAACCACCGCGACCCGGAGCGCTGTGTCTCCGCCGCCCATGCCCTCGCCCACCTCGGCGACCCACGCACGGCCCGCGCGGCGGCCGCCCTCGCCACCAACGAACTCCGCGTCGCCTACGCCCTGCACCCGGTCCGGCTCCTGGTCGAACTGCGCGCCCCCGAAGCCGTCCCCGCCCTGATCACCACCCTGGAGCGACGCCTGCGCCCCCACGACCCCTACCGCCGCGTGGCCCTCGCCTGTGTGGAGGGCCTTGGCGCCCTGGGCGACGCCCGCGCCCGGCAGGTCCTGAATGAGGCCCTGGCCCACCCGTCCCTGGCGGAGGCGGCGGTGCGGGCGCTGGCACGGATCCCCCGTCAACGGTGAGCCGCCAGCTCCGGCGCGTACCGCACCTCGGGCACCTCGACCCCGTCCACCTCGAAGGGCTCCTCGGCGCCGTCGGCCCGGAAGCCCGCTCGTTCGTAGAAGCGCCGTGCGCGGGCGTTGTCCTTGAGGACCCAGAGGAGCATCCGGGCATGTCCGGCGGCCGTGCGGTGGCGTACCGACTCCTGGAGCAGGGCGTGGCCTATGCCGGCGCCATACCGTCCGGGATCGACGTAGACGGCGTACAACTCGGCGTCCTCGGTGCGCACTTCGCCGTCGCGGTACGGGCCGTGGCAGGCCCAGCCGACGATCTCGCCGCCCTCCTCGGCGACGAGGTCCACCACGCTCCCGTCGCCCTGCGAGAAGTATCCGCGTCGGCGCTCGGCTTCCTGCGCCACGTCCAGAGCATCCAGGTACGACCGCGGGATCAGGCCCCGATAGGCGCTGCGCCAGCCGCCGACGCGGATCTCGGCGACGCGGTCGCAGTCGGCCTGGGCCATGGGGCGGATCCGTATGCCGTCGTAGTCCATGAGGGGACCCTAGGTCGGGCAGCCAGGGGTCGGCGTCCCATTAACCCGGCAGCACCGCGTACGCCTCCACCTCCATCAGGAACTCCGGCCGCACCAGCCCTGCCACCTGCACCGCCGACGAGGCCGGAAGGCGGTCGTCGGATATGTGCCGCGCGCGGGCCGCGCGGATCGCCGGCATATGGGCCATGTCCGTGACGAAATAGGTGAGTTTGACGACGTCGTCGAAGGTCGCCCCGGCCGCGGCCAGGCAGCGCCTGAGGTTCTCGAAGACCTGGCGGGCCTGATCCGCGGGGTCGCCCACGCCGACGAGCTCGCCGGCCTCGTCCAGGGCGAGCTGGCCGGAGACGGCGACGAAACGGCCCGTGCCGAGCACGACGTGTGAGTACTGCGCGGCGGGGGCGACCCCGTCGGGGGCGGGAATCCTGGTCAGCTCACTCATGGGTCCATCGTGGACCATGGCACTGACAACGCCCCCGACGGGCAGTCAGGTCGCTCAGGCACTCAAGGGCGGAACCCGAGCAGCCCGTGCAGTTCGGCACCGCGTGACACCTTCGCCGTGGCCTTGGAGCTCAGCGGCTTCGGATCGGGCTGTGCCCCGCACACCGCGTCGACCGTCCCCGCGCCGCGCGGCACCGTGCCGTCGGCCAGGTACGCCGCGAGGTGTTCGTCCAGGCAGGTGTTCCCGCCCAGGGTGATGGCGTGATTGCCGCCGCCCCGCTCGACCACGAGACTGGAGCGGGCCAGCTGCCGGTGGACCGTGACGGCGCCCTGGTACGGGGTGGCGGCGTCGTCGGTCGCCTGGAACAGCAGGACCGGCGGCAGCTTCTTGTTCGCGATGTCCACCGAACGCGGCGAGTTCGTCGGCCAGAACGCGCACGGCGCGTTGTACCAGGCGTTGTTCCAGGTCATGAAGGGCGCCTTCGCGTACACGGCCCGGTTGTCCGCCCGCCACCGGTCCCAGTCGCGCGGCCAGGCGGCGTCCCGGCACTGCACGGTGGTGTAGATGCTGTAGCCGTTGTCGTCGGACGCGTCGGAGGCGCCGAAGTTCTCGTACGCCGCGATCAGCGCAGCGGCCTTCCCCTCGTTCACGTACGCCGCGAAGGCCTCGGCGAGATGGGGCCAGAAGCCGTTGTAGTAACCGCCGGGGACGAAGGTGTCCTCCAGTTCGGACGCTCCGACCTTCCCGCCGGCCGGCCTCCTGGCCAGCGCCGCCCGCATCGCGTACCACTTGGCCTCGACCCTCGCCGGATCGGTGCCGAGCCGGTAGGTCGCGTCGTGCTTGGCCACCCAGGCCAGGAAGGCGCGGTGCCGGTCGTCGAAGGCGACGTCCTGCGCGAGGTTGTCCTCGTACCAGACCCCGGTCGGGTCGACGACCGAGTCCAGGGCCGCGCGCCGCACCCGCTCGGGGAAGAGCTTGGCGTAGACCGCGCCGAGGTAGGTGCCGTACGAGTAGCCGAAGTAGTTGATCCGCGGTGCGCCGAGTGCCGTACGGATCCGGTCCATGTCACGCGCCGCACTGACCGTGTCGATGTAGGGCAGTACATCCGGGTACTTCTTCGCGCACGCGCGCGCGAAGGCCTTGGCGCGCAGGAGATTGGCCTGCTCGGTCCGCGCGTCGCTCGGCAGAGAGTCGGGGCGCACCGGGGCGAAGTGGCCGGGCTTGCAGGCGAGGGCCGGCCTGCTCCTGCCGACCCCGCGCGGGTCGAAGCCGATGACGTCGTACTGGGTCGCCACCGCCTCGGGCAGCGCGGCGGCGACGAAGCCGGCGAGCGTGAGCCCGCTCGCTCCGGGGCCGCCGGGGTTGACCAGCAGGGGGCCCTGGTATTTCTTCGCGGTGTGCGGGACGCGGGACAGCGCGATGGTGATCTGCCGCCCGTGCGGATCGGTGTGGTCGAGCGGCACCTTCAGGGACGCGCACTGGAGCGTCGGATACTTCTGGGTGCCGCACTGCTTCCAGGTGAGGGACGCGGATAGAACGGATTCCGCGGGGTGTGCGGCGCGCGCCTGTGCGGGGACGGCCGTCACGGTCCCGGCCATGAGGACGGCGGTGCCGCAGAGAACGGCTGCGCGTTTTCCCATCGGGTCTCCCAGGACGGAGGGATCGGACCGTGAGCGTCACGGTCCTGGCCGCATAGTCCCGGAGAGGGTGCCCGGAAGAACTCGTTCCATCAGGACATGACCCGATCGGGTCGAGGGATGCGCTCCAATGCTCCCCGATGCGCCCCGATACTCCCTGTTGCTCCCTGATGCGCTCAGATCAGCGAAAGCTGGGTCGGTTCGGTTGCCGCGGGCTCGGCCGGCTGGGGTTCGGGGATCCGTCGTGGCATCACCGCGCGTGTGGGGCCGATGCCGTACTCCTGCGCCAGATCGTGGACCTGACGGGTGATCCGGCGCTGGTACCACTTCGGCGCGTAGGCGCCGTCCGCGTACAGCCGCTCGTAGCGGCGCACCAGATGCGGGTGTTCACGGCCCAGCCAGGCCATGAACCACTCGCGGGTGCGGCGAGAGATGCTGATCAGCCTCCAACTAGTACTCCAGCCGTAGATCGTGATCTTCATGCCTGAGTGGCTTGTCGACAGTAGTGGCTGGCCTGGGATCGGGCCTGGTGGCGGCGCCGCCAGTGGGACCAACCGAGCCGGTGGGCGGCATCGTGGACGGGTCGGACAACGAGTGTGATGAACAGGCGCTGGATCTCGTTGCAGGTGAGCGGAACGAGGGCATCGGGTGCGGGGCGGGTGTGCTCGTCTGCGCGTACGACGGCGAGGAAGGCGTGCGCGAGCATGGCGAGGGTGACCCAGCGGGACCAGGAGGCATAGCGGCGGACCTGGTGCTCGTCGAATGCGGCCAGGCCCTTGCCCGACTGGAAGAACTCCTCTACCCGCCATCTTGATCCAGCGACTCTGACCAGCACGGTCAGCGGCACGGGTGCGCGCGAGTAGCAGCGGTAGTAGGCGAGTTCGCTGGTGCTGCGATTACGGCGGATCAGCAGCTGACGACTCCCGGGTCGGGGGTCGGCGAGGTCGATGACGGCCCAGTCGTAGAAACGGTGGCCCTTGGCCCCGGCCCCTGCGGAGAGCTTCTGCCAGGCCCGCTTGGGCGCCTTCTTGGCCAGGGTGTCCGCACGGAACCTCCCCGCCCCGGTGGTGACTTCGTGCGAGCAGGCCACCGCGAGGACGTAGCCGGTGCCGCGTTCCTCCAGTGCGGTTCGCAGCCTGGGGTTGCCGCCGTAGACCTCGTCGCCGGCGACCCATGCGGCCTGGTGGCCGGCGTCCAGGAACCGGGCAACCATACGAGTGGCCAGTTCCGGCTTGGTGGCGAAGGCGGTGTCCTGGTCGAGGCCGGCATCCCGGCAGCGGTCAGGGTCGGAGGTCCATGAACGCGGGACGTACAGTTCCCGGTCCAATGCCGCGTGCCCGCGCCGGCCGGCGTAGACCAGGTAGACGGCGACTTGGGCATTTTCGATCCTGGCCGCGGTACCGGTGTCCTGGCGCTGGACGCCGACCGTGCCGGTGCCCTTCTTCACGTCCCCGTCTCGTCGACCACCAGTACCGCCTGGTCGTCGTGCAGGTGGTCCACCACGTAGTCACACACATCGTCGCGGACCCGGTCGGCGCCCACCAACTTCCGGACCCGGAACCGGGGTTCGACCCGTGTGAACCGTCCCGCTGTCCGGCTCATCAGGCCCTCGAACGCCTCCTGCCAGCGGGCAGGGTCTACGCTGTGACCTGCGGCCACCGCGTCATCGTTTGTCTTCACACACCGATGATCAACGGGTGGCGGCACCCGTCTCCACAGCGCGTCGGGGTCGCGCAGCGTCCGCCCGCCGTCCTGTGTCAGGAGGACATGTGCAACGTGGCGAAGTCTGGTGGGTGGAGTTCGACGAGCGGCGGCCGGTCGTGCTGCTGTCGGGAGACGACGCGTCCGGGATCCGGGTGATGCAGGTCGTCGCTCGGGCGGGTGTCGACATCACCGGTCTGGGCGTCGAAGTGGCAGTAGGCGCCGTGGAAGGACTGCCCTTTGAAGGCGTGCTTCGGTTCGCGTTCCCGCGTCCGGGCTTTACCCCTTGCACGTGGCTGACCACCGTGTCCCGGGACGACCTGATCGAGCGGGCGGGCGCCCTGTCCTCCGCGAAACTCAGCGAGATCGAGAACGCCCTCCGTCTCGGTGAGCAGGCGAAGGAGTGGACCCCGGCGACGACCGCGAAGCTCAGCGAGATAAGGAACGCTCATTGTGTCGGTGAGAAGCAGCAACACGTGTCGGTGAGTTCTAGGAACGAGTGAGGGTGCTCAGCCGCCAGAATGTCGGTGAGTTTTAGCAACGCCGCGAAGCCGCCAGCCTTAAAGGCACCGCTGGATGTGCTGGTCGCACGGGAGATCGGCGTCCCAGGCCACCCGGAGACCGGCATCGGAGCGATCGTGGGTGACGATCCGCCGCTGTTCGACCGGCATTCACTGGACATGCTCGGCCTGAGCGAGGACCGACTCGCCCCGGACGTGGCCCGCGAGCGGACCGAGCTGCACCGTCGGGAACTGCGGTACCGAGGTGATCGCTCCAGGCCCGAAATCAAGGACCGGGCCGTGATCCTCATCGATGAGGGGCTCGCCACCGGCGCCACCGCACGCGCCGCCCTGCCCCACCTGCGCCGCCAGGGCCCGGCGCAGCTGATCCTTGCCGTCGCCGTCTGGCTCCCGACACCGCCGCAGCGATGCGCTCGGAAGCCGATGACGTCGTCTGTCTGCACCAGCCGCCGGACTTCCGCGCAGTCGGACAGTGGTACGACGACTTCGACCAGGTCAGCGACGAGGAGGTCATGCAAGCACTGCACGAACACGGTGCCCCGGCAGGCAGGCGTTGAGTGGCCCCGAAGCGGACCGGCGGATCGATCCCCGGCCTTATACCTGAGGCTGCGGTCCGCACACGGGCGAAGCGGTCCACCTGGACGAGGTGGCGCGTGCCTCTGGGCTGCCTCCCGAGGAGACTTCTGGGCTGCTCGACGACCTGGTCACCGTGCACGGCACCGCGACTGAACTGGCCGGATCCGACAGCCCGGACACGGGGTCCCGGTTCGAGGTCAGGCCCGGGTTGTGAGCCCACCCGGCTGACGTTCACCGGCGCGGCCCGACTCGTGCCGTGAGTCGCCGCACTGGGTCGGACCATGCCTGCGGGTCGAGCCAGGGAAAGGTATTGGCGCCCGGCACCGCGATGCATTCCCCGTCAGTCACTAGCCCCGGCATCGCGGCATGTCTGGCCGGCCGACCGGGTGCGCGGCACGCGTCCGCGCTTAGCATCCGCGTCGCCAAGGAAAAACTCCTTGAACTCCTCCGCGATTTGTGGGAGCTGGCGCAGAGATCGCATCACGCGGGCGGTTACGCGGTGATCCGCCGGGCGTACACCTCGATCTCGATCTTCATGCGGGGGTCGGCGAGGCCGCACATGAGCATGGTGGCGGCCGGCCGGACCTCTCCGAACGTGCGACGTAGCACCGGCCAGCAGGGCTCGAAGTCCGCCCGGTCGGGCAGCAGGTAGCGCACCCGCACCACGTCAGCGAAGGTGCACTTCGCTTCGGTAAGGGCGACCTCGATGTTGCGCAGGCACTGCTCCGCCTGCTCCACCACGTCGTCGGAAATCGTCATGGTGGTGTAGTCGAATCCGGTCGTTCCGGACACATGGACCCAGTCGCCGTCGACCACAGCGCGGGCATAGCCGATTTGTTCCTCGAACGTCGAGCCGCTGAGTATTGAACGTCGCTCCGTCATGCGCCGAACGCTAGGTGACCAGGACCGATACGTCTAATACGGCCTCACGTATGTAGTGATATCTCTGAGCGTATGGAGCGCCCTGAACTTCCCCTTCCGCAACTGCACGCCTTCGTCGTTCTTGCCGAGGAACTCCACTTCGGCCACGCCGCTACCCGCTTGGGCATCGCCCAGCCGCCGCTGAGCCAGCAGATCCGCCGTCTGGAGGACAAGGTCGGCTACGCGCTGTTCAGCCGCGAACCCGGGCGCATCGGACTCACCCCGGCGGGCCGGGAGCTTCTCCCCGCCGCCCGGCATGCCCTGACCGACCTCGCGGACGGCCTGACCGCAGCCCGAGAGGTCGGTAGCGGCAGGGCCGGCCGCCTGCGGATCGGCTTCGCAGCCTCCGTCGCCCTCACTGTCCTCCCCGGCCTGCTGCGAACCTTCCGGGGACGACTTCCCGCCGTGGACCTGGATATCCGGGAGATGACCACCACACCGCAACTGGCTGCTCTGCGCGAAAGGGCGATCGACATCGGCCTGTTGCGCGAACCGCCTGCCCATGATACGGAACTCGGATTCGAGACCGTGCTGGACGAACCCTTCGTGGCCGTCCTGCCCTCCTCGCACCCACTCGCGACACAGCGAGCCGTCCGAGTCGAGCAGTTGGCCAACTGCCCCTTCGTGCTCATGCCTCGCACCGTCGGCCCCTCGCTGTACGACCAGATCACCGACTTGTGCATCACGGCAGGCTTCACACCCCAGGTGACTCAGCACGCCGTGGAATGGCAGACCGTCTGCGCCCTGGTGGAAACGGGCCTGGGCGTGTCACTGGCCCCGGAGAGCATCCGCCGTATCCGCCTCAAAGGCGTTGCCTTTCGCAGGATCGAGCCCAACGCAGCGCGCACACGAGTCGCCGTCGCTTGGCGCAAGAACGACTCAAACCCCCTGGTCCCACGCCTCCTGGCGGCTCTCAAAGCCCTGGACTAGGGAACCGCCATGCTGGCCCCTGCTGCTGACCCCGTCCCCGGGCGCGCCCCGAAGGTGCTCAGGGGCCTGGCCTGCGTGGCGTACTAAGGGCACCGGGGAGAAGACGTCCCCGGGGGCCGGCATTCCGACTCGTGCTGCTCCACGCCAGCGCGCGTCAGATGTCACGCGTCGACCGGCTGCGGCTCCTCGCTCAACGACGTCGTCCGGAAATTCCGCCCGGGTGCCTCCCCGCTGGAGGGCGCCCGTATCTTCGAGGGCAGCCGGCGGCCTGGATCCCAGCCTCCTCCCGGTGTGCGTCGTGGCGTTGGCACCTGTATGCCGCGAGAGGCGCTCGGCGGTGCGGGGAACGGGTCGCCGAACGACGGGGGAGGGTTCATGCGTTCCCTGCTGACCTGGGTAGTTCGGCTGTGTGCGCTGGTGGGTTGGGTCGCGACCGCGGTCGCATGCTTCTGGCTGCTGGGCGCCACCGCCATGCCTCGGCCGTGGACCGAGGCGTATGTGTGGGGAGCCGTCGCCGTGGCGTGTGCGGTGGTACGCGTGCTGGCGCTGTGGGGTCTGCGAGTGCTGCCCCGGGAGAACAGGACGCCGGGAGAGCCGGTGTCCTTGTCGAAGGTGGCTGATCGGCGGTCCGTGTCCGGATCCGTGTCGCTCAGTGAGGCCCTCGGGTTCTCCTTCAGCGACCTCGACGATGCCCGGGCGTGGATCAAACTGCGCACCGGCGCTGTCTGGGCGCTGGTGGCGTTCGCCTCGGGGGCCTTCTTCGTCGCGCTGCTGACGTCGGCCAACGCGGGTGAGAAGCTCGACGACCTGCGCACGGCGGGCGCCGAGGCCAGCACGGCGACCGTCGTGGGCGGGCCGCAGGCGATCCGCGAAGAGCTGACCGACGAGCATGCCGTCAAGGGGTATGTCTCACGGCTCGTGGTCTCCGTGCCCGGCGGCCCCGGACGGCTCCCCGTGCGTGGCGCCTACACCTACGACCGGCCCCGTGCCGGCACCGAGGTCGACGTGCTGTGGGCCAGATCGGCACCGGGGCTGGGCGGTTACGTCAACGAGAGCAAGAACCTGCGCGTGCTCGCCGAAGCACGCTGGAACGCCTTCGCGGACGACGAGCTGGGTGTCGCATCCCTGCTCGCCTTCATCGTCATCATGGTCTTCTTCGGGGGCGTTCCGGGCGCTGTCTTCACTCTCGCACCGCAGGCCGACGTGCTGCAGCGGCTGGCCGGGTCGGCGCCGGTCCAGACGGTCCGTGCCGCGCTGGCCGTGGCGGTGTTCTGGGGCTGGAGTCCGACGCTGCTGGGGCACGAGGCCGGTGTGCTCCAGTGGCTACTGGCGGGGGCCAGTTTCCTGCTCGTCCTGCTGGCCTACGTCTGCACATCCGTCCGGTCCTTCGTCCGCTGAGCACGCACAGGCCGGCAGGATGAGCCTTGACGTCATGGCAGCCCCGGCTGATCTTGTTCCGTCTGCCGGTCGAGGATCGCCTGCCTGATGGCGGCACTGCCGGCGACGAACCAAGCTGGCAGGCCAACCGGGAGCCGACGGCCGCATCGAGCGCGTCGCCGTCGATGCGAGCTAGCAGCGGGCCGAGCGTACAGGCGCGCGGCACCCGCCCGGCCATACCCAGGCGGGTCCGGACCTCCTCGGGTGCCCCGGTCGCGAATCGGGCGATCGCCACCAGCGTCGAGGCCCCGCCGAGCACGGCGAGGGCGCACAGGGCCAGCAGTGCACCGAGCCGGTAGCGGCGGCCCTGGCGGCATCGCGGATCGGGCAGTCGATGGCGCTCGTAGACCGTCTTCCACGGCCCGAGCCGCTCGGGCACATCCCGCCGCTGCACCCCGGTCCGCACCCGGTGCGAAATGCCGTCGATCGCCTGCCGGTGCTCCCGTCGCCGGGCGACAACGGCCATTGCTGACCGGCAGGAACAGCTCATGCCGCTCGCACTCCGCATCCGTCAGATCACCTCGCCCCATGCCCCGAACAGCGATCCGACAGGACGCCAGTCACATGATCGGCTGGCTAGTAGCCTGCGGCCGGATCCCTCCCCGTTCGCGGTCCCCACCCGCTTCGACGGTGCCCCTGAGCGAGTCGCAGTTCCGCTCAGCGGATCACGCCCTGGAGCTCGCGGATGACGCCGCGGGATCCGTTGATGCATTGCGGCAGGTCGTCTCACGGCTGGACCGCTTCATCTCTCTCGGCTGAAGCGCCCGGACAGGGCCTAGTCAGCCACCCCCCGCGCAGAGGGGGAACCTCAGGTGGAGACAGCAGTGCGGGACAGGGCGGTGCGCAGCGCGAACGCGCCGAGCAGGCCGCCTGCTGTGAACCGTTGGGCGGTCATGGCGCGGGGCCGGGCGGCCAGAAACCCGGAGACCCGTGCTGCGCCCAGCATGATCAGAGCGTTCACGGAGATGCCGACGAGGATCTGCACACCACCGAGCTGGAGGAGTTGTCCCCAGGCCGGACCTGCCTGCGGGTCCAAGAACTGGGGCAGTAGGGCGGCGTACATAAGAGCGATCTTGGGGTTGAGCAGGTTGGTCAGTAGCCCCATCGAGAACAGGCGGGCATCGGAGACCGGAGGCAGGTCTTGGGCCGGGGCGAAGGGCGAGCGGCCGCCGGGCTTGAGCATGCCCCAGGCGAGGTAGGCCAGGTAGGCGGCCCAGGCAAGCTTGACCACCGTGAATGCCACCGGCACGGCGGCGAACAACGCGGACAGGCCCGCAGCCGCGGCCAGCAGATAGCACACGAATCCCACGGCGGTACCACTGAGGCTAACCAGGCCAGCCCTGCGGCCTTGGGTGATCGCGCGGGAGGCGAGGTGGACCATGTTCGGTCCCGGAGTCAGAGCCATGCCCAGTTCGACCAGTGCTACTCCTCCGACTGCGGTCAGAGTGATCACCGGTCAACCTCCAGGTCGTTCGTCGGGTACCTGATACGAAATGGGGTCACCCAACTGCAAAGAATGGAGACGACGCGTGAGCAGCGCCTGCCTCGCCCACTGCAGCATACGGCCTTGCCGCTCGGTATCTTCGTGCGCCCCCGGCCCCGTGCCTGGCCCGGCCTCTGGCGCGCAAAGGAAACGAACGCCCGCGACAGCGTGGTCGGTCTCGTCCAGATGATCGACGCTGCCAGCTGCCTCCTCGGCGCCCCTCACGATCGAGATCACGAACTACGGCTGGAGTATTAGCCCCCGCGAACGTAACCGGAAGCCAGCCAGGCAGCCGCAGCCACACCGGGTTGGTCGGCTCACACCTACCTGATTGGGCCCCAGGGGAATCCATGACGACGTCTATCGCCTTCTCCCCATCGACCGGGTGTGCCCACCCGCTGATCACAGATGGTCTACATGCCAACTGTCAGTGAGCCCTTCAGCGTGGCCGCTGGTCGCGGGAGGGCTACCGCAGAAATTGCGTTGACCTGTGATTTTGTGGATCGCTCCAGTGGCGATCCGCCTTGTTGAGTCGCAGCATTCCTTGAGGACGGGGGCGGAGGGGCATGCCTCAGCCCGTCGTGTACCAGAAGACCGACGACTACGGGGTCACCAAGTTGAAGACCGGGTAGATCTTCGGCTCCACCTCCGGAGCACCGGCCCCCCGTAAAAGCGGCAGGACGACTTCACTGAACCGGCGGAACGCCTCCTCGGACTCCCAGACGTCGGCGACGTAGGTCGACAGCATCCGCACCATCACCAAGTGGGGGGAGTACGACACGAAGCCCGACGCCGACCAGACGCCGTTCCGCGTCACCTTCACCATCACCAACGGCACGAAGAAGGCGTACGACCTGGACGGCTTCGGCTACAACGCCGAGGGCGCCACTACCGGCGGACAGACCGAGTTCCTGTACGTCGAGGTCAGCTCCAAGCAGGCGACCGGGCGCCTCGCCGCCGGCCGCTCCGCGACGTTCACCTCCGAGTACTCCCTCGCCAAGAGCGACGGCAAGGAGGTCCTGTTCACCATGAGCCGCACGGACGATGCGTGGCTGGAGCGCGGCAGCTTCCTCGGCGAAGACCCGAACTGGACCGGCACCATCAAGTAGCCCGGCGCCGACGCCACTGGCGGGCTGCCCACCATCCTCGACGGTAGATCTGCCACTTCTGGGGCAGGTACCAGAGGTCATCGCGGCAGACGTCTGTGAACTCGCGCTGTGCTTCCACGACCTTGTTCGTCGCCTCCATCACCTCGTCGGCCGTGCTGGACGAGCCATGATCGAACAGTTCGATGACCTGCTCCAGTACGGCGTCTGCCGCGCGGAGAGGATCAGGGTTGGCAACGAGGCGCAGGTCCAGGTAGGCGTGGAGAACCTGGCCTTGGGCGTGGGCCAGCTTGTGCAGACCTTCCTTGGCGGCTCGCTGCGCCTCGAACGGCTGGAGCGTGAAACTCCAACGCCGCTTGCCCACCCAGGTCGTGTACAGCTGCTGTTCCAGCAGCACAGCGGTGACTACAAGGTTCGCGTCCATCACCGATGCCTGGAACCGGTCGTACACCTGGCGCCGTTCGTCTCGGCTCCCGAGGCGTACCCCGGCCCGGGACTGGAGTCGCTTCGTGAGCGCGGAGGCCAGGGCCTTCGCCGCGGATGGACCAGCGGCGCTGATCGGATCAACCATCCGGGCAGTCTCCTACAACTGCGTGTCGCATCCAGCCTGTTACCTCATGGGTCACCCCCATGGGTAGGCGAGTGCCGTGATCTATGCGTACTCGCTCGGCTGGAACGGGCCCACGACCTCTGCCACGCACACCGGGTGCAGCCTGAACGCCTGCCGCAGCCCCACCGAAGCAGGCCGCAACGGTTCAGCTCAGCACTTCTCGTCGTAGAAGTACTCCGCCATCTCCGTCGTACCCACTGACGGATCGTTCACCATGTTCTCCAACAGAATCCCCACAGGCTCTGGACCGTCAGCCAGCATCAAATCGCGCGCCGTCTGCTGAGTCTCTGTGTCCAGCGAGCCCCAGATCTCGTCGTACATGACCTCGTCGGTCGCGTCGTCCATGATGTCGTTCACGTGCCCGGTCAGAACGTCCTTCACCGCCGACCGGTACTGCTCTTCCGTGAGGCCACGGCACTCCACGTCGTCCGATGCGTCCTGGACGTTGTCCTCTTGGTAGTTCCTCTCCAGCAGCTCTGCGCAGTCGTCGCTGGTGTAGACGGTGGCCCGCAACTCGTCCTGCACCGCAGGCAGACGCTTCGGACAATATGCTTTCACCCCAGCGACCAGCAGCTCGTTCGCATCCGTCCTCTGCGTGCCCCACTCCTCGCTGATCGGATACAAGCCGCCACCCCCGAACATCCACTCCACGCTGTGCCCCGATTCCAACTCCTTGCACCAACGCGGCGGGTACGTCAGCAGTTCGTCGTTCGACGGCCGCATGGTGGTGAACTCCAGCTCCTGCGAAGCGGTGATGAACTGGCCTGCCCTGTTCACGCTGGGGCTCGCCTTGGCAGCCGGCCTACCGTCGTCGCTGGAGCCGCAGCCTGCCAGGGTGAGCATCAGGGCGGCGGATAGGGCGGTGATGGTGCGGCGCATGGTTCCCCCCAAGGCGATCCGTACTACGGGGCATCATGACCGCATATGGGGCGGTGGTTGGAGGTCATGTGTCCCTGTTGTGACATGGCCGTGCGTCGGGCCTACTAGTACTGCAACGGTGCTTGTTCTGATTGCTGGGCAGTTTCAGGGACTGTGTCCGCGTCGTTTGTAGTGGCTGATGCGGGCTTGGTGCTGGCGT
>NZ_JBVKCZ010000048.1:0-63035 GCF_055634335.1 Streptomyces sp. NPDC111802 | reverse complement strand
GCCGCTCGTCGGGCAGGTGCGTGTGGAGCGTCTGTCGGACGATGAGTCGCTGTGGGGGAAGGCCGTGGACGACGAGCGGTACGCCGTGGTGGCCACCGCCCAGGTGTGCTGATCGGAGAGGGTGGTGACGCGGAGCGTCTCTAGGCCAGCAGCGACTCCAGGCCGCCCTCGGTGGTGGCGAACGTCTCCAGCTCGTCGAGGGCTGCCATCGCCGCGGCGGCCGCCTCGGGATCCGTTTTCGCCAGGCCGCTCTCGGCGAACTCGTCCTCGTCCAGGCGGCGTACGTCCGTGCCGTCGGCGGAGCGCCACAGGTCCAGGTCGAGGTCCTCGACGACCAGCTCGGTGCCGGTCACCGTGGCCGGGCGGGTGATGTCGCAGTACCAGCCCTTGAGGGCGCCCGTGGCGTCGCGGACCTCCTTCACGGCGTACCAGCGGTCGCGCCAGTAGTACTCCGTGAAGACGTCGCCCGGCTCGAAGCGGACGAAGCCGAAGTCGCGGACGCCGTCGCCGGACCAGGGAGCCCGCACGGCGACGCGCGTGCCGTCGTCGGCGAGCAGCTCGGCCGAGTAACGGATCTTCGTACGGCCGCCCTTGACGAGGACCACGTCCAGCGGGCGTCCGCCCTGGTCAGCCGAGTTCGCGGACATAGCGGACCTCCGAAGCGCAGATCTCGTACCCGAACCACCTGTTGATCGCCAACATGGGTTCATTGTCGGCGTCGTTGCCGGTGAACGCCTCCTTGTAGCCGGCGGCGCGGGCGCGGTGCAGGGAGTCGTTCTTGGCGAGCTTGGCCAGGCCGCGGCCGCGGAAGGCGCGGGAGGTGCCGGTCATCGCCGTGGAGTAGCGGGCGGTGCCGTCCGTGTAGGCGACGCTGAACGCGACGGGACGGCCGTCGACGACCGCGACCGAGGTCAGGTCCCGGTCGAGGAGCGGGTGCTTCCAGGTCTCCTCGATCCAGGCCTCGTAGTCCGTGAACTCGACGCCGACGTCGCTCGGTTCGTCCGATGCCGTCTCCGCGTCCAGCTCGAAGACGGGGCGCGGGTCGTCGGCGAAGTCGGCGGCCGCGCGCAGCTCGACACCCGGCGGGAGGTCCGGAAGCGGCGGCAGCGCGGTGTTCACCAGGTCCAGACGCAGGAAGTGGGCGGAGCGGCTCGCGCGATAGCCGTGGCCCTCGGCGAACGCACGGTTGTCCGGCTCGTCGAGGACCCAGGAGAACAGCTTCGTCGCACCCAGCGCGCTCAGGTGCTCCTCGGCGGCGCGGACCAGGAGCCCGCCGGCGCCGCGGCGTGTGCGGTCCGGACGCACATAGATGTTGAGGTAGCCCTGGCCGGGCTCCGGGCTGTCGTACGCGATGCCGACCTGGGCCGTGCCGATCGTCTCGCCGTCCTCCTCCGCGACGAGCGAGCGGTAGTGGGCGTCGGGGTGGGTGTGGGCCTGGCGGTGGGTGATGCCTTCCGCTGTCCACAGGACGTAGGGGAGAGCGAGATGGCGGCTGTGGGCGAAGCGCTCGATGTCGGTGGGCACTTCGAGGCGGAGGTCGCGCACGATCACGGTCATGAAGGCGCACGCTACGGGTGGATGCGCGGGTATGCCTCTCATTTTCCGGCGGGTACGGGACAATCGGCCTGTGACCTTGAAGATCCACATCGACGACAGTGCCGCGCCGTACGAGCAGGTGCGGGCGCAGATCTCGGAGCAGGCGCGGTCGGGGGCGCTGCCGGTGGGCTACCGGCTGCCGACCGTGCGGGGACTGGCCGAGTCCCTGGGGCTGGCGGCCAACACCGTCGCCAAGGCGTACCGGGCGCTGGAGGGCGACGGGGTGATCGAGACACGGGGGCGCAACGGCACGTTCGTGGCCGCGGCGGGCTCCGCGGCGGAACGGGAGCTCGCGGCGGCCGCCCAGACCTACGTCGAGCGTGCCCGTCGGCTGGGGCTGACCGAGGCTGACGCGTTGACGGCCGTGCGCGATGCCCTGCGGGCGGCCTACGGGAAGTAGCGCGTTGTCCTGAACGGCGCGGAGGTCATGGGGTGCGGGTCACGGTCAGGCCCGTCGACGTCGCCGCTGTCCCGAACACCGCCGCGTCCTCCACCGCCGCCCCCGTCGGATCGTTGTTGAAGTACGCGTACACGTCCTCGTCGTCCGGCCAGGTCTCCGCGATGCGACGGGCCCAGGTGTCCAGCGCCTGCCGGCCATAGTGCGGCCAACGCCGCGCGCGGCCCACGTGGAAGCGGACGTAGCCCCAGTCGGTGGTGCGCCACAGCGGTGTCGCTGGACGGGACTCGACGTCCGCCCAGCACAGGGCGGCACCCCGGGACTCCAGGACCTCACGGACCTCCCGCGTCCACCAGCTGTCGTGCCGGGGCTCGACCGCGACGCGCGTACGCGACGGGAAGCACGCCAGGCAGGCGTCCAGCAGATCGGCGTCCGCCCGCAGCGTGGGGGGCAGCTGGAGCAGGACCGGGCCGAGGCGGGCGCCCAGCCCCTCGGCGTGGGTCATCAGACGGTTCACCGGCTCCTCGGGATCCCGCAGCCGCTTGATGTGGGTCAGATAGCGGCTCGCCTTCACCGCGACCACGAAGTCCGCCGGCACCCGGTCCCGCCACGCCTCGAAGTTCTCCCGCGTCGGCAGCCGGTAGAAGGCGTTGTTGATCTCGACCGTGGCGAAGTGCGTCGTGTACTCCTCCAGCCACCGCCGCATGGGAACGTCCGGCGGGTACAACACGTCCCGCCAGTCCCGGTACTGCCAACCCGAGGTCCCGACGAACAGGGTCATACGTCCATCAAAGCACCCCGCTACAGATACAGCCCCGCGTCCGCCCCCTCCCGCGGATCCGGCACCGACGTCGGGGATGTGCCCCGCTTCAGCGCGTACAGCTCCGCCAACGTGGCGCCCTCCCGGCCGACGCCCTCGTCCGTGCCCAGCCAGTTCACCGCCTCCCGGCGCGTCAGCGGCCCCACCTCGATGCGGGCCAGACAGCGGCCGGGGCGGACGACGGCGGGGTGCAGGCGTTCCAGGTCCTCGTTGGTCGTCACGCCCACCAGGACGTTGCGGCCCTGGCCCAGCAGGCCGTCGGTCAGGTTCAGCAGCCGCGACAGCGCCTGGCCCGCCGTGTGCTTCGCCTCGCCCCGGATCAGCTCGTCGCAGTCCTCCAGGAGCAGCAGCCGCCAGCGGCCCTTGCCCGTCGAGTCGTCCTCGCCGATCGCGATGTCCATCAGATAGCCGACGTCGGAGAAGAGCCGCTCCGGGTCCAGCACGCAGTCCACCTGGCACCAGTCCCGCCACGAGCGGGCGAGCGTGCGCAGTGCCGATGTCTTGCCGGTGCCCGGCGGGCCGTGCAGCAGGAGCAGACGGCCCGCGATGTCCTCCGGGGTCGTCTTCATCAGGCGGTCCATCGCATCGGCCACCGGCGCGGTGTAGTTGGTCCGCACCTCGTCCCAGGTGCCCGCCGAGATCTGCCGGGTGGTGCGGTGCGGGCCGCGCCTGGGGGAGACGTACCAGAAGCCCATGGTCACGTTCTCCGGCTGCGGCTCGGGCTCGTCCGCCGCGCCGTCCGTCGCCTCGCCCAGCACCCGCGCCGCCAGTTCCTCACTGGTCGCGGTCACGGTGACGTCGGCGCCCCGGTTCCAGCGGGAGATCAGCAGGGTCCAGCCGTCGCCCTCGGCCAGCGTCGCGCTGCGGTCGTCGTCACGGGCGGTGCGCAGCACCCGGGCACCCGGCGGCAGGAGGGTCGCCCCGGACCGTACGCGGTCGATGTTCACCGCGTGCGAGTACGGCTGCTCGCCCGTCGCGAAGCGGCCGAGGAACAGCGCGTCGACGACGTCGGACGGCGAGTCGCTGTCGTCGACGTTGAGCCGGATCGGCAGAGCGTCGTGTGGGTTCGCAGACATGCGGCCATGATCGGGCACGAAAGCGCCGTGTGCACCCCGTTTCCGTGCGACAACGCCCGGTGGTGGCTGTGTCCGATCCTTCCTCCGTATTCCCGTCCGTCCTGTTCCACCATGCGGGCAGGACCGGGTAACGCCGAAACGGCCCCAGCGGCCGGCACCCCCGTTACCGTTGTCCTTGATGGGACGTCATGGGTGGAATTCGGGGGCGCGGCGGTGGCGGCTCACCGCGCTGCTCGGTGTGGGCGCGGCGGCTCTGGCGCTGGTCGTGACCCTCCTCAACACGCTTCCGGGGAACGGCGTGAACACCGACGGAACCTCACGGGACGGCGACAAGCCGCACGGCACCCCGACCGCCACACCGGACGCGACGAATCCGGAGGTGGGCTGGGGCTTCACCCACACCGAGCACAGCGCGGACGAGGGCGCCTCCGCCGCCGTCAAGCGGGTCGAGGGACGGCTCGCGGACGCCGGCGGGCTGCCGCAGATCCAGCACATCATGGGGTGGGGCGCCGACAACCCCGAGCCGGTCAGGGGGCGTTACGACTTCGAGGCGATGGACCGCCGGATCGACTTCGTCCGCGCCTCCGGCAGCACTCCGGTCGTCACCCTGTGCTGCGCCCCCGACTGGATGAAGGGCGGCGAGGCCGGCGTCGACAACACCGACTGGAGCCAGGGCGCCCTGGAGACGGCGCCCGACCCCGAGCACTTCGACGACTTCGCCGCGCTCGCCGTGACCGTCGCCAAGCGCTACCCGGACGTACGCCACTTCATCGTCTGGAACGAGTTCAAGGGCTTCTGGAACGACGCCGAGGCCCGCTGGGACCACGAGGGCTACACCAAGCTCTACAACCTCGTCTACAAGGCGTTGAAGAAGGTCAACCCGGAGATCATGGTCGGCGGGCCGTACCTCGTGATGGACAGCGTCGACCCGCGCGCGGAGGAGGCCTCGACGGCTCTGAAGGGCTCCTGGGGCGCGCTGGACCAGCGCATCGTCGACGCCTTCGAGTACTGGAACGAGCACAGGACCGGCGCCGACTTCGTCGTGGTGGACGGCTCCAGCTACACCCGGGACGACGAGCTCCTGCCCGACGAGTTCACGGCCACCGACAAGTTCACGGCCGTGAGCCGATGGGTTCGCAAGCAGACCGGCGACCTGCCGCTGTGGTGGGCCGAGTACTACGTCGAGCCCGCCGACGGCCACGACGAGCGCAGGGGCTGGTCCGAGGCCCGCCGAGTCGCCGTGCAGGCCGCCGGGATGATGGCGCTGGCCGAGGGCGGCGCCACCTCCGCCTTCTACTGGAACCCGGAGAAGGAGAAGGGCAGCGACTGCCCCGGCTGTCTGTGGACGCCGACCGACAAGGCGGGCGGCGGCGCGAAGCTGCCGATGTACGACCTGGTCGCGCGGTTCAGCAAGGAGTTCCGGCCGGGGACCGGGTACAGGTCGGTGTCCGTGGACAAGCCCGACGTCCGGGTCCTGGCCACCGACAGTGTGGTCCTGGCCGTGAACACCCGAGACCGGCAGATCGACGCGGAGATCGACGGCGAGAAGGTCGAACTCCAGGCCTACGAGGTCAGGTGGCTCAAACGCTGAGCCACCTGACCGTCACGCCCCCTATTTCACGCCCCCTATTCACGACGCCTATTTGATCGTCAGGAACCGCTGCACCAACGAGGCCAGCAGCACCGCCAGCAGCGGCAGCGAGAACCAGAAGCTGCTCTGCAGCCAGCGCAGCTGCCGCACGCTCGGCGCCAGCGCCACCCGGACGATCTCGCGGGCCATCAGCAGCACGATCAGCGCGAGTGCCGCGAGCCCCCCGACCACCGACCACGGCGTCCAGGTCACCTGCGGTCCGATCGGCCCGGGATCGGCCTTCGGCACCTCGCCCGCAGGCTGCTTGCGCAGCGCGTACATCGTCACGTCGGCGTTGCCGAAGACCTTCTTCAGCTCCTGCCGCCTGTCCAGGTTCTGGATCAGCCGGGACTCCCAGGTCACGGAGTAGCCCACGTCCAGCCGGAGATAGGTGACCTGACCCCGGTTGATCATCAGATACGAGTTCGGGCCCGCGTCCTTCAGCGCCTTCACCAGGCCCGACACCAGCACCGGGTCGACCGGCGCCTGCGTCGGCAGGTACGAGACCTTCTCCATGTCCCGCGCACCCCACGGCATCGCCGGCGTCACATCGTTCACCGGGTCGCTGCTCAGCCACAGCAGCCTGAGGCTCGGATCGTCATGGGCGTACACGTACTCCATGGCGGCGACCTCGCCGGGCCGTACTCGCTCGAACGGCTCGTTGCCCCAACGCGCCACGAGGAACCCGCCCATGAGCACCAGGCCCGCCATGAGCGCGGCCAGCGGGGCGAGACTCACCCGGTCCTTGTCGCGCTCCTTGGCCGTGACGCCGGTGCGCGGGAAGAAGGCGAGGCCGGTCAGCAGGGCCGCGCCGGGCAGGGCGAACATGAACACCCGCAGGGCCATCTCACCGCCGTACGACTGCATGCCGAAGCCCAGGAACGGCACGAAGGTGAGGACGAGCAGCGAGCGCTCCCGGTAGTTGTGGAAGCGCCGGCGCCACCAGCCCCAGCAGGCGAAGGCCATCACCCCGCCGGCCAGCAGCACGCGCGTGTACAGCACGAGCTTGTGGGTGGAGCTGCCGCCTTCGATACGACCGGACACCGACGAGGTCACATTGGAGCCGACGCCGCCGACCCCGCCGAAGAGTTCGTCGAAGTGGCCGGACCAGTACGGCTCGGCCATGAAGCCGATCCAGACCGTCACCATGACGCCGAACAGGATGGGCAGGCCGCGCAGTTCGGACTTGCCGATCAGGACCAGCGCCGTCAGCACGCCCAGCATCACGAACGGCGTGAGCTGGTGGGCCGGGACACTCGCCGCGAACAGCCCGGTCACCACCATCAGCAGCACGGCCCGCTGCCGCCGGTCCGTCGGCTCGACCTCGACCTCGCCGGGCCGCCGCTTCGTCCAGATCACGCCCGGCGCGCGGAACCAGACCAGCAGGATCGCCGCGAAGGCGAGGTACAGCAGATAGGTGAAGCCCTGCGGCGAGAAGTAGTCCTGGCCGACCCAGCCGCTGAGCACGAAGACCCAGATGCCGGTCCACTGGGCCCGCCAGCTCGCCCGCATCGACCGCACCAGCAGGAACATCGGGACCAGGTACAGCAGTTGCATGGCCAGCGGCCACCAGCGGATGATCCCGGTGAGGTCGGTGACCCCGCAGGCCTGCGCGACGAACGCGGCCACCGCGAAGAAGCCCGGCCAGCTCCAGCGCGCGTCCAGATCGGGCACGGCGGACCCGGTGCGGTCGATGTGGTCGAGGAAGCCGAGGTGCTGCCAGGCCGTCGCGAACCGCGGCTCGGTCTCGATCAGCGCGGGCAGGGCGTGCAGCGACACGACCGTGGCGAGCAGCGTGACCAGCAGCAGCGCCCTGTGCTCGCGCCCCAGCCAGAGCAGCGAGGCGAACGTCACCGCCAGCAGTCCGGCCCCGAGCAGCGTCGGCGGCGGCAGCACCGAGATCAGCCCGAGCCCGCCCATGCCGTCCAGGTCGCTCTCGCCGAGCCGCAGCGCGGGCACCCAGTACAGCAGCAGCGCGGCGATCAGCAGACAGCCGAGGATCACCCCGAGACGGGTCGGCAGCAGCCGCTCGCGCCAGGTGAGCGCGGGCGCGTCGGCCTGTCGTACGGACGGCTCGTCTTCGCGCATGGGCGGCTCTTCCGGTACGGCGGACTCCTGCCGTACGGCAGCCTCTTCGCGTTCTTCCGGTACGGCGGTCTCATCGCCCATGCCCGCGTCGAACTCCGCCTCGAACGGCGCGTCCACCTCGGCGGGCCCCGTCGACGCCTCCGAGCCGGGCTCCCTCTCCTCCACCGGCAGCCCCACCTCGGGCGTGCGCGCCCAGGTCGGGCGGTGCTCCGGGTGGACCCGCGGGGTGCCGGTGGGCGGTGTGCCCGGTCCCGGGCGGACGTCGGGTCGCCGCTCCAGGTGGTCGAAGTCGACATGGATGCCGAGCGCGAGGGTGTCGGTGTCGAGCGCCCAGGCGGGCCCCCGCCTGCGCGCCCCCTCGGGCACCTCACGCGCCCCCAGATCGGCGAGGTCACCGTCGGGGGCCGCGTCCTCGGGCACCTCGGCCGACGTCGCCCGCACGGTCCTGTACAGCTTGGGCGCGGCGATGGCGACGATCACCGAGAGAGCGGCGATCTCGGCGACGCCGGCGCCGGTCAGGCCCATCCGGGGGAGCAGCAGCAGCGTCAGACCGAGCACCAGGGTGCACAACAGGCCCTGCAGCCATGCCAGTCCGGCGGTACGGCTCTGCGCGCGAAGGACCGCGAAGTACGTCTCCATGACGACCCGCAGCAGCGCGCCGAGCGCGAACCAGCGCAGCAGCGGGGTGGCCGCGTCCGCGTAGCCCGTGCCGAAGACGCCCAGGATCCACGGCGCCCCGAAGAACAGGATCGCGGAGACCGGCACCATGATCCGCGCCATGCGCTTCAGCGCGGCCCGGGTGTTGGCGGCCAGCCGCCTCGGGTCGTGCGAGCCCTCGACCGTGAGGGAGGCGCCCATGTTGATGGCGAGCAGATTGACCGTGCCGCCGATCGTGGCCGTGATGTAGAAGTACGCGTTGTCCTCGGCGGACACCCGCGCGGCCACGATCACCGGGATGAGATAGACCACGGCAAGCGAGAACAGCGAGCCGGTGTAGTCGCCCGCGAGGAACCTGCCGATCTCCTTCAGGGACGGCGGGCTGGTGCGGTCAGCGGTCGCCTCCACATGGCGCGGCACCAGACGCCGGAACACCAGCCAGCCCAGCGGCAGCACCGACACCGCGATGGCCGCGACCCAGGAGACGAAGACCCCGGCGGTGGGGATCGCCACGGCGAAGGCCACCAGCAGCCCCAGCTTCACCGCCGAGAACACGGTGTTGCCGACCGGCACCCACACCGCGCTGCGCAGCCCGGTCAGCACGCCGTCCTGAAGGGTGAGCAGGTTCCAGGCGATGACGGCCACGACGAAGAAGAGCCCGCCCCGTGGCCCGCTCAGGAACCGGTACGACGGCCCCCACAGATCCAGCGTCAGCAGGAAGACGCCCGCGGCCAGCGCCACGATCACACAACTGCCCGCGTACGTCCGGAAGATGAGCCGGCCGCTGCTGCGTCCCGCCACCGGGATGAAGCGGGCCAGCGCGCCTGTCAGCGTCACCGCGGTCAGACCCGCGAGGAACTTCATCGCGGCGATCGCGGCGGATCCCTGGCCGACCGCGGACTCGGAGTAGTAGCGGGCGGCGGCCAGCCAGAAACCCAGCCCCAGCACGGCGGAGACGCCGGTGTTGATCATCAGGGCGTAGGCGTTGCGGAACAGCTGGCTGCCGCCGGAGGACCTGCCCATGCCGGGCAGGCGAAGCCGGCGCCCCGACTGCTCGGGCGCCGGCGCGTCGGTGGATGCGGGCTCGGTCGTGGTCGTCGTGTCAGACACGGGAACTGATGGCCTTCCGGCGGACCTGTCGGGCTCTGCGGACCACGGCGTACCCCTTGGTGAGGGCGCGGTCCCTGGCGAAGGCGCGGGCGATGGCACGGCCCTCGACCATCCGCCCGAACTCCTCGATGCCGGTGGTGCGGCGCACGGTGAGCCGGGTGAGGGCGTACGGCCCCTGCCGGCGCCGTGCGAGGCCGTTGTTGACGGCGAGCGCCTGGGCGTACCCCGTCTCGCGCACCGCGTCGCGCACCCGGCGGCTGGAGTAGCCGTACGGGTAGGCGAACGAGGCCGGGACGGTGCCGAGCCGGTCCGAGATGATCTCCTTGCTGAGGATCAGCTCGGTGCGCAGCCTGCCGTCCGGGAGCTGGTCGAGCTGCGGATGTGTGTGGCTGTGGCCGCCGATCTCGACGTCCGCCTCGGCGAGTTCGCGGACCTGGTCCCAGTCGAGCATGGTGTCCAGGCCGCCGCCCATGTCGTGCGGGCCCTTCAGCCAGCCCGTGGAGACGAACACGGTGGCCGCGAAGCCGTGCTTGGCGAGCACGGGCAGCGCGTGCCGGTGCACGCCCTCATAGCCGTCGTCGAAGGTGATCAGCACCGGCCGCTCGGGCAGCGGTCTGCCGGACCGCCAGCGTGCCGCGAGGTCGGCGGTCCGCACGGGCGTGAGACCGAGGTCGCCGATCAGCGCCATCTGCTCCGCGAACGCCTCCGGCGCCACCGACAGTTCGCGGGTGGCATCGTTCGGCGAGGTGGAGACGGCGTGGTACATCAGGATCGGCACCCGCGCGTCGGTCATCCCGTTCCCCCCTTGATGCCCGGTTCCCCCTCCGTGCCCGCTTGCCCTTCGATCCCCGCCAGCGAGTACGTAACGTCACCCCGGCGCGCTCGGACACTCCCCACGACGTACCCACGAGCCGCCGTCAGCACCCCGGCGACGATCGCCCCGGCCCGCCCCGCACCGCCCGGCCGGGCCAGCACCGCGTCCCGGAGCCCGCGCACCACCCCGGCCGGCAGGACCCGGGTGGTGTACCGGCGCTCGGACTCAAGTCCCTTGTCGGCACCCACACTTCGGGCCACGAGCGCCTTCGACAGCCCCTCGGCGTAGGTGCGCGTGCGGAAGTACCCGAAGTGCTCGCGCGCCTTCGGCACCCGGTGGTGGATCACCGCTCGGTCGTCGATCAGCAGGACCGCGTCGGGTTTGGCCCGGGTCAGGCGGATGCACAGCTCCGTCTCCTCGCAGCCCAGCGGCAGCCGGTCGCCGTCGCGTCCGATGCCGGTGGCGAAGCCGCCCGCGAAGTCGAAGGCCGTACGCCGGAAGGAGGCGTTGCCGCCGAGGACGTTGCGCACCTTGACGCGGCCGCGCGGCAGGCCCCGGTAGGTGCAGCCGACCACCCAGTCGAACTCCTCCGGGAACCAGTCCGGTCGCCGTCCCGACGCCCAGATCGGCTCCGTGCGCCCGCCGACGGCCATGACGCGCGGATCGGCGTACCCGGCCGCGAAGTGCCTCAGCCAGTCCCGCTCGGCCACGGCGTCGTCGTCGAGGAACGCGATCACCTCGCCGTACGAGGCGGCGATGCCGGTGTTGCGGCCGGCGGACAGGCCGCGGGGGCCCGCGTTGGCGAACACCCGCACATCGGTCGCTTCCTTGTACTCCTTGGTCAGCCGGTCCAGGAGCGCCTCGTTGTGGTCGACGACCAGCAGCGTCTCCAGGGCCGGATACGACTGCGCCCGCACCGAGGAGACCGCCGCGAGGATGTCCTCCCAGCGGTCCTCGGTGTACACGCAGATCACGACGGAGATGTCGGGACCGCTCAAGACACCTCTCCCCGCACCGAGTGGACCGAGTCGAGCATCGGGGAGTGCGCCGCGGCGGTGCGGCGGCGCAGGGCACGCCGGTTGGAGCGCTCCTTCAGGATCACCTTGAGCACCCTCAGCCCGTCCCGCACGGCCCGCAGATTGCTCGTGCCGTGGATACGGAGGTACTCGTGGCTGGGTATCTCCTGCACCTTCAGCCCCGCCTTGACGACCCGGATGTTCATCAGGGTCTCCACCTCGAAGCCGGTGCAGTCCAGGTCGATCTTGTCCAGGCAGTGCCGCCAGAACGCGTTGTAGCCGTAGCACAGGTCGGTGTAGCGGGCGCCGAACTTACGGTTGACGGCCGTGCACAGCGCCCAGTTGCCCAGCTTGCGGATCGGCGTCATGTCGTCGGTGCCGCCGCCGTTGGCGAAGCGGGAACCCTTGGCGAAGTCCGCTCCCGAGAGCAGGGCGGAGACATACGAAAGGATCTCGTTGCCGTCGGCCGAGCCGTCCGCGTCGACCATCACGATGATGTCGCCGGTGGCCGCCTCGAACCCGGTGATCAGGGCATCCCCCTTGCCCTTGCCGCGCTGGCGCACGACCTTCACGTCGGGCCACAGCTCACGGGCCACCTCGACGGTGTCGTCGGTGGAGTTGCCGTCCACCAGGACCACTTCGTGTATCCAGTCCGGCAGTGTCTTGAAGACGTACGGAAGGTTCTCCGCCTCGTTCATGGCCGGGATCACCACGCTCACCGGCGGCGCGATGGCCAGGTGGGTGGAGACGGGCCGGTACTTGCCGGCCGGTGACGGATCTTGGTCCGCGACGGCCGGGTGCAGCACAGAACTCATGAGTCAGGTCCCTCTCGTCCGGTGGACCGCCCGCCCCTGGGCGGCCCGGCTATGTGTCCGGTTCGAAAGGGGGGTTCTTCTCACTCACGGCACGGAGGAACGGATCTCCGTACACGTGTGGTGAGCTGGCATGTCTGGCCGGCCGTCGAAGAGCGGCAGCCGGTCGCGCGGCACGACCCGGTCACAAGTGCGGACACCTTCACCGAGCACCCCCCTACCGCGCCCCACCCCGGAACCGTCGCGGTCCTTGAGCCCTCCCCTAGAGCCGCTTACCGACAGTCCGATGCGGGTGAGATGTACGACGGTATTGATGATTGAGCCTGTATGGCAAGAGCTGGAACGAGCCCTCACGTTTTTGTTGGGTTTGACCGGAGTTAGCTGCGCCCCGAGCGGATCTTCCCCATGCGCTTGAGGAGCCGGTCCGCCGGTTCGAAGAGCTCCGGCCGTGTCTGCACGGTGTTGCGCAGCGCCCGGAACGGCGCACGGCGTGCCCGGTGTCCGAACGCGACCGGATGACGCCTGGTCACCCACCCCTCCGACACCGTCAGCTCACGTGTCTTCAGGGAGTCCTTGTACTCCTTCTGGCCCCGGCCGAGATCGAGATACGCGATACCGTCGGCGGCGGCCGCCTCGGCCATCCGCAGATGCAGCACCAGGCCCGGCGAGTACTTCGAGAACGCCGGGTCGTACGCCGGGAACCAGCAGGCCAGCACCCGTTCGGTGCGCAGTCCGAAGTGCGCGGCGATCGGCTTGCCGTCCGCGTACAGCACCGACAGGATCCCCGCGAACGGCTCGGAGCGGGTGTGGAACAGCTGCTCCACGAGCAGGGTGATCCACGCGTGCGCGAAGCGGTCGCTGCGCCCGGTCCTGCGGTACTGCGCCGACTTCCAGTCCATCAGCGTGCGCAGCGCGGCCGGATCACGCTCGTCGTGCACATACCGCACCCCGTCGTGATCCCGCCCCAGCTTGCGCTCCTTGGCGAGCGTCGTCCGGGTGAACTTCGGTGAACGTTCGCGCAGTTGGGCCAGATACGCCTCGTACCCCTGGTCGACGTCCATGACCGGGGACGGGTATGCGCCGGAGGCGTCCGCCCCGAAGGCCACCTGGCCCTCCACCAGGTGGTCGAACTCCCATACGGCGAGCCCGCACGCCTTCAGCAGCTCCCGGGCGTCCCAGGCGAATCCGGGCCGGTGCACCACGCCCTGGGCGTCCGAGACGCCGAGTCCGATGGCCCGCCCGACGCCCGACGCCGTTCGCTGGAACGGGAAGAACGCGGCCGGCTCGCCGCCCTCCCGTACGACCGCGATCCGCACCCCGCGCCGGCAGCGGCCGACGGCGAGCGCGAACTCGGGCGACAGGAAGGGGTTGCCGAGCTCGGCTGAGCCCTGGAGATGGGCCTTGGACTGCATCGATGTCCACGCCGCCCGGTCGGCGGAGCTGAGCTCCCCGGGGCGGTACACGCTGATGTCCACGTCAGTCAGTCCGCCTTCGCGTCGTACCGCCGCGCAGCCGCCGCAGCAGAACCAGCAGGAGAATGAGGGCGCTGATCGCGGTCACGGCCACGATCCCGCCGCGTACCGACCACCGGTGCACGGCCAGCATGCCCTGGGTCACCAGCATGTTGACGACGACCGCTCCCGCGACCGCGGCCACGGTCCGGCCGAAGGGTTCCAGCCCGCGCAGCGCGGCGGCGATGGCCCCGGCCGGCGCCGCGAGCAGGAAGAAGAGCGTGAAGGGGCCGCGCAGTGGCGAGCCCGAGTCGACGAGCGCGAGGACCGCGCCGATGACCCCCACAGCCGTCGCGGCACCCGCGAGCAGCGGCGTCAGGTCCCTCCCCGGACCTGGTCGCGCACGCTCGCCGTCCTGAGTCCCGGCTCTGGATGAAGCTGTCTTGATACGTAAGGTCTGCATTGGCGACTTTGCCCCCCGAAGCGCCGGATGCCGGGCTTCAATGTGGCTCAGCGCCGCGTCGGCCGTCAAGATGCGAACGGCCTCTTGACATCTGTTCGTATCCGGCACGAGCGCATGTGGTCCCCGCAGGAGTGGGGCCTGCGGGGACCGGTGGTTCAGGTGGTGCGGGGGTGGGTCACGGAACCAGCTTCAGCAGCCGGTTCGGGGAGCCGCTGCCGGGGCTGGTGACCGCGTTCGTGGTGGCGCCGGAGGTCAGGGCCGAGGCGACCGCGGCCGGGGTGGCCGAGGTGTGGCTCGCCAGATAGACGGCGGCCGCACCGGCGACGTGCGGGGTGGCCATCGACGTACCGGAGATGGTGTTCGTCGCGGTGTCGCTGGTGTTCCAGCCCGCCGTGATCGAGGAGCCGGGCGCGAAGATGTCCAGGACCGAGCCGTAGTTGGAGTAGCTGGCCCGGGCGTCGGAGCTGGTGGTGGCGCCGACGGTGATGGCCTCGGTGACCCGGGCCGGGGAGTACGAGGAGGCGTTGGCGCTGCTGTTGCCGGCCGCGATGGCGTAGGTCACGCCGCTGGAGATGGAGTTGCGGACCGCCGTGTCCAGCGAGGTGGAGGCGCCGCCGCCGAGGGACATGTTGGCGACCGAGGGACCGGAGTGGTTGTTGGTCACCCAGTCGATGCCCGCGATCACACCCGCGGTGGTGCCGGAGCCCGCGTTGTCGAGCACGCGCACCGCCACGATGTTCGCCTTCTTGGCGACGCCGTAGGTCGAGCCCGCGATCGTGGTGGCCACGTGGGTGCCGTGGCCGTTGCCGTCGGAGGCGGTGGTGTCGCCGTCGACCGCGTCGTAGCCGTAGCCGGCACGGCCGCTGATGTCCTGGTGGGTGATGCGAACGCCGGTGTCGATGACGTACACGGTCACGCCGCTGCCCGCGGTGTCCGGGTAGGTGTAGGTGCCGGAAAGCGGAAGCGAGGTCTGGTCGATGCGGTCCAGGCCCCACGGGGCGCTGGACTGCGTGGCGTCCATCCGAACGCGCTGGTTCTGCTCGACGGAGGCCACCGCGGGGTCGGCGGCGAGTCTCTTCGCCTCGGTCGCGGAGAGGGTGGCGGTATAGCCGTTCAGCGCTTTGGTGAAGGTCTTGTTCACCTTGCCGCCGTGCTCCTCGACCAGGTCCTTGCCGGCGGCCGAGGACGCCTTGAGGCCGGCGCTCTTCTTCAGCGTGACGATGTAGCTGTCCTTGATCGCCGTGGGGGAGCCGGCGGCCAGGACCTTGCCCTCGGCGGGGGCTGCGTGGGCGGGGAGGGAGGTGAGTCCGCCGACGAGGGTGGCGGCCGCCAGGCTGGTTATCGCGGCGAACCGGAGCTTCTTGCTACGCAGTTGTGCCATTACGAGGGAGTCCTCCTCTAGGCGGTGCGCATGTGGTGCGCGCACATGTGGGGGGTGCACGCGTGGTCGCGCGCACAGCCCGGAACGTCGCGTTCCCGTTCCAAAGCCGAAGTAAAGGATCTGTGGTGCACGGGTGACCGACAAGAGAGTTGACGGTCTGTCAACAAGCTTGTCATGGACGCGAAATCAAACTCATGGGGCGCTCATAGGTTGCAGGCCGTGATAAGCGGAAAAGTCTTGGCATGGACACTTCCCGTCAACACGCGTAGTTGGTACGACGGTTAAGGCAGAGATCCTGCTATAGGGAGGTTCCATGAGACGTTCCCGACTTTCCGTATACGTCGCCTCACTCCTCCTCGCCGTCGGCACCGCCCTCACCGGGGCCGCCACCGCGCAGGCCGCCGACACCGCCGCCACCGGCGGGTACGTGGCGCTCGGCGACTCCTACTCCTCGGGCCTCGGCGCGGGCAGCTACATCAGCTCCAGCGGCGACTGCAAGCGCAGCACGAAGGCGTACCCGTACCTGTGGGCCGCCGCCAACTCACCCTCGTCGTTCGACTTCACGGCTTGCTCGGGCGCTCAAACGGGTGATGTGACCGCCAGTCAGCTCGGCCCGCTCAGCTCCGCCACCGCACTGGTGTCGATCTCCATCGGCGGCAACGACGCGGGCTTCGCCGACATCATGACGACCTGTGTGCTCCAGTCCGACAGCGCCTGCGTCGCACGCATCAACACCGCCAAGGCGTTCGTCGACTCGACGCTGCCCGGCCGGCTCGACACCGTCTACTCGGCCATCCGGGCCAAGGCCCCGTCCGCCCATGTGGTCGTGCTCGGCTACCCCCGCTTCTACAAGCTGGGCGCGTCCGGGTGCCTCGGGCTGTCCGAGACCAAGCGCAGGGCGCTCAACGACGCCGCCGACCACATCGACGCCGCTACCGAGAAGCGCGCCCTGGACCACGGCTTCACCTTCGCCGACGTGCGACCCCCCTTCACCGGGCACGAGATCTGCTCCGGCAGCTCGTGGATGCACGCCGTGAACTGGCTCAACATCCCCGAGTCGTACCACCCGACGGCCGCGGGCCAGTCGGGTGGTTATCTGCCGGTGCTGAACAGCGCGGCCTGAACGTCCGGTGCTTCGCCGGGCGCTACGCGCTCGGCGACTCGGTAGGCGCCTGCGAGACCCCGCCCGTCGGGGTCTCCGTCTCACAGGTGACCGAGAACGGCACCGACTCGGACTTCGTCTTCACCGGGTCGCGCACCTCGACACTGATCTCGTTCTCGAACGTCCCACTGTCGTCGTACGTCGTCACGAACGCCCGGTCCTGCTTGGTCCGTTCCCCGCCCTCCGGGAACGACAGGGTCTTCCAGCCCTGATCCATCACGTCACCGTCCTTGGACACCCAGCGATAGGTGACCTCCGCCGGCAACCGCCCCACCGTGAACGCCGCCGTGAAGGCGGGCGCGTCACCGCTCGGCGGCGGACAGGGCCCGGCGTACTCCAGATTCGAGCCCGTCAGTGCCACCCGCACGGACTGCGGCGCCGGAGCGCTGGTACGGCTCGGACTCGGTTGCGGGCTCTCGCCCGCGCCGGAGGTGTTCTCGTCCTCGGTCTCCGTGTTCTTCGTGGGCGAAGTCCCGCCGCCCTCCTGAGTGGTCGTGCTCCCGCCGCCCGCCTTGTCGCCGCCGTCGTCGCGGTTGAGCAGGGCGTACGTCAGTCCCGCCACGGCCAGTGCGAGGACCGCGATGCCCGCGATCAGGGTGAGGGCGGCGCGGCGGTTGCGGTCGGGGCGGTCGGGGGTCGTGGTCGAGGCGGGCGGGCCGACGGGCCGGGTCGGCGCGGGCGAGGGGACCGGGGCCGTCGGCCCGGTAGGCGACGGGAACGCCGCGACGGTCGGGGCAGCCCCCCGCACGGTGTCCGCGCGCACCGTCCCTCCGGCGCCGACGATCCGCAGGTCCTGCTCCGCCCGGTCGGCCGGCAACCGCTCGGCCGGGTCCTTGCGCAACAGCCCCTCGATGACGGGGGTGAGCGGACCGGCCCGGTGCGGCGGGGGCAGTTCGTCGTCGACGATCGCTCGGAGCGTGCTGAGCGGGGTGTCCTGACGGAACGGGGAGTTGCCCTCCACCGCCGCGTACAGGAGCACGCCGAGGGACCACAGGTCGGACTCCGGGCCGGGGGTGCGGCCCAGCGCACGCTCCGGGGCGAGGAACTCGGGGGAGCCGATGACCTCGCCGGTCATCGTCAGCGCGGAGCTGCCCTCGACCATCGCGATACCGAAGTCGGTCAGCACGACCCGGCCTTCGTTCGACAGCAGCACGTTGGCCGGCTTCACGTCCCGGTGCAGCACCCCGGCGTCGTGCGCGGCCCGCAGCGCGGACAGCACCTCGGCGCCGATGTGGGCGGCGCGCTGCGGGCTCAGCGGGCCCTCGGCGTCCAGCAGCTCGGCCAGCGAGATGCCGCGGACCAGCTCCATCACGATCCAGGGCCGGCCGTCCTGCGTGGCCACGTCGTACACCGTGACGACATTGCGGTTGGCGACCCGCGCCGCCGCCCACGCCTCGCGCTCCAGCCGGGCGTACATCCGCTCGACCTCCGGGGCCGGGAGCCCGTGCGGCGCGCGTACCTCCTTGACCGCGACCTCGCGGTGCAGCACCTCGTCGCGGGCCCGCCACACGGTGCCCATGCCGCCCTCGCCGAGCGGGGACAGGAGGCGGTAGCGGCCCGCGATGAGACGTTCACTGCTGTGTTCTTCGGACACGGGCGTCCCCCATTCGCATCCGTGCGAAATCTCCACTCCGTGTGATTTCTTCCCCAAAGTAGCTCAGCCGAGTACGGATGCCGCCCCCTGGAACACCAATCCGGCCCCGAGCAGCACGACCAGGAGCGCGGATGCCAGTGGAGCTGTCCTGCGCAGGAAGGTCGTGAACGGGTGCGCGGTCCAGCGGGGGCGTTTGTCCAGTACTCGTGTGACTCCGGTACCCAGCTTGACGACCGCGAACCCGGCCGCGGTCAGGGTCAGGGCGAGCCCGACGCCGTACGCCACGACGAGCAGCAGCCCGAACCAGGCCTTGCCGAGCGCCGCCGCGCCGACGAGCACGACGACCGCCGAGGGGCTGGGCACGAGCCCGCCCGCGAAGCCGAGGAGGATCGTGCCGCGGAGGGTGGGGGCGGTGGGGTGGGTGTGGGTGAAGCCGCCGTGGGTGTGTGTGAGCACGCCATGTGTGTGGGGGTGCGTGTGGGTGTGGTCGTGATGGTCGTGGTGGTCGTGGTGGTTTGCGGGTGCGGGTGCGGAGGCTTCCGTCGCGGTGTGGGTGTGGGCGGCGACCAGGACCGGCTGGCGCTCGTAGGCGTGGTCAGTGTTGGAGGTGTGGTCGTGGGGGTGGGGATGGGGATGGGTGTGGTCGTCGTGGGTGTGCCCGTGCCCGTATCCGTGCCTGCGGATCTGCCACGCCCGGCGTACGAGTGTCGCGCCCGCCGCGATCACCAGGGCGCCGCTCGCGATGCCCAGCCAGGTGATCACCGAGGGCGCCGCCGCGGACCCGGCCGTGACCAGCAGACCGAGGGTGACCACGCCCAGGGTGTGGGTGATCGTCACCGAGGCGGCCAGGGGCATGACGTCCTTCAGGCGTGCCCGGCCGCCACGTGCCGTCGCGACCGCGGCCATGATCGTCTTGCCGTGGCCGGGGGCGAGCGCGTGCATCGCGCCCAGGAAGATCGCGATGACCAGGGCGAGCGCGGCGAAGCCGACGGTGAGGTCGTGCCGGGCGACCAGGCCGTCCAGGGCACGCGTCCAGCGGTCGGCGCCGCGCGGCAGCACGGAGGAGGCGGGTGCGTCCCGCTCCGCCGACTCGGCGAGGGCGGGGCCGCCCGGGCGTACGCGCAGCGACGCGGCCCTGGTGTCGGCCGGGGAGGAGAGCAGCTCCTTCGGGTACGTGGTCAGTTCGCCGGAGACCGAGTCTTTCGGTACGTCCGAGTCGGTGAGCGTCATACGGTCGCCGCGCGCCGTGATCTCCCGCCAGCCGGGGCCGGACTGCGCGCCCGCGCCACGGAAGCCCAGAGTGACCGTGGCGTCCTCGGGAAGCGGTGCCGTCAGCCGGCACTCCACTCGGAGCGTGTCGAGCCCCGCCTGACCGGGCCGCACGCGCGCGTGGCTGCTGATCGGCGTCAGCTCGACCGTGCGGCCGTCCACGGTGACCTCGCTGCCCCGCGCGGCGTCCGCGCAACGCTGCCGGGCCCATCCCGTGATGCCGGCCTTCTCGATGTCCGGCCCGGCCTGCGTCGCGGGGATCTCGGCGAGGTCCTCGACATGGTGGACGCGCAACTCGCCAGGAGCGGCGACCAGGCCGTCGTAGCGGTTGACGGTGAAGTTGCCGAGGGGGTGCGCGCTCGCGGGAGGGGAGGCGAACAGCGCGAGCGAGCAGGCCGCCGTGAGGACGGCGGCACCGGAGGCGAACAGACGACGAGGGCTCACTTGGCCGCCTCCAGGTCCTTCAGTGCCGTACGGGCTTCCCGGGCGCCCAGCGGTGAGAAGCCGGGGTTCAGCTTCAGCGCGGCCTGCAGATGCTCGCGGGCGTCCTCGGCGCGGCCGGTGGCACGCTCGATGATCCCGCGGTGGTAGAGGAACGCGGCGCTGCGGTAGCCGGTGGCCGTGGCCTGGCGGGCGTAGGGCAGGGCTTCCTCGTCCTTGCCGTTGACGTGCAGCGCCCAGGCGAGGGCGTCCGCGGTGTGCACGGTGTGGCGGCGCTCCCACTCGGCGCGGGCCGCGCGCAGGGCGGAGGCCTTGTCGCCGTGGTCGGCGGCCGCGAGGGCCGTGTCGAGGTCGGCGTTGACGCCGTTGGCCCGCGCGAGGGCCGTCCAGGCGTCGACGAGGGCGTACTGGTCGTCGGCCTTCACCTCGTCGCCCGCTGACGCGTACAGCTCGCCGAGTTCGACGAGCGGGCCGGGGAGGGGGTAGCGGGAGACGACGTCCCGCAGTCCCTTGAGCGCGCCCGTCCTGTCGCCGCCCGCGGCCTGCGCGCGGGCGCGGCCTTCGAGCGCCGGGACGTAGTTCTCGTCGGCCGCGAGGGCTCGGGCGTAGTGGGTGAGAGCGGTGTCGTAGTCGCCCTGGTTCCAGGCGAGTTGGCCGAGCTGGGTGGCGACGTAGGCGATGTCGCCGGGGGAGACGGCGGAGGAGAGCGCCTGTTCCAGCACGCGCTCCGCGGTCCGGACGTCGCCGCGCAGCTCGTGCACGTACGCGTAACGGGTGAAGACCGGGATGCCCGGGCGGCGGTCGTCGGCGGTGTCGGCGGCCTTGGAGGCGTCGGCGTAGCGGCCGAGTTCGACGAGGGCGTCGACGCGGGTGCACAGGGCGCGTTCGCTGTACGGGTTCACCTTGAGTGCCTGGTCGGCGTACTTCAGGGCGTCCTCGAAGTCGTGCCGGGCGGCGGCGAGGGCGGCGCGGCCGGCGAGGGCCTGGTCGTTGTCCGCGTGCAGGGCGAGCGATCGCTCGAAGGCCTGCTCGGCCTGGGGGTAGCGGGAGGGGTCGCCCTTGGTGCGGGCCTGTTCGATGTAGGCGAGGCCCAGGGTCGCCCAGCCGCTGAAGTCCCTTGGCTGGTCGCGGAGGTGGGACTGCAGGGAGGCGATGCCGGTGTCCAGGTCGCCGGTGGCGAGCAGGCCCGGGGAGACGGCCGCGGAGGCGGGGGCGACGCTCTGGCCCGTGTGGTCGCGTGCCGCGCCGAGGGCTATGGAGCCGGCGGTGAACGCGACGGCCAACAGGGCGGCACAGCCGGCGAGATGCAGGGCGCGGCGACGGCGTGCCGCCGCGGCGGCGCGGCGTACGACCGCGATGCGGTGCTCGGCGGTTTCCCCGCCCCCGCCAGGGGGCTCCGCCCCCTGGACCCCCGTCGGCCCTGAACGGGCCTCGTCCTCATCCTCGAACGCCGGACGGGCTGAGATTGCGCGTCGCCCGAAGCCACGCACGCGCCGTACCGCCGCAACACGCTCCCCGCTCCCCGCGGCAGCGGCATCCGCACCAAGCGCCTTCCCGTGCTCCTCGTTCTCCGGTGCGCTGTCGTTCGTACGCGGGGCCATGCCCTCTCCTCGATCAAGACTTCAGGAACGGTCGTTGTCGCATGCGGCGCGGCCCGCGCCGTGGGGGATGAGTACTTCGCGGGCCGCGCCAGTCGGTGGGGGAGGGGCCTGGCCTCAGTACGCCCGGTCCCGCATCCGGCGCCACCACATCAGGGCACCGCCGATCAGCAGGATTCCGAGCGCGCCGGCGCCCGCGGACCCGGCGATCAGGGTCATGTCGTCCGTGCCGCCGGAGGCGCCGGCCGGCTGGAGGGCGTCGCCGATCTGGCTGCGGACGTCGGTGTCGCCGCTGGTGCCCTTGGCGAGCGGGCCGCGCGAACCCTCGGTCGGCAGGGCGACGTACGGGAAGGACTTCTCGAAGTCCTTGTCGTTCTTGTCGACCGCGTCGCCGAGGTCGTTCTTGGCGCCCAGCAGCTCACCCTCGACGACCTGGAGGGAGGCGTCGATCACGTCGTCGGTGAGGCGACGGCCGTTCGGGAAGCCCGCGTTGTCGCCGTCGAGGACGCCGAGCCGCTTGGGCTCTGCCGCCGGCTTGATCGAGGTGTTCAGGCGCAGCATTTCAGACGCTGTGACGTGCGGCGGCTGGTTGAGGCCCTTGACGCCCTTGAGGAAGACATCGACCAGGTCGTTGCGCGGCTCGTCGGGCGCCGGGATCTTGTAGATCGCCTCGATGAGCTTGGGCAGCTCGGGGTTGGTGACGTTCTTCAGGAACTTCGCGTCGTCCCACGGCGAGGACGCGTTGAACTTGTCCTTGTCCTTGAGCGGGTTGACGACCTCGTTGACCAGCGGGCTGCCCAGGCGCGAGACCTGCTCGTAGTAGCCCTTGGCGTTCTGGCGCTGGGTCGTCGACCAGATGCCGACGATCGGCTGGTCCGCCGACTCGGCGAGCATGTGGTTCGGGACCTGGAGGGCTATGGAGTTGACGTTGTAGCCCTTGAGCGTGTCGTTGCCGACCTCGGAGAGGTTCCCGCCGTAGAGCAGGTCGAAGACCCGCAGGTCGAGGAAGAAGGGATCGTCGGCCTGGCCGGCGAACGTGGTCGTGCCGCCGTGGACCTCGTGAACGGCCTGGTCGCGCAGCTTGGAGTAGTCCGGCATCGATGCCTTGCCGACGTTCGACGGCGCCACCGGCACATCGTTGGCGATCTTCGTCTTCGACACCAGGTGCTGGTCCTTCAGCTTCAGCAGCTCGATGTCGTACGTCTGCGTGATGTTGAGGTCCGGGTCGTCCAGGCTCTCGACCGGGCCGGTGTTGTACAGGAACGTCTTCTTGTTCTTGACGTGCGTGTCGAAGGTGAAGCGGTAGAGCAGGTCGCCCTGCGCGTCACCGTTGTTGTCGATGTGGATGTCGTACTGGGCGTCCTCGGCGAACGTGAAGAAGTTCGGTCCGCCGGCCGGCTCCTCGAACGGGATCCAGTTGGCGACGACCGTCGTCGTGTCCGGCTTGTCCGGGCTGACGAACGCGTACACGTCCGTGTTGTCGTACTGCGGGGTCCCCGAGATCAGCGGGGCCTCCCGGTGGCTGGAGGCGGAGGCCGCCCCCGGTTCCAGCGCGGTCATACCGGCGGCTACGAGCCCCCCGGCGGCCAGCGCTCCACAAACGAGGGTCGCGAGGCCCTTGCGTCCCGCTCCGCTCCTGGAAATAGGTGTCATGCCGTCCGTCCTCAGTGCCAACTTGCCTGACGCACCGGGATTCGGAGCCGGGGGCGGGCCGGATTGGTCGATCTCGAAAACAAATTTCGCGGCTGCTCGACCCGCGTTTTCGCCCCGCTGATCCGTAACCCCATCCGGAGGTGTGTTCGTTGCGAATACCTCGTGGGACAAGGCGGCCGAGATGCGGTCTGGCGGGAGGGGGAGACGAGTTGGAGGCGGACGAGCTGCTGGTGCTCGTGGCGGGCGGTGACCAGAAGGCGTTCGAGGAGCTGTACGCGCTGGTCTCCGGCCCGGTGTACGGGCTGGTGCGGCGCGTGGTGCGCGACCCCGCCCAGTCGGAGGAGGTGGCGCAGGAAGTGCTGCTCGAACTGTGGCGGTCCGCGGCGAAGTTCGACCCCGGCCGGGGCAGCGCCCTGTCGTGGATCCTCACCCTCGCCCACCGCCGCGCCGTCGACCGGGTGCGCAGCGCCCGCGCGGCCGGCGAGCGTGAGCAGCGCGAGGCCCTGCGCGCGAACCACCCCGCCTTCGACCACGTCGCCGAGGAGGTCGAGGCCGGCCTCGAACGCGAGTGGGTGCGCCGCTGTCTCGAACGCCTCACCGCCCTCCAGCGCCAGTCGGTCACCCTCGCCTATTACGACGGCTACACGTACCGTGAAGTGGCCGAGCGGCTCTCGCTGCCGCTGGGCACGGTCAAGACCCGGATGCGCGACGGACTCACCCAGCTGCGCAAGTGCCTGGGAGGTGTCGCGTGAGCTTCGTCGACCGCCTGCTGCGCCGCGCGGACCTGCACTCCCTCGCCGCCCCCTACGCCCTCGACGCCCTGGAGCCCGGTGAGCGGCTCCGCTTCGAGAAACACCTGAGGACCTGTGACATCTGCGCGGCCGAGGTGCGTGCCCTGTCCGAGGACGCCGTCCGCCTCGCCTGGTCGACGGCCGCCGCGCCGCCGGCCGCGATGCGCGACCGGGTCCTGGCCGCCGTACGGACGACTCCGCAGATGCCCGCCGGGCGGGAGCAGGCACGCGCGCGTGCCACCCAGTTGCCGCCACATGTGTGGGGCAGCCAGCCGCCGCCGCGCACCCGTGTGCCCAGGCAGCGCCCCTTGTTCGCGCCGTTCGCCACGGCCACGGCCGCCGCGGCCCTCGTCGTCGCCTCCCTCTTCGCCGTCCAGGCGAACAAGACGCAGGACCAGTTGGACGCCCAGCGGGCGCGGGCGAGTGAGATCGCTAACGTTCTGGCGGCCCCCGACGCCCGCGCGAGCACCGGCGAGGACAAGGAGGGCCGGACGATCGGAGTGGTCGCCTCCGCATCGGCGGGGAGTGCGGTCGTCACTCTGAGCGGATACGGCGAGCTGCCCGGCGGCCGGGTGCACCAGCTCTGGCTCATGCGCCCCGATGTGCAACCGCGCTCCCTCGGGCTTTTCGACGGCGACACGCCCTTGGTCGCGGCCGGTCTCGACAAGTCGGCGACGTCACTGGCTGTGACCGTCGAGCCCGACGGGGGGTCACCACAGCCCACCAGCCAGCCGGTTGTCCAACTCGCCCTGAAATCGGTTGGATTCGGAGAGTAATCGGGAACGGGTCGTCAACACCCTTACGGGGAAGGTGAATCCTGTGACCGCGATACACGAGTGCCTCACCGGGGAGATAGGGTTAACCTGCCCGGGCCGGGTGGACTCGTACGGGTGGGGAGTGACATGGATCAGATAACAGTGCGCAGCAGGGCCAGGGTCCCTGCGATCACCTGCGGGAGCAGCGCGACCAGTTCGCGCCTCGACCGCCATCTCTCGGTGCTGGCGGGTCCCGCCGTGCCGCAGACGGAGGCGGCCGAAGCGACCTCGCTGATGCGCGAACTGACCAGTCGTGACACCGCGCAGCGCAGCGACCGGGGTGCGCGGGTCCGCCGGGTCTCGCTCTTCGCCCCGCTGCGCCGGCTCCGGCGTTCGCTGTTCGGCGGACGCTGACCGCCCCGGCGTTTCTCCAGCGGCCTCCAGGCCCGCGCCCGGCAGATCACACGTCCCGGCGCCGTACGGCGCTGTCGCCGCCGTCATCCCCACGGCACGCGGCGGCGCCCCGACGTGCTACCCGGGCGCGGGTACGTCCCCCGACTCCACCCACCCCGTCCGTTCCTCAGCGCCCGCCGCGCGTGTACCGGCGTACCGCGAGCGGCGCGAACACCGCGAGCAGCACCCCGCACCAGACCAGTGACCCGGCGACGGGATGGGCGACCGGCCAGGCCGCGCCGTCCGGTACCGGTGCGTTGCCGAAGAGGTCCCGCAGGGCCGTGGTGACCGCGCTGATCGGATTCCACTCGGCGACGGTGCGCAGCCAGCCCGGCAGACCCTCGGTCGGAATGTACGCGTTGGACAGCAGGGGCAGCAGGAAGATCGCCCCGCCGAGCTGACCGGCCGCCTCCTCGTTCCGGGTGAGCAGCCCCAGGAAGATCCCGACCCACGTCGTCGCGAACCGGAACAGCAGCAACAGCCCCAAGGCGCCCACCGCTTCGAACGCGGACCCTTCGATCCGCCAGCCCACCGCGAGCCCGACCAGCAGGAACGGCACCGTCCCCGCGGCCGTCACCAGCAGATCCGCGGCCGCCTGCCCGAGCGGTACGGCGGCCCGGCTCATCGGCAGCGTCCGGAAGCGGTCCATCACACCACGGTGCGTGTCCTGGGCGGCCTGGAACATGCCGGTCATGATCCCGTTCGCGGCGGTCGCCACCAGCAGCCCCGGCACCAGGAACGACCGGTACTGTGCGCCGGGCATCGCCAGCGCGCTGCCGAAGACATAGCCGAAGAACAGCAGCATGCTGATCGGCATGGTCTGGGTCAGGATCAGCAGCCCCGGGTTGTTGCGGATCCGCCGCAGCTGCCGGCCCAGCATCGCGCCGCCGTCGTAGGTCAGGGTGCTCATGCCGCACGCTCCTCGGTGAGTCGCAGGAACACATCGTCGAGAGTCGGTGGTTTCAGGCTCGCGTCGAGCAAGGGCACGCCCGCCGCGTCGAGTTCGCGCACCAGCCGGGGGAGGGTGAGCGTGGCGTCCCGGGTGACCGCGCCGACGGCGCGCCGCTCGTGGTCGAACGACGGCTCGGCACCGGTGAGTTGATCCAGTACGGCCGCCGTCTTCACCATGACGTCGGCGTCGGTGACGACGACCTCGATGTGCGCGCCTATGGTCGCCTTGAACTGGGCGGGCGAACCCGTGTGCGCGACCCGTCCCCGGTCCATCAGGGCGATGTCGTCGGCGAGTTGGTCGGCCTCCTCCAGATACTGCGTGGTCAGCAGCACGGTCGTGCCGTCGGCGGTCAGCTGCCGCACGGCGTCCCAGATCCGGTTGCGGCTGGCGGGGTCGAGGCCGGTCGTGGGCTCGTCCAGGAACAGCACGTCGGGGCGGCGCACGAGGCTCGCCGCCAGGTCGAGACGGCGGCGCATCCCGCCCGAGTACGTGGACGCCGGCCGGTCGGCCGCCTCGGTCAGCCCGAAGCGGTCCAGCAGCTCGGCGGCCCGCTCGGCCGGCCCGCGCACCCGGTGCAGCCGGGCGAACAGCCTGAGGTTCTCGCGGCCGGTGAGTTCGCCGTCGACCGAGGCGTACTGGCCGGTGACGCCGATGTGGCGTCGGACGGCCGCCGGGTCCCGCAGCAGGTCGTGCCCGGCGACACGGGCCGAGCCGGCGTCCGGACGCAGAAGTGTGGTGAGCAGTCGGATCGCCGTGGTCTTGCCCGCCCCGTTGGGTCCCAGGAGCCCGCAGACAGTGCCCTGCGCGACGGCCAGATCAAGGCCACGCAGGGCATCGACCTCGCCGAACCGCTTCTCCAGACCTTCACTAAGTACAGCGTACGTAGAAGTCATGTCTCGACCATAGCGCACTACGTACGGTGTACGTAACTAGGATGGTGGCGAGGTGATGATCGATGGCGGGCCGAGCTGCCGTACCCGAAGTGATCTGGGCGCGTCCCGAGCGGACCGGGCGTGGTCCCAGGCCCGCGTTCACGCGTGCGGACATCGCGGCCGCGGCGGTGCGCATCGCCGACGCCCGGGGGCTGGATGCGGTGTCCATGCGGCATGTCGCGGCCGAGCTGGGCTGCGGGACGATGTCGCTGTACAACTACGTCCCCCGTAAGGAGGACCTGTACGAGCTGATGATCGACGCGGTGGGTGCCGAGCACGACATCCGGGAGCCCTCGGGCGACTGGCGTGCCGACATGGTCCGCAACGCGCAGGAGACCCGCGCCATCATGCATCGGCACACCTGGGTGCCGCGGCTGATGTCAGGGATGTACGGCTTCAGCCCCAACACCCTGCGCTATCTGGAGCACTGCCTGGCCTGTCTGGAACCGCTCGACGTTCCGTACAGCGTGAAGATGGAGCTGGTCGCGCTGCTCAACGGCGTCGTGACGACGTACACCGCGAACGAGATCGCCACCGCCGAGCGCACCCGTTCCATGCCCTGGTCCGAGGAGGAGGAGAACGCGGTCCGCATCGCCTACCTCGGCAGTCAGGTCGCCACCGGCAAGTATCCGCGCCTCGCCGCGGCCTTCATGGAGGACAGCGGGCCGATCGATCTGGAGGCGGTGTTCCGGCGGGCGCTCGAACGGGTGCTCGATGCTTTTGACCCCGGTTCGCGTTAGAGGTTGCGTCAGAGGTTGGTCAGAGCAACGCGAACTGGCCTTCTGGGCCTTCCTCGTGGTGGTCCAGGACGGATGCCGGGCGGCGTGTCGGCTCCGGCACCGGCAGGACGCCGGCCTTGTGGAGGTCGGTCGCGGTGATGGGCGACGTCAACTCCTGGTCGATCGGCTGGAGTTCCGCCAGCAGGGCCAGGACCGTGATCAGTTCCAGCAGCTCCGATGTCCACGTCTGCGGCCAGGTCGCCGGGCGGATCGCCGCCAGGGTGCCCGGTTCGGGCTCCGTGACGCGGGCGGCGAACCACTGCTCCAGGACCTTCACACCGGCCACCTCGTAGTCCCAGGCCTCCGGCGGGACCGGTGAGATGCGGCCCTCGTCCAGCAGCAGGGCCTCCTCGTCGCGGTCGTACTCCAGGGTCAGCGGACGGGAGGGGAGCGGCGCGCGGACGTACGGGCGGCGGCCGCCGGGCAGCTTCGGGCGGTCGCCGTCGCGCCGCATCAGCCACAGGGCGCGGTGGCCCGACTCCACGCCGCGCGCCCACAGTTCGGGGTCGGCGGTGAGGGGGACGGTGAGATCCGGGCGTACGGCCGCCACGGTCCAGGCGAGGAGGTCCAGCGGCTCGACCGGTCCGTCGAGCCGGTCCCGGAGGTGCTCCAGGAGGCCCGGCGCCAGATTGGGTTCCGTGCCGCCCGGGCGGCGGTACAGCGGGCGGACGCGTCCAGGGCGGACCAGTGGGAGCAGGGAGGTCGCCAGCAGGCGGGACTCCGGCGTCTCCAGCACGAAGATCTGGTGCTCGTCCATCACCCGCCACAGCTCCGGGCGGGCCGCGTCGATCAGACGGTGGTCGGGGATCAGCCACTGCTCGTCGAAGGGGGCGTGCAGGGCGCGCACCGGCTCCGGGCAGGGGCCCGAGGCGCGGATCAGCTTCTCCGTGCCGGTGGACCGGCCGGGCAGCTGTCCGACCGCCGAGTGCAGGGTGCGCGAACGCGTCGGCTCCAGCAGGGCCTCCCGGTCCGGGCCCTCGGCCTTCACGAAGGCGTCCCAGCGGGCCTTCAGGGACGCCGCGTCGGGGCCCGTCGGCCACCCCCGGCCGAGCCGCGGCGGTGCGACGGACCACGGCATGAGGTCCGCGAGCAGCGGAGCGTCGTCGTGCGTCACGCTGGGCATCGTACGACTTGGCTGTGACACCGGGGTCAGGTCGCCTCCAAGGTCACCGTGAAGGAGAAGCGGTCGCCCCGGTAGTGGATGACCGCCGCGTCCAGCACCTGCCCGTCCGCGTCGTACGTCACGCCCGTGTAGTGCAGGATCGGGCTCAGCAGCGGGACTTGGAGCAGCCGGGCCGTCTCCGGATCGGCCAGACGGGCCTCGACCGTGTCCGTGATGCGGCTGATGTCCGCTCCGACGACGTCCCGCAGCACCTTGGTCATCGGCCAGCGCACCAGGTCGTCCAGATCGATACGCGCGGCCAGTTCGGGGCGGACGTAGTTGCGGGCGTGGTTGGTCGGCTCGCCGGTCTTCTCGTCGCTGCGCAGGCGGTGGTACGTCGCCACCTCGTCGATGTCCGGGAAGTACTCGGCGAGTTCGGGCGGGACCCGCGCCCTGCCGTGCTCCAGCAGTTCGGTCGCCATGCCGGACTGCTGGGCCACGATCGCGTCCACCGAGCCGAGCAGCCGCACCGGGGCGCCCCGGCGGGCGTCCGGCTCGATGAACGTGCCGCGCCTTCGATGGCGCGTGATCAGGCCCTCGTCCTCCAGCTCCTTCAACGCCTGCCGCATGGTCAGCACGCTCACGCCGTAGTGCTCGGCCAGCTGCTCCTCGGTGGGCAGGCGCAGCGGGTCCTGCGGTCGGCGGCCCAGTATCGAGGCGCGCAGCGACTGCGAGACCTGGTACCAGAGCGGCAGCTTGCGGTTCAGGACGATCGAGTCAGGCGCGAAGGAGGTCACGGGGCCATCCGTACCGGTAGGGGATCTTTACTGCAAGGGGCGGAAGTGGCGCTCCATGCCTTGCCAGACGTCGTCGTAGCGCTGTTGCAGGTGTTCGGCCCCGGCCGCCTGCGGGGTCAGCGTCACCGGCCAGCGGGTCTCGAACATGAACGCCAGCCCGTCGTCGATCTTCTGCGGCTTCAGATCGGCGGCGCTCGCCCTGTCGAACGTCTCCCGGTCCGGGCCGTGCGCCGACATCATGTTGTGCAGCGAGCCGCCGCCCGGCACGAAGCCCTCCGCCTTCGCGTCGTACGCGCCCTCGATGAGGCCCATGTACTCACTCATGACGTTCCGGTGGAAGTAGGGCGGCCGGAAGGTGTTCTCGCCCACCAGCCAGCGCGGGGCGAACACGACGAAGTCGACGCCCGCGAGGCCCGGTGTGTCCGAAGGGGACGTCAGCACCGTGAAGATCGACGGGTCGGGGTGGTCGTAGGAGATGGTGCCGATCACATTGAAACGGCGCAGATCGTAGATGTACGGCACATGGTTGCCGTGCCAGGCGACCACGTCGAGGGGTGTGTGGTCGTAAGTGGCCGTCCAGAGGTTGCCGCAGAACTTGTTCACCACCTCCACGGGGCCCTCGACCTCCTCGTACGCCGCCACCGGAGCCATGAAGTCCCGGGCGTTGGCGAGGCCGTTGGCGCCGATCGGGCCGAGGTCGGGGAGGTGGAAGGGCGCCCCATAGTTCTCGCACACATAACCCCGGGCAGAGTCATCCAGCAGCTCCACACGGAAGCGCACCCCACGTGGAATCAGTGCCACCTGTGCCGGCTCCACATGCAGCAGCCCGAACTCCGTGCGCAGCAGCAGCCCGCCCTGCTCCGGCACGATCAGCAGCTCGCCGTCGGCGTCGCTGAAGACACGGTCCATCGAGGAGTTGGCGTGATACAGGTGCACGGCCATGCCGGTGCGCTGGGTCACGTCGCCGTTGCCGCCCAGAGTCCACAGGCCGGCCAGGAAGTCGGTGCCGGGCGCGGGCTCGGGCAGGGGGTTCCAGCGCAGGCGGTTCGGGTCCGGCACCGACTCCGTGAACGGCGCCGTACGGATCGCGCCGTTGTCCGTGCGGGTGAACGCCGGATGGGCGGCCGACGGGTGGATGCGGTACAGCCACGAGCGGCGGTTGTGCGCCCTCGGCTCGGTGAACGCCGTACCGCTCAGCTGCTCCGCGTAGAGGCCCAGCGGGGCACGCTGGGGTGAGTTGCGGCCCTCGGGGAGGGCGCCGGGCACCGCCTCCGAGCTGTGCTCGTTGCCGAAACCGGAGAGGTAGGTCAGCCCTTCCGCGGTCTTCCGCGTGTCCCCGCTCATGATCGCTCCCTTGAGATCTGATTCCTATGCTTCACCGTAGGATTGCGTTTTCGCAGGCGCAAGAGATCCGACGGACTCGCTGCGAGTACGACGAGAACCGGACGCCGACCCGACTCAAGGGGGATTCGGCTGTCGGACCGGTGTTCTAGTCTCCGGGCATGTCGTGGACGCGGACCCTTGTCGCCGCGCTCGCGGTCTGTGTCCTGCTGCTGACCGGAACCGCGGGCCGCGGCTCCAGTGGTGCGCGGAACCAGGACGGCAGCGCGGTGTCGCCCTCCCCGGTGGGCAAGGTCCTGGACGACACCGACGACGACGGACGGCACTACCGCGAGGTGGACAAGGACGATGCCCCCGCGGTCGCCATAGAGGTGCAGCCGGCCCGGGACGGCGCAGGTGGGGGAGGCTGGGACGTACGGCTGACGGTGCGCGACTTCCGCTTCTCGCCTCCCGGTGCGAAGGCTCATGCGGTGGCCGGACGCGGGCTCGCGTACGCGGAGACGACCGCGGCGCCGGCGTCGGCACCGTCCACCGCGGCACTGAGTGCGCCGGGTACTCGTCCCCGTACCTGGGGTCAGGGTTCACCGGACCGAGGCGGAAAGGCATCATGAAGACCGTGCCCCATCCAGCATCGCTACGCCGGGCGCCCGTGCAGCGGCGCAGCGCCGAACGGCTGACCAGGATCCTCGACGCCTGCGCCGACCTCCTCGACGAGGTCGGCTACGACGACCTGAGCACCCGGGCCGTCGCCCAGCGGGCCGGCGTGCCCATCGGCTCGGTCTACCGCTTCTTCGGCAACAAGCGCCAGATGGCCGACGCCCTCGCCCAGCGCAACCTGGAGCGCTACACCGCCCGCGTCACCGAGCGCCTGAAGGAGACCGACGACCAAGGCTGGCAGACGGCGATGGACGCCGTGCTCGACGAGTACATCGCCATGAAGCGCACCGCGCCCGGCTTCTCCCTCGTCGACTTCGGCAACCAGATCCCCGTCGGCAGCCGCGGCGAACCCAACCACCGCGTCGCCGACCGCCTCACCGACCTGCTCTCCGGCCACCTCGACCGCGAACCGGACGAGGACCTGCGCCGCACGTTCCTCGTCGCCGTCGAGACCGCCGACACCCTGGTCCACCTCGCCTTCCGGATGGCGCCCGAGGGCGACGAACGGATCCTCGTGGAGGCGCGGGAACTGCTGCGGGCGTATCTGGCGCGGGTGCTGGACTGACCGCACCGGCGGACCGGCTCGGGTACGGCTCTGCGGCGTCCGGTCGTCCGCGGGGCCGACGGCTCGCGAATTTCCGACCTCACCCCCCGCGAGGACTCCCCTCCATGCATACCGGTCGGTATGCTCGGTCGGAGTCCATGCGCCAATGTCGCCGCCATCTCCGGGAGGACCCGTGTCCCGCACCGCACTGCGCATCTGCCCCCTGTGCGAGGCCACCTGCGGCCTGACCCTCACCATCGAGGGAACCAAGGTCACCGGTGCCCGAGGTGACCGCGACGATGTGTTCAGCAAGGGGTTCATCTGCCCCAAGGGCGCCTCCTTCGGGGCCGTCGACGGCGACCCCGACCGGCTGCGCACCCCCCTCGTGCGCAAGGACGGCGAGCTGTGCGAGGCCACCTGGGAGGAGGCCTTCGACGCGATCGCGGCCGGCATCCGCCCCGTCGTCGAGCGGTACGGGCCGAACTCGGTGGGCCTCGTGCTGGGCAACCCCAATGTGCACACCGTGGCCGGCGCGCTCTATCCGCCGGTCCTGATCGCCGGCCTCGGCACCCGCAGCGTCTTCACCGCCTCCACGGTCGACCAGATGCCCAAGCACGTCTCCAGCGGACTGCTCTACGGCGACGCCCTCGCGATCCCCGTGCCCGACCTGGACCACACCGACCATCTGCTGCTCATCGGCGCCAACCCCCTGGAGTCCAACGGCAGCCTGTGCACCGCCCCCGACTTCCCCGGCAAGCTCAAGGCGCTCAAGGCCCGCGGCGGCACCCTCACCGTCATCGACCCGCGCCGCACCCGCACCGCCCAGCTGGCCGACCGGCACCTCGCGATCCGGCCCGGAACCGACGCGCTGCTGCTGGCGGCGATGGCGCACGTGCTGTTCGAGGAAGACCTGGTCGCCCTGGGGGAGTTGGCGCCGCACGTCCAAGGGGTCGAGGAACTCCGCGCGGAAGTACGGGACTTCACCCCCGAGGCGGTGGCCGACGCCTGTGACATCGACGCCGGTACCATCCGCGCCCTCGCCCGCGACCTCGCCGCCGCCCCGACCGCCGCCGTCTATGGCCGTATCGGCAGCTGCACCGTCCCGCACGGCACCCTGGCCAGCTGGCTCGTCGACGTACTCAACATCCTCACCGGCAACCTCGACCGCCCCGGCGGCGCCCTCTTCCCGCAGGCCGCCACCGACAAGACGCCCCGTCCGGCGGGGCCCGGCCGCGGGTTCGCGCTCGGCCGCTGGCACTCCCGGGTGAGCGAACACCCGGAAGCCAAGGGCGAGTTGCCGCTGTCCGCGCTCGCCGAGGAGATCGACACCGCCACCGAGGAGGGCGAGCCGATCCGGGCGCTCATCGCGGTCGCCGCCAACCCCGTCCTGTCGGCGCCCGACGGCGACCGGCTCGACAAGGCCCTCGGCTCGCTCGACTTCATGGTCAGCGTCGATCCCTACCTCAACGAGACCTCGCGCCACGCCGACGTCGTACTGCCCCCGCCTCCACCCTCGCAGAGCCCGCACCACGACTTCGCCTTCAACACCCTCGCCGTCCGCAACCAGGTCCGCTACACCCGCCCCGCCGTCCCGCTGGAGCCCGGCCGCATGGCCGAGTCCGAGATCCTGGCCCGATTGATCCTGGCCGCCACCGGCATGCACGGCGCCGACCCGGGCGCCGTCGACGCGATGGTCATCGACCAGACCCTCGGCAAGGCGGTCAAGGAGCCCCACTCGCCCGTGCACGGCCGCGACCCGAAGGAACTCGCCGCGCAACTCGCCGGCGTGAGCGGACCTGAGCGGCGGCTCGACATGATGCTGCGCCTGGGCCCGTACGGCGACGGCTTCGGCGTACGACCGGACGGGCTGACCCTGGAGCGGCTGCTCGCGCATCCGCACGGCATCGACCTCGGGCCGCTGAAGTCCCGGCTGCCGCAGCCGCTGAAGACCGTCAGCGGCAAGGTGGAGCTGCTGCCGCGGCCCATCGCCGACGACCTGCCGCGGCTGAGGGAGGCTCTGCGCGAGCGCCCCGACGGGCTCGTCCTCGTCGGCCGGCGCCATCTGCGCTCCAACAACAGCTGGATGCACAACGTCCCCGCCCTCACCGGCGGTTCCAACCGGTGCACCCTGCACATCCACCCGGACGACGCCGAGCGGCTGGGCGTGCGCACCGCACAACCCGTGCGCGTGAAGGGCGCCGGGGGAGAGGTGATCGCGAAGGCCGAGGTCACCGACATCGTGCGACCCGGTGTGGTGAGCCTCCCGCACGGCTGGGGTCACGACCGCCCCGGCACCCGTCTGACCCACGCCGCCACCGACCCCGGGGTCAACGTCAACCAGCTCCTCGACGGCAGCCTGCTCGACCCGCTGTCGGGCAACGCGGTGCTCAACGGAGTGCCCGTCGACGTGGCGCCCGTGAGCTGAAAAAGTTCCCCCTGTGACCGGAAATGATCAGCCGCTGACCTGAGCAAAGCTCTGACCTGGAGTTTTGCGCTTATTGCTCGCATGTCAACGTCTTGTTAACGCTGCTTGACGGGACCTAACGTCGTCGCACCCCCGGCCCTCGTGGGATGTTCAAGGGCGAACGTTAGGTATCCACTCATGCTGACCATCCTCGGCTTCGCCATGATCGCGACCTTCCTGGTCCTGATCATGATGAAGAAGATGTCGCCGATCGCGGCGCTCGTACTGATTCCTGCACTGTTCTGCGTGTTCGTAGGAAAGGGCGCCAAACTCGGTGACTACGTCATCGAAGGCGTGACCAGCCTCGCGCCCACCGCGGCGATGCTCATGTTCGCGATCGTCTACTTCGGTGTGATGATCGATGTCGGCCTCTTCGACCCGATCGTTCGGGGAATCCTGAAGTTCTGCAAGGCCGACCCGATGCGGATCGTCGTCGGCACGGCGATCCTCGCCGCGATCGTCTCGCTCGACGGCGACGGCTCGACCACCTTCATGATCACCGTCTCGGCGATGTACCCGCTGTACAAGCGCCTGAAGATGAGCCTGGTCGTGATGACCGGTGTCGCCGCCATGGCCAACGGCGTGATGAACACCCTTCCGTGGGGCGGCCCGACCGCCCGCGCCGCCACCGCCCTCAAGCTCGACGCCAGCGACATCTTCGTGCCGATGATCCCGGCCCTCGCCGTCGGCCTGCTGGCCGTGTTCGTGCTCTCGTACTTCCTCGGTCTGCGCGAGCGCAAGCGCCTGGGTGTGCTCACGCTGAACGAGGTCCTGGTCGAGGAGAAGGAGTCCGAGACGGTTCTGGTGGGTGCCGGCGGCTCCGGCAAGGCCAAGACCCCGGCGGGCACGGGCGGCTCGGGCTCCGGCACCGACGCCGAGGACGCCGCGGACGACGAGGACGAGCGCTTCCAGGCCCTCGACCCGAACCGGCCCACCCTGCGCCCCAAGCTCTACTGGTTCAACGCGCTGCTCACGGTCGTCCTGCTCACCGCCATGATCATGGAGTGGCTGCCGATCCCGGTGCTGTTCCTGCTCGGCGCCGCGCTCGTGCTCACCGTGAACTTCCCGCACATCCCCGACCAGAAGGCCCGTCTCGCGGCCCACGCCGACAACGTCCTCAACGTCTCCGGCATGGTCTTCGCCGCCGCCGTCTTCACCGGCGTCCTCCAGGGCACCGGCATGGTCGACCACATGGCCAAGTGGATGGTGGACGTCATCCCCGAGGGCATGGGCCCGCACATGGCCCTGGTCACCGGTGTGCTGAGCCTTCCGCTCACCTACTTCATGTCGAACGACGGCTTCTACTTCGGCGTCCTGCCGGTCCTCGCCGAGGCCGGCGCGGCCCATGGCGTCACCCCGCTGGAGATGGCCCGCGCCTCCCTGGTCGGCCAGCCGCTGCACATGTCGAGCCCGCTGGTCCCGGCCGTGTACGTCCTGGTCGGCATGGCCAAGGTCGAGTTCGGCGACCACACCAGGTTCGTGGTGAAGTGGGCGGCGCTCACCTGCCTCATCATCCTCGGGGCCGGTCTGCTCTTCGGCATCATCTGATCCGCGCACACATCCTGGGAGGGACACGATCATGGCGCCCGGTGGGAACCGCGGCTGGCTGCTCCGCCTCGTCATCGCCTTCAGCTTCGCGCAGGGGGCGGTGTCGATGGCCCGGCCCGCCGTCTCCTACCGGGCGCTCGCGCTGGGCGCGGACGAGCGGGCGATCGGTGTGATCGCGGGGGTGTACGCCCTGCTCCCGCTGTTCGTCGCCGTACCGCTGGGCCGCCGTACCGACCACGGCCGCTGTGCGCCGCTGCTGCCCGTCGGTGTCGTCCTGATCTCCGGCGGCTGCGCCCTCAGCGGCCTCGCGGCCTCCCTCTGGGCGATGGCGGTGTGGAGCGGGGTCATGGGCCTCGGCCACCTCTGCTTCGTCATCGGCGCCCAGTCGATCGTCGCCCGCCAGTCCGCCCCGCACGAACAGGACCGCAACTTCGGCCACTTCACCATCGGTGCCTCGCTGGGCCAGCTGGTCGGCCCGATCGCGGCGGGCGCGCTGATCGGCGGCCCGGACATGGCGGGCACCAGCGCGCTCGCCCTGCTGGTCGCGGGCGCGGGTGGCGCGGTCGCGCTCGGCTCGCTGTGGCGCATAGAGAGCCGTACGACGTCCATGTCGCGCGAGGCGCCGGGCGAGCGGGTCCCCGTCCGGCGCATCCTGCGCGCCCGGGGCGTGCCCGCCGGCATCTTCATCAGCCTCGCCGTGCTGTCCGCGACCGACATCCTCACCGCATATCTCCCCGTGGTCGGCGAGCACCGGGGCATCGCGCCCTCGGTGATCGGCCTCCTGCTCAGCCTGCGCGCGGCGGCCACCATCGCCTGCCGACTGGTCCTGACGCCCCTGCTGCGGCTGCTCGGGCGCACCCTGCTGCTGACGGTGACCTGTCTGCTGGCCGCCCTGCTGTGCGCGGGCGTCGCGCTGCCGGTGCCGGTGTGGGCGCTTGCCGTGATGCTGGCGGTGCTCGGCTTCTGCCTCGGCGTCGGCCAGCCGCTGTCCATGACGACGGTGGTCCAGGCGTCCCCCGAGGGCGCCCGCTCCACCGCCCTCGCCCTGCGGCTGACCGGCAACCGGCTCGGCCAGGTCGCCGCGCCCGCCTCGGCCGGCCTGGTGGCGGGCCTCGCGGGGGTGGCTGCGCCGTTCGTGATGCTGGGCGCGCTGCTGCTGGTGTCGGCGGGGACAGCGCTGCGGGCGCCCGCGAGGATGGCGGAGGAGGCCGAGGGCGCCGGTGGACGCGGCGGATCCAGGTCGGTTCTGCGGCGAAAGAGTGGAATCTGACGGCTCATCGGGCGCTGCTCCCCCGATTCGTCGTGCACATGTGAAAGAGAGTCAGACGAAGAGCGATTTGTACGAAAATCATCTGACTCGGAGGACTCGCATGCCCACCACGTCTCTTCCACGCCGCACAGCGCGCTTTGTCGCCGTCACGGCGCTGACCGCCGCGCTGACTCCGCTCTCCGGGATGCCGACGGCGGGAGCCGCGCCGATGGCGCCCGGTGACAATGGCACCCTCAAGATCCACACGGCGCCGTGGGACGGGGTCGCGCGCACGCCGTACGGGGACGCGATCGACGAGCCGAGGGTCTGCCGGTTCTACCTCGACGCGGCCAACTTCGAGACCATCACGGCCGTCACCTGGAACATCGCGACCCAGCCCAATGTGCCGGGCGGCGCCACACTGCGCGGGACCCTCAATCTCGCGGGCGGCATCGGCCACACCGAGGACCTGAATCTGCCCGACGGCCAGTACCGGCTGTCGTGGACGTTCACGGGCATGACGGGCGGCGAGCGTGAGAAGACGTTCACGGTCGACTGCCGGACGTCGATGACGACGCCCCCGCCCGGTCCGCAGGGCGGTCCGCCGGCCGGGGGCGGCGGCATCGCTCGCGGTGAGGCCTTCACCACCGTCGCCGGCGCCGGCGTCGTCGGCCTGGCCGCGGTGGGCGGGGTGATCTGGTTCCGGCTCCGTCGTCGTACGCATGGCGCGTAGAAGGCGCAGGCCCTGGTATCGCCGGCGCGCCTACCGGCTGGCGAGGACGGCCGTACTGACCGTCTCGCTGGTGGTGGTCTGCGTCCGGTGCGACCACGAGGGGTCCGGGGCCGGTACGGCCGCTCCGGGCTCCGCCGAGGCCTCCGAGGTCCAAGCCGCCGGCACCGACTCCGGTGCCGGCGGGGAGGGCACCGGCCTGCGAGCCGACTCCCGCCCGGCTGCGGGCGGTCCGGGCGCCGACGCGCAGCCGGCTTCGCCCGAACCGGCCGACCGCGGCGAAGCCGCGAACCTTCCCGTCGGCACGGCACCGACCACGGTCCCGGCGACCACCCAGGCCCCACCCCCACCCACCCCCTCCTCTCGGCCCGCCCGTTCCGGGAAGGCCGCCAAGCGCCCCGCCGGCCCTCGACCGCTGCCCCGCTCCAGCGCGACCCGTCTCGCCATCCCCTACATCAGCGTCGACGCTCCGCTGATGGACCTCCGCCTCGACAGCGGGCGGCGCCTGCCCGCGCCCCCGGAGGACAAGCCCGACCTGGTCGGCTGGTACGCGGACGGGCCCTCCCCGGGTGAGCAGGGCACGGCCATCGCCGTGGGCCACCTCGACACCGACACCGGCCCCGCCGTCTTCGGCGGCCTCGGTGAACTGAAACGCGGCAAACACATCGAGATCCGGCGCGCCGACGGACGGACCGCCGTCTACTCCGTCGACCGCATCAAGACGTACCAGAAGGACAAGTTCCCCAACCGCGAGGTGTACGGGGCCCGATCCCGTCCGGAGCTGCGGCTGATCACCTGCGGCGGCAACTACGACCGCAGGACCGGCTACACGGGCAATGTGGTCGTCTACGCCCATCTCACCGCGACCCGGGAGCCGAAGCGCGACCGCTGAGCCCAGGGGTGTCGGCCGGCGCTGAATGCGGGCGTCCGTTTGTCCGCCTGATGGACCGTGGCGCCCGATCCCGCCCGTTCCCTTCCCCCGGCCGCACACATTCCGTTAACTTCCGTGACTCATACGCCCCGTACGACCCGCACGGAGCGTTCGACCGCGGAGCACCAGGGCCTGTCCGGCACCCGCGCGTGCCGGAGTACACACCGGCAGCCGGACGCGCCCTGGCGCCTGATTGAGCCCCCGGGGGCATCCGTCATGACACGCGCCATCTCCCTGCACGACGTGAGCAAGGCATACACGCGAGGCGTCCGCGTCGTGGACCGGCTCTCGCTGGACATCGAGCCGGGCGAGTTCCTCGTCCTCCTCGGGCCGTCCGGCTGCGGCAAGTCCACCGTGCTCAGGATGATCGCCGGTCTTGAGGAGATCGACGAGGGTGAACTGCTGCTGGACGGCGAGGTGGCCAACGACCTGCTGCCCGCCGCGCGCCGGATGGCGATGGTCTTCCAGAACTTCGCCCTCTACCCGAGCATGACCAGCCGCGACAACATCGGCTTCCCGCTGCGCATCGAGTCCCCCGGCGCGGATCCGCGCCCACAGGTGGACGCCACCGCCCGCATGCTGGGCATCGAGGACCTCCTCGACCGCTTCCCGGCGCAGCTCTCCGGCGGCGAACGCCAGCGCGTCGCCATGGGCCGGGCCATCGCCCGGCACCCCACCGCGTTCCTGATGGACGAGCCGCTGTCCAACCTCGACGCCAAACTCCGCAACCACCTGCGCGCCGAAATCTCCGGCCTCACCCGGAAGCTGGGCGCCACCACGGTGTACGTCACCCATGACCAGGCCGAGGCGATGTCGCTCGGCGACCGGGTGGCCGTGCTGCGCGGCGGCGTCCTCCAACAGGTCGGCGCCCCACGCACGGTCTACGCGCTGCCCCGCAATGTCTTCGTCGCCGCCTTCATCGGTATCCCGCGCATCAACCTGCTGCGCGGCGTGGTGCGAGCCCCGCTGGACGGCGCGATGACCATCAGCCTCGGCAAGCAGTACCTCCGGCTGCCCGAACCGCTGTCCCTGGACCACCAGTTGCTCCGTGTGCAGCAGGGCCGCGAGGTCATCGTGGGCCTGCGTTCGGAGGCGGTCCGCATCGCCAAGCCCGCCGCCGCCCGCCCCGGCGAGGCGCACATCACCGGTCTCGTCGAGCATGTGGAGTTCCAGGGCCACGAGGTCCTCGTCCACTTCAACACCGGCTCCCGGCCGGCCGTCGTACCCGACCTGGAGGCCCCGCGCCCCCTTCCCCCGGTCCGGCGCCGGCGCCGTGAGGCCGGCACGGTGCTCGACCGGCTTCGCGGCCGCGCCGCCGCCCTGCGCGCCGGCCCCGTGGTGACGCTGGAGCACCCGGCCGACGCCGGCCCCGACCCCGCCCCGCCGGAGGGCCGCCTCCCCGGTGACCTCATCGTCCGCACCACCCCCGACATCGAACTACGGCACGGCATGCAGGTCCCCCTTCTCGTCGACATCGCCCACCTGTTCGTCTTCGACCAGCACGGAGAGCGAATCTGCCCGGATCCGGCGCGGCTGCCCGATCTGGAGGAGTGAAGTCCGCCCGGTATAGCCAGTTATGGGCCGTGAACGTGCCCTTCGCGCCCGGACAGCGGCCCGGAGGTCACCGACGAGCGGTTCATGGCGCTCGTCGGCGAGGAGGTCACGCTGCACTTTCCGGACGGGCTGACCATCCAGACGGTCAGGAGGCGGTGGGGAGGGTGGACGACGAGGCGCGCGTCGACTTCTGATGTCATGGGTCGCGCGGCGGAGCCGCATGGCGATACCGCTGGCGCCCAAAAACTAACGCCGCTAGTTTATGGGTCGGACGATGATGTGGCCCGCCCGGGAGGAAGCGTGATGAAGGCACACGACGGCATGTACATCGACGGCGCGTGGCGCCCCGCCGCCGGCCGGGATGTGATCGAGGTGGTGAACCCGGCCGACGAGCAGGTCATCGGCAGGGTCCCGGCCGGCACCGCCGCCGACGTCGACACCGCCGTACGAGCCGCCCGCAGCGCCTTCCCTGGCTGGGCCGCGACCCCGCCCGCCGAACGGGCCGCACGGCTGGCCGCCCTCCGGGACGCCCTGGCGGCCCGCAAGGACGAGATCGCCGAGACGGTCACCGCCGAACTCGGCTCGCCGCTGAAGTTCTCCCAGTCGGTCCACGCGGGCGCGCCCATCGCGGTCGCGGGCACCTACGCCGAACTCGCGGCGACGTACGCCTTCGAGGAGAAGGTCGGCAACTCCACCGTGTACCTCGAACCCATCGGCGTGGTCGGGGCGATCACGCCCTGGAACTACCCGCTCCACCAGATCGTCGCCAAGGTCGCCCCGGCGCTGGCGACCGGCTGCACGGTGGTCCTGAAGCCCGCCGAGGACACCCCGCTGGTCGCCCAGCTCTTCGCCGAGGCGGTGCACGAGGCCGGCGTCCCGGCGGGCGTCTTCAACCTGGTCACCGGCCTCGGCCCGGTCGCGGGACAGGCGCTCGCCGAGCATCCGGGCGTCGACCTGGTCTCCTTCACCGGCTCCACCGCCGTCGGCCGGCAGATCGGCGCGGTGGCAGGCGCGGCGATCAAGAAGGTCGCCCTGGAACTCGGCGGAAAGTCCGCCAACGTCATCCTGCCGAGCGCCGACCTGGCCGCCGCGGTCAATGTCGGCGTCGCCAACGTCATGTCCAACTCCGGGCAGACGTGCAGCGCCTGGACGCGGATGCTGGTGCACGCCGACCAGTACGACGAGGCCGTGGAGCTGGCCGCAACCGCCGCCGCGAAGTACGGCGAGCGCATCGGCCCGGTGGTCAGCGCCAAGCAGCGGGCGCGGGTGCTCGGCTACATCGAGAAGGGCGTCGCCGAGGGAGCCCGGCTGGTCGCCGGCGGCAGCGAACCTCCGCGCGAGCAGGGCTACTTCGTCAGCCCGACCGTCTTCGCGGACGTGACCCCCGAGATGACCATCGCGCAGGAGGAGATCTTCGGCCCGGTCCTGTCCATCCTGCGGTACGAGGACGAGGAGGACGCCCTGCGGATCGCCACCGGCACGGTCTACGGCCTCGCGGGCGCGGTCTGGGCCGGCGAGGAGGCGGAGGCCGTGGCCTTCGCGCGCCGGATGGACACCGGTCAGGTCGACATCAACGGCGGGCGCTTCAACGTCCGCGCCCCCTTCGGGGGGTACAAGCAGTCGGGCGTCGGCCGTGAGCTCGGCACGCACGGCCTGGCCGAGTATCTCCAGACCAAGTCCCTGCAGTTCTGAGGAGCCCGCACATGGTTCGCGCCGCCGTCCTGCCCGCCATCGGTGCCCCCCTGGAGGTCACCGACATCGACCTGCCCGACCCCGGACCCGGCCAGGTCCGCGTCCGACTCGCCGCCGCCGGCGTCTGCCACTCCGACCTGTCCCTGTCCAACGGGACCATGCGCGTCCCCGTCCCCGCGGTCCTGGGCCACGAGGGCGCGGGCACGGTGGTGGCCGTGGGGGAGGGGGTCACGCGGGTCGCGCCGGGTGCCGACGTGGTCCTCAACTGGGCCCCGTCCTGCGGCAGTTGCCACGCCTGCGGGCTGGGTGAGGTGTGGCTGTGCGCCAACGCGCTGAACGGCGCCGCCGACATCTATGCCCGTACTGCGGACGGCACCGACCTCCATCCCGGTCTGAACGTCGCCGCGTTCGCCGAGGAGACGGTGGTCCCGGAGGGCTGCCTGCTGCCGCTCCCGGACGGCGTCCCGCTCACCGACGCCGCCCTGCTGGGCTGTGCCGTGCTCACCGGTTACGGCGCCGTGCACCACTCGGCGCGGGTCCGGGCGGGGGAGACCGTCGCGGTGTTCGGCGTCGGAGGCGTGGGCCTCGCCGCCCTCCAGTCGGCCCGGATCGCGGGTGCGGCGAAGATCGTCGCGGTCGATGTCTCCCCGGCGAAGGAGGAACTGGCGCGCGCGGCGGGAGCCACCGACTACGTCGTCGCCTCCGAGAACACCGCCCGCGAGATCCGGGGCCTGACGGACAAGCAGGGCGTGGACGTGTCCGTGGAGTGCGTGGGCCGGGCGACCACGATCCGCGCCGCCTGGGACGCCACCCGCCGCGGCGGCCGCACCACGGTCGTCGGCATCGGCGGCAAGGACCAGCAGGTCACCTTCAACGCCCTGGAGATCTTCCACTGGGGCCGCACCCTCTCCGGCTGTGTATACGGCAACTCCGACCCGGCACGGGACCTGCCGGTGCTGGCCGAGCACGTACGCGCCGGGCGCCTGGACCTGGGCGCGCTGGTGACGGAACGAATCGCGCTGGACGGAATCCCGGCGGCGTTCGAGAACATGATCGCGGGGAAGGGCGGCAGGGCGCTGGTCGTGTTCTAGCCCTGCCCGCCGCGTGCCCCGGTCTCCGCGCGAGACCGGGGACTTCGGCATGTCCACGCCCGCTCGTCATGCCATGTGCAGGTAAAACTCCTACCGCGCGACCCGTTGACGTCCATACCGTCCGGTCAGTACGGTCCCCGGAACCCGAGCCACCCCCCGTTCCGTCCCCGCACCCACCGGAGTGTGCACGCATGGACACGGCACCTTCCGCCCAGCCGCTCACCCTCACTGCTCCGGCCGTCGGCAACCGCCGTCGCGTCGCCACCGCCGCGGCTCTCGCCTCGGCCGTCGAGTGGTACGACTACTTCGTCTTCGGCATCGCCGCCGCGCTCGTCCTCGGCGACCTGTACTTCCCGGCCGGCAGCTCCACCGCCGGAGTGCTCGCCGCCTTCGCCACCTTCGCCGTCGGATTCCTGGCCCGTCCCATCGGCGGCATCGTCGCGGGCCAGCTCGGCGACAAACGGGGCCGCAAGCCGATGCTGGTCCTCGCGCTCACCCTCATGGGCATCGCCACCACCGGCATCGGCCTGCTCCCCACGTACGACACGATCGGCGTCGCCGCCCCGATCCTGCTCGTCGTCCTGCGCATCGCCCAGGGCGTCGCGGTCGGCGCCCAGTGGGGCGGCGCGATGCTGCTGGCCACCGAGTACGCCCCCGAGGGCAAGCGCGGCATCTACGGCAGCGTCGTCCAACTCGGCGTCCCCATCGGCGTGGTGACCGCCAACACCGTCTTCCTGCTCGCCGGGGCCTTCACCACCGACGCGCAGTTCGCGGCGTGGGGCTGGCGCGTGCCGTTCCTGATCGGCCTGCTCGTCCTCGCGCTCGCCTGGTACATCCACACCCGCGTCGAGGAGACCCCCGAATTCCGCCAGGCCGAACAGGCGCTGGCCGAGAAGGAGAAGGCCGAGCAGAGCAGCCCCCTGCGCACGATCCTGCGCGGCCACCTGAGCACGGTCCTCCTCGCCGGCGGCTCCTTCGCCGTCAACACCGCGACCTTCTACATCCTGATCACCGGCGTCCTCGACTACACGACCCGGGAACTCGACATGGAGAAGGGCGCGGTCCTCACCGTCTCGCTCTGCGTCAGCCTCACCCAGCTGGTGCTGATCCCGGCCGCCGCCGCGCTCTCGGACAAGGTCGGCCGTATCCGGATCTACGCGCTCGGCGCCGTCGGCATCGCCCTGTGGGCCGTACCGCTGTTCCTGCTGATCGACACCGGGTCGCTGCTGTGGCTGGCGGTCGGCACATTCGTCGCCAGCTGCTTCCTCAGCATCATGTACGGCCCCCAGGCGGCCCTGTTCGCCGAGTTGTTCACGCCCGAGATGCGCTACACGGGCGCCTCCCTCGGCTACCAGATCGCGGCCGTGCTCGGCGGCGGGCTCGCCCCGTTCATCATGGTGCTGCTGCTGGAGGCCGCCGGTACCTCGATGGCGGTGTCCGCCTACATCATCGGTCTCGCGGTGATCGCGCTGCTGTCCATCAAGGTGCTCGCGGACAGGGCGCGTTCACGCTGACTCACGGGCCTGCTCGGGTTGTGGCGCGGTTGCCACGACCCGGGCGGACCGGGTCCGGGACCGCGACACGGCGACACCGGCCAGGCACAGCGCCCCGCCCGCCAGTGTGAGCGGCCCCGGCACCTCGCCGAGCGCCAGCCAGGACATCAGCACGACCAGCGCGGGCACCGCGTACGTGGTCGCGCCCATACGGCTGGCGGTCGTGCGGGCCAGGGCGTACGCCCAAGTCGTGAAGGCGAGCGCCAGGGAGAAGACGCCCAGATAGACCAGGTTGAGGGTCGCGGGCACCGAGGCGTCGGCCACGTCGTCGACGAGCTGCCCGGAGAAGGGCAGGCAGAGAACCGCCCCGACCAGACACCCGAAGGTCGTCACCTGGAGCGCGCTCGCGTGGCCGAGGGCCGGCTTCTGCGCCACCGCGCCGCCCGCGTAACCGACCGCCGCGAGCAGACACAGCACCACCCCGAGCACCGACGATCCGCCCCCGCCCGACATCGACAGCCCCACGGTCACCGCACCGGCGAACGACACCGCCATCCCCGCCAGCAGCCTCGGCGGCATCGGGTCGCCGAGCAGTCTGGCCCCCAGCAGCGCGATGAGCAGGGGCCCGATGTTCACGACCAGCGCCGCCGTACCGGCGTCCACCTGCTGCTCGCCCCAGTTCAGCACGACGCTGTAGAAGCCGAACCACAGCAGGCCCGATATCGCGATCCCGGGCCACGCCGCCCGGGGCGGCAGCCCCTCCCGCCGGACCAGGCAGATGACCCCCAGCACCAGGGCGCCGACGAGCAGCCTCCCGAGCGCGAGCGCACCCGGCGAGTACTCGGCCCCCGCACTGCGGATGGAGACGAAGGCGGAGGCCCACAACACGACGGTGACGGTGGCGCCACCGGCGGCGAGCAACTCCGTACGGCGGGCAGGGGAGGCGTTCATCATGCTCCAGAGGCTAGGAAGGGAAAACGAACGAGGCTGGCGGATTTCGGACGAGGCACAGGTCCGGGGCGCGGGGTCCGGGGCGCGGGGCGGCGGGCAGAGTTACGCCGACTGCAGCCCACCAGAGGCGCGCGGCGGCGGGCAGAGTTACGCCGACTGCAGCCCACCAGAGGCGCGCGGCGGCGGACAGGGTTACGCCAACTGCAGCCCACCAGGGGCGCGGGGCGGCGATCGGAGTTACGCCAACTGCAGCCCACCAGGGGCGCGGGGAACTGCGCGACAAGCCCCCACACACCCGCACCCGGCCCCCGACACAAGCCGCCGCCCCCTGAGCCGCCGCCTCACCGCAACGCCTTCGCCTCGGAGGTGTGGGGTCCGGGGCTGTGACCCGGGGCGGCCGGCAGAGTTGCGCCAACTGCAGCCCACCAGGGGCGCGGGGAACTGCGCGACCAGCCCCCCACACACCCGCGCCCGACACCCGGCACCCCGCAGGCACCCCGCACCCGACACAAGCCGCCGCCCCCTCACCGCAACGCCCCCGCCTCGATACCCAGCAGCCTGCCCAGCGCCCGCTCTCCCGACGGAGTCACTTTCACGGCCCGCTCCGACCCGATCCGCACGCACCACCCCGCCTCCAGCGCGTGCCGGCACAGCGTGGCGCCGGCGACCCCGGCCAGGTGGGGGCGGCGCTCCGTCCAGTCGAGGCAGGCACGTGCCAGGGGGCGTCGGCTCGACCGGTCGAGGGAGATGCCGGTGGACTCGAACCAGCCGAGCCCCGTGTCCGTCAGCGCGAACCCGGTGTCCTGGCGCAGCAGCCCCTGCGAGGTCAGCGCGTCGGTGACCGCGATGCCGAGCCGCCCGGCGAGATGGTCGTAGCAGGTGCGGCCCCTGGCCATCGCCGAGCCCGCGCCGGCCTCCCGTAGCGTCCGGGGCCGTCGGGTCGTCCCCGGCGCCACATGGGCCGCCAGGTCCTCCACGAGCTGGGCGATCCGCGCGTCGGCCAGCCGGACGTACCGATGCCGTCCCTGCCGCTCCTCGGCCAGCAGGCCGCCCGCGACGAGCTTGCCCAGGTGCTCGCTCAGTGTCGAGGCGGCGACCCCGGCGTGCCGCGCCAGCTCACCGGCGGTCCACGCCCGGCCGTCGAGCAGCGCCAGCAGACAGGCGGCCCGGGTCTCGTCGGCGATGAGCGCGGCGAGCCGGGCCAGCTGGAGGGCCTGTGGATCCCTGGTGGTCATGCGTCCAGGATGCGGCACGGACACTTCGGTGCCGGCCGAAGGATGACTACGCCTTTGCGGCCTGCTCGTACTGCCGCGCCAGCCCGTCCAGCAGCGCCGTCAGCCCCGTCTCGAAGGCCCGCTCGTCGATCTTCTCCTGCTGCTCGGCGAGCAGGTGGGCCTGCCCGAGGTGCGGGTAGTCGGACGGGTCGTACGCGCTCGCGTCGTCCACGAAGCCCCCGGCGAACGAGCCGAGCGCCGAGCCCATGATGAAGTACCGCATCAGCGCGCCGATGGACGTGGCCTGCGGCGGCGGCCAGCCCGCCTCGACCATCGCGCCGTAGACCGCGTCGGCGAGCCGCAGCGCGGCCGGACGGCGGCCGGGGCCGCGGGCGAGGACGGGCACGATGTTCGGGTGGTCGCGCAGGGCCGCCCGATAGGAGACCGCCCAGTCGTGCAGCGCGGTCCGCCAGTCCCGGCCGTCCTCGAACATCGACAGGTCGACCTGGCCGCTCACCGAGTCGGCGACCGCCTCCAGGATCTCGTCCTTCGTGCGGAAGTGGTTGTACAGGGACGGCCCGCTCACGCCCAGCTCGGCGGCGAGCCGGCGCGTGGAGACGGCCGACAGGCCTTCCGCGTCCACGAGTTCGCGAGCCGTCTCGACGATCCGGTCGTAGCTGAGGAGGGGCTTGCGCGGTCGGGCCATGGCGCACATAGTAGGGCTGCCGACCAGAAACTAGCAGTGCTAATTTAAATGCACGGCTTTCGATCCACGACCGTCCGCGTCCACCGACTGTGGGGTGACTCTGCATGAACCTGGAGCTCAGCGAGGAGCAGACCGCCGTCCGGCGGCTCGCCCGGGACTTCGTGGACCGCGAGATCGCCCCGAACGTCGTCGCGTGGGACCGCGCCGAGGAGGTCGACCGCTCGATCGTCAAGAAGCTCGGCGAGGTCGGCTTCCTGGGCCTGACCATCGACGAGGAGTACGGCGGCTCCGGCGGCGACCACCTGGCGTACTGCCTGGTCACGGAGGAGCTGGGCAGGGGCGACTCCTCGGTGCGCGGCATCGTGTCGGTCTCCCTGGGTCTGGTCGCCAAGACGATCGCCGCCTGGGGGAGCGAGGAGCAAAGGCGCCGCTGGCTGCCGGGGCTCACCGCGGGCGAGCTGGTCGGCTGCTTCGGCCTCACCGAGCCGGGCACGGGCTCCGACGCGGGCAACCTCACCACACGGGCGGTGCGTGACGGCGACGACTACGTCCTCAACGGCACCAAGATGTTCATCACCAACGGCACCTGGGCCGACGTCGTCCTGCTCTTCGCCCGCTCCACCGACGCGCCGGGCCACAAGGGCGTCTCCGCCTTCCTCGTCCCCACCGACACGCCCGGCCTGACCCGCCGCACGATCCACGGCAAGCTCGGCCTGCGCGGCCAGGCCACCGCCGAACTGGTCCTTCAGGACGTACGGGTGCCGGCGGCGGCCCTGCTGGGGGAGGAGGGCAAGGGCTTCTCGGTCGCGATGTCCGCCCTGGCCAAGGGGCGGATGTCGGTCGCCGCGGGATGCGTCGGCATAGCCCAGGCCGCGCTGGACGCGGCCGTCCGGTACGCCGGTGAGCGTGAGCAGTTCGGCAGGTCCATCGCCCACCATCAGCTGGTCCAGGAGCTGATCAGCGACATCGCCGTCGACGTGGACGCGGCCCGGCTGCTGACCTGGCGGGTCGCCGACCTGATCGACCGGGGCCAGCCCTTCGCCGTGGAGTCCTCCAAGGCCAAGCTCTTCGCCTCGGAGGCCGCCGTACGCGCCGCCAACAACGCACTCCAGGTCTTCGGCGGCTACGGCTACATCGACGAGTATCCGGCGGGCAAGCTGCTGCGCGACGCCCGGGTGATGACCCTCTACGAGGGCACGAGCCAGATCCAGAAGCTGCTCATCGGCCGGGCGCTGACCGGGGTTTCGGCTTTCTGAGTACCTTCTAGGTACTTCGGCGGATGTGGCGGCGGCCATATCCGCCGACCCTTGTCCCCATGAGTGACGCATCGGGCAAGCAGCAGAACACGGCGGCCTTCTACGGCCAGGCCGTCGCCTCCTTCGCGGTCGCCATGGCCGCGACCGCCATCGGCATCTTCAAGCTGAACGCCGACGCCTGGGTGCGCGCCTTCCTCGGGATCGCCGTCCTGTACCTCGTCACCTCCGCGTTCACGCTCTCCAAGGTGATCCGGGACCGGCAGGAGGCCGCGGATCGCGCGTACCACCCCTTCGAAAAGCTCTGACGGCTCCGAGACCTCCTGGACCTCCTGGACCTCCTGGACCTCCCAGACCCTCCGGGCCGCCACGCTAAGCGCTCGCTCACCTTGGGCGGTATGGTGGTCCCTCTGTCTTCGAGAGGGGCGAGTGAGCGATGAGTACGGCGGAGGAGACGGCCGGCGGCGATGCGTCGGCGTGGGCCGAGGTCACCCCCGACGCGGCCCGGCGGCTGCTGATCGCCGCCGTGGAGGCCTTCGCCGAGCGCGGCTACCACGCCACGACGACCCGTGACATCGCGGGCCGCGCCGGTATGAGCCCGGCAGCGCTCTACATCCACTACAAGACCAAGGAAGAGCTGCTGCACCGCATCAGCAGGATCGGCCACGAGAAGGCCCTGGAGATCCTGCGGACGGCGGCCCGGCGCGAGGGCAGCGCGGCCGAGCGGCTCGCCGACGCCGTGGGCTCCTTCGTCCGCTGGCACGCCGGGGGGCGCACCACCGCGCGGGTCGTGCAGTACGAGCTGGACTCGCTCGGCCCCGACGCCCGCGCCGAGATCCTCGCGCTGCGGCGGCAGTGCGACGCCGAGGTACGCGGGATCATCGAGGACGGTGTGGCGGCCGGCGAGTTCGATGTGCTGGACGTGAAGGGCACCACCCTCGCGGTGCTGTCGCTGTGCATCGACGTGGCCCGCTGGTTCAACGTCGACGGCCCCTGGACACCGGACGAGGTCGGCGCACTGTACGCCGACCTCGTGCTGCGGATGGTGGGGGCGAAGTAGGCCCGGCCGCTGCTGGTGCCCGCTGCGGCCCCGCTACAGGTAGTACCGCGCGACGGACTCGGCCACGCAGACCGGCTTGTCCCCGCCCTCGCGCTCCACGGTGAAGGCGACGGCGACCTGGATGCCGCCCGTCACGTCCTCGACCCCGGTGATGGTGGCGGTGGCGCGCAGCCTCGACCCCACCGGGACCGGGGCGGGGAAACGAACCTTGTTCGTCCCGTAGTTGACGCCCATCTTCACGCCCTCGACCTTGATGAGCTGGGGGCCGAAGAGCGGAAGCAGCGACAGTGTGAGATACCCGTGGGCGATGGTGGTCCCGAAGGGCCCGGAAGCGGCCTTCTCCGGATCGACATGGATCCACTGATGATCGCCGGTGGCCTCGGCGAACAGGTCGATCCGCTTCTGGTCGACCTCCAGCCAGTCCGTGTACCCCAGCTGCTCGCCCACCGCCGACTTCAGGTCGTCGGCGGAGGTGAAGATCCTCGGCTCTGCCATGTCCCGGCCTCCCGCGTCACGTATGTCTGTGAGTGATGCCTGCGCCACTTCTCTAAGCGACTGCTTAGCATGCTAGGTGACGGGACCCCTGTCAACGGATCGGGGCGATGGCCGGGTAGGTAGGTTTGAGGGGTGCCCCAGATCCCCGAGAAGATCCACGAGCTCACCGTCGGCCAGCTGTCCGCGCGTAGTGGTGCCGCGGTCTCCGCCCTGCACTTCTACGAGTCCAAGGGCCTGATCAGCAGCAGCCGCACCACCGGCAACCAACGCCGCTACACCCGTGACACCCTGCGCCGGGTGGCCTTCGTCCGGGCCGCGCAACGTGTCGGCATCCCCCTGGCCACGATCCGCGAGGCCCTCGCCGAACTCCCCGAGGAGCGCACGCCCACCCATGAGGACTGGGCACGTCTGTCGCAGGCCTGGCGCTCGGAACTGGACGAGCGCATCAATCAACTGAACCGCCTCCGCGATCACTTGACCGACTGCATCGGCTGCGGCTGCCTCTCGCTGGACACCTGTGTCCTCTCCAACCCGGACGATGTCTTCGGCGAACGCCTCACGGGGTCTCGTCTGATGGCGGAGCAAGGGGGCGGCGGGCAGAAGGGGAAGGGTGCCGGCAGGGCCGGATGACAGGGCGTGAGCGACCTGACCCCGCACCGGCCCCGGCGTCGGGCGCCTGCCGGAAGGCGGCGCCCGCTTACTCGTACTCGGTCCCGCCCTTGCGCGTCAGATAGGCCGGACTGACGGCCTTCGCGATCGCCCGCCCCCCGGTCACCGCGCTGTACCGCTCGACGACGGGACGTATCACCACACCCTCCCGCAGATGCAGCTCCCGCCCGGACACCGTCTCCCGCCCGCTCGCGACCTCCAGCACCCGCTCGATGTCGAAGGGACCCTCGAACAGCCGCGGTACCAAAGGCAGTTCGCCCTCCAGTACGTCCGCCGCGTCCAGCCACTCCACCCGGCCGTCGATCTCCGCGGACACATCGAACGCGGCGTACCCCAACGTCTCCCGTCGCCCGTCGGCGCCGTACGTCAGGTCCTGCACGCCCGCCCCGAACACCTCACCGAAGATCCCGACCCGCCGGGCCCCGAGCCGCTCGGCCAGTCGAGCGGCCGCCTCGGCGACGCCGTGCCCGCGTACCGCCCGCCAGTACAGATTCCGCGACTCCTCGCGCAGTGCCAGCGACTTCGCGCCGAAACCCTTGGAGGAGACCTGGACCCGGCCCTCGTCGGCGACATACGTCAGCAGACACGCCGACCCGTGCAGCTTCTCGGTCAGCACCACCGGCTCACCGGGCGTGAAGATGTCCGGATACCGCTGGATGTTCTCGATGTCGACCCAAGGCAGCAGATCCGGCGCCGACTCCACGTCACCGGACATCGTCGGCGGGATCGGCGGTACCCACTTGGTGATCCCCAGCCGCTCGGCGAAGTCCGTGCCCTCCGAGGCCGCCCGTGTGAGGTCGACGCCGGCCAGCACCTTCGGCCGGCACACGATCCCCTGCGACAGCTCACCGCGCAGCCGCACCGCCTTGACCCGGTCGGCGCTGCTCCCCGCCAGCCGCCCGGTCAGCCCCAGCTCCTCGATCAGCTCGACCGGGAGCACGGACTGCTCGGGGATGTACACGGCGGCCTCGCCGGTGCGGTACGCGCCCTTGGCGACGACGGCGCGGTACAGACCCACCTGGGCCAGCTCCAGCGCGTCGGCGTTGGGATGTTCATGGACGGTCAGCACTTCGGCGGTGACGCGCAGCGTCGACATGAGGGGCTCCTTCAGGACCTCGGGTCTCGTTTCATCGCCCCCAACTGTCCGGACGGGAAAGGGCTGGAGCGAGCGGTTTACGGACTGCTACCGTCGCGATCCGTCCTCGCCCCGCCCCTGCCCTATGACGAGCGTCGGGCCCACCCGTACTGGACCAGTCCCTCGGCCACCAACTGAGCATTGGACCGGGCCCGTTCACCGTCCGGCAGGACCAGCGTGTCCTCCAGGCCGATCCGCGTCGCAAGCCCCAGCCGCCCCGCCAGCCGCAGCACCGGCCACGCGCCCCCGTCCTCCCCGTGCAACAGCACCGGGCGGCCGAACGCCGGGCCAAGGTCGGTCAGGAGGTCATGGGCGGTCCGCTCGGCTGTCTCCGGCGATGTGTCCGTCACCTCCGCCAGAACCCGCAACACCCTTGGCCCCAGCCGCGAGACCGCGAAACGCGCCGCTCCGTCCGTGCCGGACCAGATGCCCGCCTCCACGCCCACGCCCCGCTCCAGCAGCGCCGCCGCCAGCTCCTCGGCGCCCGGCTCGTGCCAGTTGACCGAGGCGTGGTCCGGCAGGACCGTCCAGCTTCGGACGCGCTCCAGCCGTGCGCCGGGATCCGGTTCCGCCCATGCGCCCGTGGTCACACCGACCGGCACCGACACTCGCGCGCGTATCTCCTCCAGCGTCGGCGCGAGCACGCGCGGGGACAGGCTGTCCTGGCCGCAGGGGGTCTTGGGATGGACATGGATGTCCGTGGCACCGGCCACTACGGCCTCGGCCGCGGCGTCGGCCAGCGCCGTCGGCGAGAGCGGTACCGCCGCTCCGTCGCCCGCCCCTCGGGGCCCGTTGAGACACACCTGGATCATGTCTCGATGGTGCCAGTCACCACTGACAACGAACCTGCGACGAACGACCCTGCGACGAACGGCCCGCGAACGACCCCGCAACGAGAAAGGCCGGCAATAGGGGGTGCGGCATCCCCGGCGCACCCCCGTCGTACTAGGCGGACACGAGCAGCCGCCGTCCGCGCCGCGACGCCGCCAGCGCCTCGGGCGTGAGCACCGGGCGCGGCACCACGATCCCGCACACCGTGCAGACCGGGCCCGACGACGGTTCATGGGCGAGGTCGTACATCCAGATCAGCCGGTCCCCGCAGCACACCGGGCACTCCGAGCCCGGCTCGCGCTCCAGCGCGGAGATCAGTCGGCGCAGCACCTCGGCCAGGGGTTCATCCGGGTGGACCTGGGGATCGTCGCACCAGGCGACTCCGAAACCGCCCCAGGTCAGCCGGTGCCAGTCGTCCACGCTGCCCGGCCTGCGCAGTCCGTCGTGCTTTTCCTTCTTGCGTCGCTCGGCGAACTCGACCTCGTAGGCCAGCCAGACCGAACGCGCCTCTTCCAGTTCTTCCAACGCGGCCACGAGCCGCGCCGGGTCGGGGGACCGGTCCTCCGGACCGAATCCCGCCCGGGAGCACAAATGGTCCCAGGTCGCCCTGTGCCCGTAAGGAGCGAATCGCTCAAGGCACTTCCGCAGCGAGTAGCGTCGCAGCGCGAGATCGCACCGCGGATCGCGCACCTGTCTCGCCAGACTCCGGAAACCGGCCATCGCCCTGCACCTCCGTCACACCTGCACCTGTACTTCGGTCACTTCGGCGTCGTCGTTCGGACGTCGCCGAATAGACGTATCGACAAGCGATTCGGCTCCATCCGATTTCCCATGACCTCCCTGGCGAGTCCTGGCGACCCGAAAAGGTGACGCATGTTCATCTTCAATCCCGGGGATACCGCCGGTAACACTTTCGGCCCACCCTCGTCGGTAGGAGCTGCCATGCCAAGGCGTCACTTGAGCCACTCCCCGGACAGACTGAGAACTCCCGGCAGATTCCCCGGGTTCCTGAAGACCGCATCCATATGCGCCCTGATCGCCGGTCTTTTGTCGCCACTTTCCCCGGCGGTCGCCGCGTCCCGGGCGGCAGTGACGGAGGTCACTGCCGCGAACGACCACTGCGGGAACCAGTGCTCCGACATACTGCCGCCGGGCCAGAACGGCAACGCCACCCTGGCGCAGGTCCTCCTCAACCAGGCCTTCGGCACCATGCCGGAACACGCCTCCGACCAGCTGGGTCCCTACGCCGGCCTGGCCAAGGGCTACTCCGGCCTCACCAACGCGACGATCAACAACTTCTTCAACGACGCCTCGTTCGGCGTCCCGTCCGATCAAGTCGCCTCCACCGTCAGTCCAGCCGGGCGCGGCGACGTGACGATCGTCCGTGACAAGAAGACGGGCGTACCGCACATCACCGGTACCACCAGATACGGCACTGAGTTCGGCGTGGGCTATGCCGCCGCCCAGGACCGGCTGTGGCTGATGGACGTCTTCCGGCACGTCGGGCGTGGCGGGCTGACCTCCTTCGCCGGCGGCGCGCCCTCCAACCAGGGTCTTGAGCAGCAGTTCTGGCGCAACGCGCCCTACACCGAGGCCGATCTGCAGGCCCAGATCGACAACGCCGTCGCCTCCAACGGCGAACGCGGCCGGCAGGCCCTCGCCGATGCCAACGCCTATCTCGACGGCATCAACGCCTATATCGACGCCTCCGACAGCGGCCGCTACTTCCCTGGCGAGTACGTCCTGACCGGCCACAAGGACTCCATCACCAACGCCGGCACGATCGAGCACTTCAAGCAGACCGACCTGGTCGCGCTGGGCTCCGTCATCGGCGCGCTGTTCGGCTCCGGAGGCGGCGGCGAGGTCAACAACGCGATCTCGCTGCTGGCCGCGCAGGAGAAGTACGGCGTGGCCGAGGGCACCAGGGTCTGGGAGTCGTTCCGCGAGCGCAACGACCCCGAGGCGGTCGTCACCGTCCACGACAAGAGCTTCTCGTACGCCACCCGCCCCACCGACCCGCAGGGCGAGGCCCTGCCCGACGCCGGCTCGGTGACCGAGGAACAGCTCGTGTACGACCGTACGGGCAGCGCGGCCGGCTCCGCCGCGGGCACCGCCTCCGCCACGGCGGCTCGGACCGCCATGACCTCGGCCAAGCGGGGCATGTCCAACGCCCTGGTGGTGAGCGGCGAGCACACCGCGAGCGGCCATCCGGTCGCCGTCTTCGGCCCGCAGACCGGCTACTTCGCCCCCCAGCTGCTTCTGCTCCAGGAGATCCAGGGCCCCGGCATCAGCGCCCGCGGCGCCTCCTTCGCCGGCCTGAGCATGTACGTCGAGCTCGGCCGCGGCCAGGACTACTCATGGAGCGCCACCACCTCCGGCCAGGACATCATCGACACCTACGCCGTCGAGCTGTGCCAGGACGACCACCACTACCTGTACCGCGGCACCTGCACCGCGATGGAGAAGATCGAGCAGAAGAACGCCTGGAAGCCCACGACCGCCGACAGCACCCCCGCCGGCTCGTACACGATGCGGGTCTGGCGCACGAAGTACGGTCCCGTCACCCACCGCGCGACCGTCGGCGGCAAGAGGGTCGCCTACACCACCCTGCGCTCGTCCTACCTGCACGAGGCCGACTCGATCATCGGCTTCCAGATGCTGAACGACCCGGACTACGTCAAGGGCCCCGAGGACTTCCAGAAGGCGGTGCAGCACATCAACTACACCTTCAACTGGTTCTACGCCGACTCCGAGCACACCGCCTACTACAACAGCGGCGACAACCCGGTCCGGGCGACCGGCGTCGACGCGGAGTTCCCGGTGTGGGCGCGGCAGACGTACGAGTGGCGGGGCTGGGACCCGGCGAAGAACACGGCGCAGTACACCCCGGCGTCCGAGCACCCCAACTCCATCGACCAGGACTACTACATCTCCTGGAACAACAAGCAGGCCAAGGAGTACACGACCGCGCCCTGGGGCGACGGCTCGGTCCACCGCGGCAACCTGCTGGAGAACCGGGTGAGGAAGCTGGTCGCCGCGGGCGGTGTGACCCGGGCCTCGCTGGTGAAGGCCATGGCGGAGGCGGGCCTTGCCGATCTGCGGGCCGAGGACGTGCTGCCCGACCTGCTCAAGGTCGTGGGCGGCTCGACCGTGACCGACCCCACGGCCGCGGCGGCCGTGAGCAAGCTGCAGGCGTGGCTGACGGCGGGCGGCAAGCGCACCGAGACATCGGCCGGTTCGAAGACATACGCCGACGCCGACGCGATCCGCATCCTGGACGCGTGGTGGCCGCTGCTGGTGAAGGCCGAGTTCGAGCCGGGGCTCGGCAGCGAGCTGTACGGCGCGATGACGGACAACCTGCCCATCGACGAGTCCCCGTCGGCAGCCCACGGGCCGACCGGCTCGCACGCCGGAAGCTCCTTCCAGTACGGCTGGTGGAGCTACGTCGACAAGGACATCCGGGCCGTGCTCGGTGAGCCCGTGCAGGGCCCGCTCGCACAGAAGTACTGCGGCGGCGGCAGCCTCGGCGCCTGCCGGGACCTCCTGATCAGCACCCTGAAGGAGGCGGCGGGCAAGACCGCGGCCCAGGTCTACCCCGGCGACGACCAGCGCTCGGCGGGCGACCAGTGGTGTGCCGACTCGATCGTCCAGCGCACCCTCGGCGGCATCAAGCACGGCCGGATCAGCTGGCAGAACCGGCCGACGTATCAGCAGGTCGTGGAGTTCACGTCACACCGGTGACGGTGAGCGGCCGGCGGCGGGTCAGCGGATACGGCCCGCCGCCAGCACCAGCCGCGCCAGCTCCCGGTGCACGATGTCGCTGTGCGCCCCCGTGGGCGGCCCGCCCCGTCTGACCACCGCCGTCGCGTCGACGTTCACGCACCCCGACGCCGGCAGCGTCGCCTCCAGGGCGTCGGCCAGCTTCAGCGACTTCGTCCCCGGCACCGCCCGCACCCCGTCGTGCCCCATCGCACCCCACTTGTCACCCAGCAGCCGCCCGACGTCCGGCGCCGCGATCCCCCGTGCGTCGCCCGCCATACGGGAGGCCAGCGGGTACATCGTGGACAGCGCCGAGTCATGCCGCGAGTAGCAGCACACCAGTGGTCCGTCGATACGTTTGTGCTGGCCCTCCAGCACCCCGCCCGCATGGGCGTCGTGCGGCAGCCGGGACGCGAACGCGTAGTGCGAGAAGGCGCCTTGCAGCAGGGTCACGGACTTCACGGTCCGCACCCCCTTCGGCAGCCCGCGCAACGCGAACGACACCAGCCGCGCGCCGAAGCTGTGCCCCACGAGATGCACCCGCACCTCGGGCTCCCGCGCGGCCAGTTGCCCGACGACCCGGCCGAGCCCGCGCTCACCGACCGTCCCCGCGCGCCGCTTCATCGCGTAGTACGTCGCCTGCCGCAGCAACTCGTGCGCGCCCTCCCACGGGTTGGGCAGCGAGAAGGAGGCCACGCCACCGTCCGGCGCCGCGTCGGGCGGTTCGAGATGCGTCAGCGTCCGCGCGAACTCCTCGCACAGGGCCGCGGTGGAGCCCGAGAACAGGTCCGGTGAGTCCTGCGGCACCCCCTCGCGCAGCGTGTCCGCCGCGAACAGCGCCTGCGGCCCCGGCGGCACCACGTCCACCAGCATCCGCACCAGCCGCCCGAACTCCTCCAACTCGGCCTCCTCGCGCGGCTGCTGGTCCAGCAGCCGCGCGATCTGGTCGATCACGGTCGCCCGCCCCGGGAACGTCTCCAGCAGCGCGTGCCGCGTGTCCTTGTCGAGCACCGGCCGACGCGGCATCTCGGCCGCCACGGCCCGCGGAAAGTCTGGGATCGGCTCGTCCGAGAACCGCATCGACGGCCAGACCACGCCCACGTACCCGATCCTCGCCTCCGGCGCGAGCTGCGGGATCGGCGCGAAGAAGCCGTCGTAGAGCCGGGTCGCGCCCGAGCGGTCGTTGTTCCAGCCGTGCGCGAAGACGATCAGATCACGGACGCCGTGCTGCGCCACGCCGGCCAGCAGCCGGTCCCGTCTGCCGGCGTCCGGGTCCCCGTCCGCGTCGAAGGTCAGCTCCCAGTAGGGAGTCACGCTCACTGCCGGATCCGCCATGACAGGCCCCCTCGGCCCCCGTAGTGGTGCTGTACGGGCGCATCGTCCTGCTACCTGGCGGGATTGGCCATACGTCGTCACCCATCCGCGGGCCGCTCATTTGTACAGCAGGTACTCCCTGCGGACCCGCCGGAACGCCGCCAGCTCCTGTTGCCAGCCCGCCACCACCTCGTCGGTGTTCGCGCCCGCGTCGATCATCGTGCGGACCCGGGTGGAGCCGGTGAGCTTGTCGATCCAGTTGTCCGGGCGCCAGGCGAAGCCGCTCCAGGCCTTCTTGGCGGTCACCAGCAGGGCGATTCCGGTGCGGACGGGGTCGTAGGCGGCTCGGTCGCGCACATGGATCTGTACGCCGCCGATGGTCCTGCCCTGGAACTTGGAGAACGTGGGCGCGAAGTACGCCTCCCTGAAGTGCATGCCGGGCAGGCCGAGTTCGTTGGCCGCCGCCGCCCAACGGCCGTCGATGCCCTCCGCGCCGAGCAGTTCGAAGGGGCGGGTGGTGCCGCGGCCCTCCGAGAGGTTCGTGCCCTCGAAGAGACAGGTGCCGGAGTAGACGAGGGCGGTGTCCGGGGTCGGCATGTTCGGGCTCGGCGGCACCCAGGGCAGGCCCCACGCGTCGTAGAACTCGGATCGCTTCCAGCCCGTCATCCGTACGGTCTCCAGGGGCACCGGGGTGGTCAGGAACTCCCCGTTGAACAGCCGCGCCAGCTCGGCGACGGTCATGCCGTGGGCCTGGGAGATGGGGCGGCGGCCCACGAAGCTGGCGAACTCCTGGTGCAGGACCGGACCTTGGGCCGCACGTCCGGTCACCGGGTTCGGCCGGTCCAGTACGACGAAGCGCTTGCCGGCGAGCTGGGCCGCCTCCATGCAGTCGTAGAGGGTCCAGATGTATGTGTAGAAGCGGGCGCCCACGTCCTGGATGTCGAAGACGATCGTGTCGACGCCGGAGGTGGTGAAGATGTCGGCGAGTGGCTGACCGCTCTTGAGATAGGTGTCGTAGACGGGCAGGCCGGTCGCCGGGTCGTCGTAGTGGCCTTCGGAGCCGCCTGCCTGGGCGGTGCCGCGGAAGCCGTGTTCGGGGCCGAACACGGCCCTCAGGTTCACCCTTTCGTCGGCGTGCATGACGTCTACGATGTGGCGGACGTCCCTGGTGACGCCGGTGGGGTTGGTGACGATCCCGACCTTCTGGCCGTGGAGGACGGAGTAGCCGTCGGCCGTGAGGCGCTCGAAACCGGTGCGCAGTGGCTTGTGGCGTTCGGACGCCGCCGCCGCTGCGGAAGGGAGGGATGCTGCTGCCGTTGTCGCCGCGAGTAGGGCTCGTCTGGATAGGCGCATGGGGGGCACGGTATTGCTCCCGCAGGTTGTGGGGAAGGTGCCGGTTGTCCGTGGCTTGTCGCGCAGTTCCCCGCGCCCCTTAGGGGCGATGCAGTGCCCCTTCCTTGTCACATACCGACCGGTTAGTCTGGCGCTCATAAGGGAGCCGCAGTCGAAGGAGACCGATGGTGGAAGCCGTTCAGGGTGCCGGAGTCGTCGTTACCGGGGCTGGGGGTGGCATCGGCGCGGCCCTGGCCCGGCGCTTCGCCGCCGAGGGAGCTCGCGTCGTCGTCAACGACCTGGATGCGGGGCGCGCGAAAGCGGTCGCCGAGGAGATCGGCGGCATCGCGGTGCCCGGCGACGCCTCCGCCATCGTCGCCGAGGCCCGGGACGCGCTCGGCGGTGCCATCGACGTCTACTGCGCCAACGCCGGCGTCGCCTTCGGCGGGCCCGACCTCGACGACCTCGGCGACGAGAAGTCCTGGTCGCTGTCCTGGGACGTCAATGTCATGGCCCACGTCCGCGCGGCGCACGCCCTGCTTCCCGAGTGGCTGGAGCGCGGCAGCGGACGCTTCGTCTCCACCGTCTCCGCCGCCGGGCTGCTCACGATGATCGGTGCCGCGCCCTACGCCGTCACCAAGCACGGGGCGTACGCCTTCGCCGAGTACCTGTCACTGACGTACCGGCACCGCGGGATCAAGGTTCACGCGATCTGCCCGCAGGGTGTGCGCACCGACATGCTCGCCGCCACCGGCACCGCGGGTGACCTGGTGCTCAAGCCCACCGCCATCGCCCCGGAGGATGTGGCGGACGCCCTGTTCAAGGGGATGGCGGAGGACCGCTTCCTGATCCTGCCGCACCCCGAGGTCGGCGGGTTCTACGAGGCGCGGGCCGGTGATCCCGACCGCTGGCTGGCCGGCATGAACCACCTCCAGCAGAAGTGGGAGGAGGCCCGGTGACCGGCTCCCGGTACGCGGCCAAGCCCTGGCTGCCCCTGCTGAACGACGCCCAGCGCGCCCCGATAGCCCCGGCCGACTCCCTCGTGCACGCGCTGCGCCGGGCCGCCGCCGAGACCCCGGAGCGCGAGTTCCTCGCCTACTTCGACGGCCGCCTGACCTACGGCGAGGTCGACGAGCTCAGCGACTCCGTCGCCGGGCACCTCGCCGATCGCGGACTGGAGCGCGGTGAGCGCGTGGCGGTCCTGCTGCAGAACTCCCCGCACTTCGTGCTCGCCGTGCTCGGCGCCTGGAAGGCGGGGGCGGTCGTCGTGCCCGTCAACCCGATGTACAAGTCGGGGGAGGTCACCCATGTCCTGCGGGACGGCGACGTGGCCGCGCTGATCTGTTCCGACCGGGCCTGGGAGTCGTATCTGCGCGAGACGGTGGCCGGTTCGCCGGTGCGGATCGTGCTCACCGGGTGTGAGCTGGACTTCCAGACCCGCGATGACGCGCGCGTGCTGACCTTCGAGCGGCTCCCGCAGGCCGGTGACGCCGACGACCTGGCCACGGTCGCCCGCGGCGGGCACAAGGCGCCGGAAGGCCGCGAGCCCGGCCCGTCCGACATCGCGCTGATCAGCTACACCTCGGGCACCAGCGGCGCCCCCAAGGGCGCCACCAACACGCACGGCAACATCATGTACAACGCCGAGCGGCAGCGCACCGGCCTGGGACTGCCCGAGGCGCCCGTCTACTTCGCGATGGCGCCCCTGTTCCACATCACCGGGATGGTCGCCCAGTTCGGTGCCTGCCTCAACAGCGCCGGCAAGCTCGTGCTGGCGTACCGCTTCGAGGCGGGTGTCGTGCTCGACGCGTTCGCCGAGCACGGGCCCCACTACACCGTCGGCCCGTCGACCGCCTTCATGGCGCTGGCGGCGCACCCGGCCGTCACCCGCGACCACTTCGCCTCCTTCGTCAACATCTCCTCGGGCGGCGCCCCGCTGCCGCCCGCCCTGGTGGAGAAGTTCCGGGCCGCCTTCGGGCCGTACATCCGCAACGGCTACGGCCTCACCGAGTGCACCGCCCCCTGCGCCTCCGTCCCACCCGCCCACGAGGCCCCCGTCGACCCGGTCTCCGGGACGCTCGCCGTGGGCGTGCCGGGCCCCGAGACGGTCGTCCGGATCGTCGACGACCTGGGCGAGGAGGCGCCGTTCGGCGAGCAGGGCGAGATCGTCGTACGGGGACCGCAGGTCGTCCCCGGCTACTGGCGGCGCCCCGACGCCACCGCCGAGACCTTCCCCGACGGCGAGCTGCGCACCGGCGACATCGGCTTCATGGACGCCGAGGGCTGGCTCTACGTCGTCGACCGCAAGAAGGACATGATCAACGCGTCCGGCTTCAAGGTGTGGCCGCGCGAGGTCGAGGACGTGCTCTACACACACCCGGCGGTGCGCGAGGCGGCCGTGGTCGGGGTGCCCGACGGGTACCGCGGCGAGACCGTCAAGGCGTACATCAGCCTCCGTCCGGGTGCCGAAGCCGACCCCGACGCACTCGCCGCGTACTGCCGGGAGAGACTGGCCGCCTACAAATACCCGAGGCAGGTGGAGGTCCTGCCCGACTTGCCCAAGACGGCGAGTGGGAAGATCCTCCGGCGGGAACTTCGCTCCCGCGCGAACGACCAGCAGAAGCAGAGCTGAAAGGCAGGTGGCGGCACAGTGGCCAGGACGACGGACGGAGACGGTACGCCCGTCCCGCAGCGGCTGCTCGCCGCCGCCACCCGGCTCTTCGCCGAGCAGGGCTACGACCGCACCTCGGTGCAGGAGATCGTCGAGGCGGCCGGCGTCACCAAGGGGGCGCTGTACCACTACTTCGGCTCCAAGGACGACCTGCTGCACGAGGTGTACGCGCGCGTGCTGCGCGTTCAGCAGGAGCGGCTCGACGCCTTCGCGGGCGCCGACGAGCCCATCGAGAAGCGGCTTCGGGGCGCGGCGGCGGACGTCGTGGTGACGACCATCGAGAACCTCGACGACGCGATGATCTTCTTCCGCTCGATGCACCACCTGAGCCCGGAGAAGAACAAGCAGGTGCGCGCCGAGCGCCGGCGCTACCACGAACGCTTCCGCGCGCTCGTCGAGGAGGGCCAGGAGACGGGCGTCTTCTCCAGAGCGACCCCGGCCGACCTGGTCGTCGACTACCACTTCGGGTCGGTCCACCACCTGTCGACCTGGTACCGGCCGGACGGCCCGATGAGCCCCCAGCAGGTCGCCGACCACCTCGCGGATCTGCTGCTGCGCGCGCTGCGGCCTTGACCGCCCCTTAGGCTGTCGAGACGCTCAGGGCCGGCACAGGTGCCGGTAGGGGACTTCGGGGAGGAACCTGTTCCAAGCGGCTGGGGACAGCGAGGCTCCGGCGCGTGCGCATACCGTGTCGACGGCTCGGTCCGGATCGATGTCGTACTTCTGCCACGGGACGTGCTCACCTGCGGCATACAGTGTGCC
>NZ_JBVKCZ010000047.1:0-65245 GCF_055634335.1 Streptomyces sp. NPDC111802 | reverse complement strand
CGCAGCCAATCGGCACCAGGTATGCGAACCCGTGAAGTGGTACGGAAAGCAACCCACGTGGTGCCGAACCAACTCACAACCAGATCACTAGCCGCGGGGCAGCACCGTGACACGACCGAGGTTGCACTCGTCCCCTGCCGGATGCCCGGCAGGGGAGCGGAGGTTCTGATGGGCCTTGAGCGCTGCGCTGACCAGGCTCATCAGCAGATCGACGTCCGTGTCGCAGTCGAGATGGACGGTCACCCAGCCCGAGCCGGGGACCAGCCGGATCGCGGTCGACTCCTGGAGATCGTCATGGAACCGTCCGATGGCCGACAGCGTCAGGTGCAGGTCCACGTCCCGGGGGGAGTGGAAGTGCACGATCTCGCTGTGGACGGAGCGCAGGGCCCGCCCTGCGCCACAACTGGCCCGGCCCGAGCTGAGATCGGGCCAGGTTTCCAGTTGTTCCATGGCACGTTGGGCCAGAGTCATGCCTCCATAGTCGCTCGATCACCACGTCGCAACCAGAGGTTGAGCGATTCGTAACCGGGGCGTGAGGAACCTCTCAGCCGCTTCGGCCTAGTCGGGAGGCGTCGGGGTGTCGTGCGTGCGGTACATCGCCTGTACGTCCAGCTCCAGCTGGACCGTGGGACCGACCACCGCGATGCCGCGGGCCAGCATGCTGCGCCAGTTCAGGGTGAAGTCCTCCCGGTGCAGCTCGGCCTTGGCCAGTGCCGCGCACCGCAGCTCCTCGCCGTAGCCGCCGTTGACCGACCCCAGGTAGGTGGTGTCCAGCTCCACTGAGCGGCTCACGCCGTGCATGGTCAGTGAGCCGTGCAGGGTCCACTTGGCGCCGCCCCGGTAGGCGAAGCGCGTGCTGGTGAAGTCGATGTACGGGTAGCGCTCGACGTTCAGGAAGTCGGCCGAGCGCAGATGGTTGTCGCGGGTGGTGTTGCCCGTCGTGATGCTGGCGGCGTCGATGCGCACGGACACCTGGGACTGGGCCATGTCCGGTGCCACCCGGATGCCGCCCGTGAACCGCTCGAAGCGGCCGTGGACATGGGCCATGCCGACATGCTTGGCGATGAACCGGATCGCGGTGTGCGGCGGGTCGAACAGCCAGGCGCCGGGCGCCGGAAGTTCCAGCTGCCGGGCCGACGTCAGCTGGACCCGGACGGTCGGCTGCGCGGGACCGGCGACGACGTCCAGGGTCTCGCGGTGCGGCGTCAGGCCCTCGGTCGTGATCATGAGGCTGTAGCGGCCCGGGGGCAGCGCGGCGAAGAAGAGGCCGTACGGGTCCGTCGTACCGGACGCCACGACCTCGTGCGAGTCGAGCGCGGTCACGGTCACGTCGGCGCCGCGCATCGGCAGCGCCATCGGGTCCACGACCTCGCGGCCCACGACGCCCGCCCCGGGCGGCACGGGCAACGGGACACCCGGAGCTCCTCGGGAGCGTCGACTCCTGAGCAGACCGAGGGGCATGCTGATCACCTTTTCTTCCGGCATGGGGGGAGGGGGGAGTGTGGGGGGAGGGGGTCGGGGAGTCAGCGGGCGGGCGTCGTGGGCGGTGCGCCCTCGTACGCGGCCCGCAGCAGGGCCAGTACGTCCGCCGCAGTGACCGGACGGGGGTTGGCGTACGCCTGGCCCGCGATCTGCGCGGCGGCCGTCGCCAAGTCGGCCTCCGCGAGGCCCAGTTCGGCGAGCGAGCGGGGTGCGCCGAGGCGTCCGGCCAGCTCCCACAGGGCCATCGGCGCGTCGGCCGCGTCCAGGGCGCGGGCCACGGCGCCGGCCGCGTCCGGGGCGGCGGGCGCGTTGTGGGCCAGGACGTACGGCAGCACCACCGTGTGCGTCTCGGCGTGCGGCAGCGAGAAGGTGCCGCCCAGGACATGGCACACCTTGTGGTGCAGTCCCATGGTGGTGGCGCCGAGACAGGACCCGCACAGCCACGCCCCGTACAGGGCACGGCCCCGGGCGTCCGACGAGGTCGGCTCCGCCGCCACCGCGGGCAGCGCCCGCGCCATCGCCCGTACGCCCTCCTCGGCCATCAGCGCGACCAGCGGCGAGGTGTCGGGGGCGTACAGGGCCTCCACGGCGTGCGCGATGGCGTTGACGCCGCTGGTCACCGACAGCGGTACCGGCAGCGAGAGGGTGAGCTCGGGGTCGTAGACCACGCTGCGGGGCAGCACCTTCGCATCGCGCCCGGTGCGCTTGACGCCGTGCTCGGTCAGACCCCACACCGGGGTCATCTCCGAGCCGGAGTACGTGGAGGGCACCGCGATCAGCGGCAGGCCGGTACGCAGGGCGACCGCCTTGCCCAGCCCGATCGACGAGCCGCCGCCCACGGCCACGCACCCGTCGGCGCCCGCCGCGCGAGCCGCCCGGACGGCCGCGTCGGCGACCTCGGAGGGGACGTGCATCCGGGCCCGGTCGTGCACGCCGACGCACGCCGGGCCGAGCGCGTCCGCGACCGCCCGCGCGGTCTGCGCGCCCCGCGTCCCGCACACCACGAGCACCCGCCGCAGCCCGAGCCGCTCCGCCTCGCCCGGCGTCGCGGACACCGAGGCGCCGGGCCGGAAGACGACCCGCACGGGCCGGCTCTCGTACGAGAAGTCGAGGGCGCTCGTCACGACCGCTCCAGTACGAGGTCGAAGCGGGCGTGCCGGAAGGGGTTCTCGACACCGAACTCCCGGGCCAGCGAGGGATCGTCCGTGGACGCGAAGTCCTGGACCAGGCTCGGCCTGACCGCGAACACCGCGTCGGAGTCCAGGTATTCGCTGTCCGCCACGAAGATGTGCGTGGTCACCGGTGTGTGACCGGCGGCCGAGGCGATGAAGTGGATGTGGGCCGGACGGTAGGGATGCCGGCCGGTGGCGCGCAGCAGCTCACCGACCGGTCCGTCGGTCGGGATCGGGTACGGGCTCGGCACACAGGTACGGAACCAGAAACGGCCCTCGGCGTCGGCCCTGAACAGCCCCCGGCCGTTGCCCCGCGGCTGCACGTCCGGGCGCTGCACGTCGTAGAAGCCGTTCCCGTCGGCCTGCCACACGTCGATCACCGCGCCCGGCAGCGGTCCGCCGTCACGGGCCAGCACCCGACCGCTGACCACGCACGGCTCACCGTCACCGACGAGGTCGATGTTCGCGCCGAGCTCCCGCACCGGCGACTCGGTCATATGGAACGGACCCAGCACCGTCGACTCGGTGGCGCCGGGCCCCTGTCGCTCGTTGACGGTCTCGACGAGCATCGACAGGCCGAGTACGTCCGACAGCAGGATGAACTCCTGCCGGGTGTCCGTGCACATCTGCCCGGTCGCCGTCAGGAACCCGATCGCGCGCTCCCACTCCTCCTGCGTCAGCCGCGTCTCCCGCGCGAAGGCGTGCAGATGCCGGATCAGGCCGGCCAGCAGCTCCCGCAGACGTGGATCGGCCGTCCCGTGGAGACTGGCGACGGCCTTCTCCGTGACCGTCGTGTCGCCGCTCATGTCGGCTCCCTTCTCGGCGCTCATCTCAACCGTGCCCGAGAATCCGCCGCAGCGCGTCCGTGAGCAACCGCTCGGCGTCCCCGGCCGAGGCGGCCTCGGCGTGCCGGAACGCCACATACCCGTCGGGGCGTACCAGGAGGGCGCCGGCGTCGGAGATCTCGCTCAGAGCGGCCCAGTCACCGTACGGGTCCTCGTACTCCTGGCCGGGCCCCACGACGACCGTGCCGATGTCGAGTGGCTGGACCTCGGCCGCCCTCAGCCACGCCTCGCCGCCGATGCCGGTGAGCAGCGTGAAGCGGCCTCCGCCGACGGTGTCGAGGGTGGACAGGGTCCGGGTGCCGGAGGTGAGCCAGGCGTGCGGGAGCTTGGCGCCGGGGCGGGAGCTGGGCTGGTGGTGCAGCTCCGGGTCGCGGGTGAATCCGGGGTCGGGCGTGCCGTCGGGGACGACCGCGTCGGAGGCGTAGCGCTGGTTGAGGTCGACGCCGTGCGCGTTGAACTCGTACGCCTTGAAGGCGATGGCCTCACGCAGCGCCGTCCGCTGCTTGGCGGCGGCCTCGGTGGCGTCCTTGCGGGCGGCGATGTTGGCCCACAGCTGCTCGGGCGTCTGCGGCGAGAGCCCGTCGAGCGCCTCGAAGATCGGCGCGGTCTCGGCGATGGACTTGTTGGCCCGCGTCACGATCTGCCTGCCGATCGGGGCGCGTTCCACGGTGTAGGTGTCGAGAAGCCTCGGCGTGGCGACGCCTTCGAGGACCAGCTTCAGCTTCCAGGCCAGGTTGTGGGAGTCCTGGATGGAGGTGTTGGAGCCGAGCCCGTTGGACGGCGGGTGGCGGTGCACCGCGTCACCGGCGCAGAAGACCCGGCCGTTCGCGTACGTCTCGGCGTACATCTCGTTGACCGTCCACGCCGACGACGACTTGATGGTCACCGGTATCTCGTCGTCGCCCACGAGCTGCCGTACGACGGACAGGGCGTACTCCTCGGTCAGGTCGGGGGCGCCCGCCGTCACGTCGTAGCCCCACACGATCAGCCACTCGTTCCAGGGCCGCACGCAGCGCACCAGGCCCGCGCCGATGCCACCGACGGTCGCGCCGGGCGCGAGCACCCAGTAGAGGGTGGAGGGGCGGTGCGCGGTGTACTTGCTCAGGTCCGCGTCGAAGACGATGTTGACGCTGCCCGCGACACCCATCTGACCGCCCATCGGCAGCCCCGCGTCCTCGGCCACCTTGGAACGGCCGCCGTCGGCGCCGATCAGATACCTGGCGCGGATCGTGTACTCGTCACCGCGCAGCCGGTCCTCGACGGTGACCGTGACGCCGGCGTCGTCCTGCACGAAGGACTTGTAGACGGTGCTGAAGCGGACGTCGGTGCCGCGTGCCATGGCCGCGTTCACCAGCACCGGCTCCATCAGGTGCTGTGGCATGTCGCACATGCGGGTCGGGCTGGCCAGCTCGTGCGCGGCCTGCACCAGCGGGTCGTTGCCCCAGGAACGGACCCGGCCGAGCTCCTCGCCGGCGAGGCTGGTGCAGAACGTCGTGTTGCCCATCAGGTGCTGCGGCGTCGCCTGGGCGACGACGTCCCGCTCGACGCCCAGATCGCGCAGCACCTCCATGGTGCGCTGGTTGGTGATGTGCGCGCGGGGCGTGTCGGCGAGACTCGCGTACCGGGTGACGACCATGTTGCGCACGCCGTAGGTGCTCAGGGCGAGCGCGGCCGACGCGCCCGCCGGGCCGCTGCCCACGATCAGTACATCGGTCTCGACGGTGTGCACGACAGAACGCTCCAGGAGATGAGAACAGATCCCGACTTTCAAGATCATGGAGCGGTTCGGCCGGTCATGGGTGTCTCATTACGAGACACCCCGCCGCCGACCTGCGGTGGGGCAGGAGGGCAGCCCGCCGTCGCCACGCGGGTGACACCCCCGATACGGTGAGGGACGCCATGACCACCGCGGAACATCCCCCTGCTCTCGCCCCGCTGCGCCAGGCCCGCGAACGCTTCCTGACGGGGCGTCCCCTCCCGGCCGGCGTGCCGGACGACGTGGTCGACGCCTGGCGGCGCGCCCGCTTCTTCGGCGTACGGCCCGATCTCGACGGCCCGGTACGGGAGTCGACCCAGCCGGTGAACTCGCCCCTGCTGGAGGCGGCGCGTCCGGTGCTCACCCGTGTCGCGCCGGCCCTCGACGCCGGGCGCTCGGCGCTCGTGCTCACCGACGAGCGGCTGAGGGTGCTGTGGTCGACCGGCAGCGCGCCCGGCGACGACACCTGCGCGGACCTGTCCGAGCGCGAGGTCGGCCACAACAGCGCCGCGCTCGCCCTGCGCACCCGGCGCCGGGCCGAGGTGCACGGTCCCGAGCACTTCCTCGACGTGTGGCAGGACGTCTCGGCGGTCAGTGTGCCGCTGCTCTCCCCGGAGACGGGGCAGGCGCTCGGCACGGTGACCGTGGCCTCCGGCCTGTGCGCGGGCTGCCGGCCGCATCCCGGCGCCGCCCTCGCCGAGGTGGCCGCCGCGGCGGTCGAGGCGGAACTGCGGGCACGCGCGCGTACTCCGGAACGGCTGCTGCTCGACGCCTACGAGCGTGCCGCGCGGGGACGCGAGCGGGCGGTCGTGGCGCTGGACGGCCGTAACCGTCTGGTCAGCGAGGCGGCGGCCCGTCTCGCCTCGCCGCAGGTGCTGGAGGCGCTGGAGCGCGGGGCGCGGACCTGGGGGAGAGGGGTCGGCGAGTCGTACGACATCCCGCTTCCCGAGGACGCCGGATGCACCGTCGAGATCACTCCGGTACGGCATGACGGCCGCCTTCTCGGCCTGGTCGCCGTGCTCGAACCGCGTCCCGTGGAGCCGGTGCCGTCGGTCCCGGGACCGGCGAGCGCGCTGGTGGGAGGCTCGGTGCCCTGGCGGCACGCGGTCGCGCGGGCGACGGCGCTGTTCCGTACGGCGGGTCCCGTGCTGGTGATCGGCGAGCGGGGCACCGGCAAGACCACCCTCGCCCTCGAACTGCTCGACGGCACGGCCCCGTTGGTCGTGGACGCCGCCGAGTCGCCGGAACTCGGCCTCACGCACGACGAGTTGCCCCTGGGCCGCCGCCCCCTGCTGCTGCGCCATGCCGAACGGCTGGCCCAGCCGGACGTCGCCGCCCTCAACTCGCTCCTGGACGAGCGCCCCGACGCCTCCCTCGTCGCCACCTACACGCCGGGAACCGCACCGGGCCCCTGCCTCCAGCGCCTTCTCGACACCCTCGCGGCCCGTTCGGTGACTCTGCCCGCGCTGCGGGAACGCCCCGAGGACATCAGGGAGTTGCTCCCCGCCCTCGCCCCCGTGTCTGCCCCGGGCAGCCCACCGCTGACCTGGACGCTGGACACGCTGCGGGCGCTGGAGCGGCACCCCTGGCCCGGCAATGTGACGGAACTCGCCCATCTCGTACGGGCGTTGGCGGGTCAGCGACGGGTCTGCGGACCGGTGCGGCGCGGCGAACTGCCCGATCCCGTCCGTGAAGGACCCGCGGGCCGGACGCTCAGCCCGATGGAACTGGCCGAACGGGCCGCGATCCTGGAGGCCCTGCGCAGCCACGGCGGCAACAAGGCGCGCGCCGCGGCGGCGTTGGGGATCGCCCGCGCCACCCTGTACCGGAAGCTGCGGGAGTACCAGGGGCGGGACGCCCTGACCGGGCCGAGCTCCTGATCGCCGCGGCCCTGCTCGCCCCGCCCTGCTCGTCGCCGGACCTCCGGGATGCTCAGCGCGCCCCGGTCCAGTTGTGCGCGACGTCGACGACGATGCGCTCGCCCGCCACCCACACCCGGAACGGCAGCCGCGCCCGGACCCCGAGCCCGATCTGCGTGTCCCCCTCGAAGCTGCCGACGAACCGCGCGTCGCGGAACGTGCGGTACCCCGTGAGATCGACGCCCTTCAGACGCTGACCGGCCTGCACGGGATAGGTGGGCTCTCCGGTGGCGATGTCGTACGCGGGCGCCGCCACACGCACCTCGATGACGGCTCCGCCGCCGACGGTGATCTGCCGGCCGGAGCCGTCCTGGTAGAGGCGGCTGACGTACCGGACGGAATAGCCGAGTTCACTGGTGCCCGCGCCGGGCACGTCGACGACCATGCGGTCGAAGCAGGCGTGCCGGCCGGTCCTGATGTTCGTCATCGACTCCGTCGTGGCGGCGGAGCGGGTCTCGGTCTGGCTGCCCCAGCCGGTGGGGCAGGCCGTGGTCTGGGTGGTGGTGGTCGTGGTGGCGTCGGCCGGGACCGCCGCCACGCCCAACGTGACGACCATGAGCGCGGTGGTCGCCGCCCATGCGGTTCTGTTTCGTCCCATTGTGTCCCCCGGAAGGTGATGTGCCTGATATTAGGAGAGACAACCGACTTGGCGGAATGGTTGCACTGTTCCGGAGTACGGCGGTCCGGACCTTGCGGGCCGGACCTTGCGGCGACCGGCACCCGGCTCGGGAACCCGTGCCGGACCTGGGACGTTCCACGAAGGACGGCCGCGAGGGGCGGGGGTCGAAGACATAAGGGGGGACGATGTGACGCGGTTACTGGTCGTAGGGGGCGGAATCGCCGGTACGGGTGCGGCTCTGGCCCTGCACAAGGCAGGACTGGATGTCGCCGTGTACGAGGCGCACCCCGACTCCGCCGAGGACATCGGCGCCTTCCTCACACTGGCGAGCAATGGCATGCGCGCCCTGGCGGAGGTGGACGCCTCGGCGGCGGTCACCGCGATCGGTTTCCCGCTGACATTGATGCGGGTCCTGGACGACACGGGCGCCGAGGCGGCCCAGGTGCCACTCGGTGAGGCCGGTACCGCGCACCTCCGCTACCGATGCGTGCGGCGCGGCGACCTCAACGCCGCCTTGCAGGCGGAGGTCACACGCCGGGGCATCGAGATCCGGCACGGCACGCGTCTCGTGTCGGTCGACGACGGGCCCGACGGCGTCACCGCCCACTTCGACGACGGCACCACCGCCACCGGCGACCTGCTCATCGGGGCCGACGGCCTGAAGTCCACCGTCCGCCGACTCGTCGCCCCCGACGCCCGCCCGGACCATGCCGGCCAGCAGGTCTTCTACGGCTACACCCGCGAAGCGCCCGCGGCGGGCGAGCCGGAGACCATCACCATGGTGCGCGGCAGCACCACCGCCTTCGGGTACGCGGTGTCCCCCGAGGGGGAGACCTACTGGTTCGCGCGAGTCGCCGCCGAGCCCTTGATCGCGGACGAGATCGAGCACGGCACCCCGGCCCACTGGCGCGACCTGCTCCTGCCGCTGCTCCGCAAGGACGCCACCCCGGCCGCGGACCTCGTCGCGGCCACCGCCGACGACCTCATGGTCACCAACGCCACCGAAATGCCCACCGCGACGCCCTGGCGCCTCGGCCGGACCCTGCTCATCGGCGACGCGGCGCACGCCGCCTCCCCCGCCACCGGACAGGGCGCGTCGATGGCGCTGGAGGACGCCGTCGTCCTCGCCAAGTCGCTGCGGGACGCGCCGGACACCGACGCCGCGCTCTCCCGCTACGAGACACTGCGCCGTCCCCGCGTGGAGCACAACATCACCGTCAGCGGCAACATCTCCCGCGGCACCCACGCCCCGTCGGGCCCCGGCCCCCGAGGCGCGAGCGCGAACCGCCCGGGCGACGAGGACCTCATACGGCAGTTGGACTGGAGCACCGACCTCTGGCGGCCCGCGTCATAGATCGATGCCGTGGATCGATGGCGTAAATCGATGGTGCTGCCAACCGGCGCAACCCCGACGTGCACAGGCCCCTCATAGAGGTCGAACCACACCGGGTTCGCGGAGAGGAGAGCCTGTTGGCCCGTCAGTTGTCCCGTCGACAGTTCGTGGTCTACTCGCTCGCGGCGGCCACCCTGACCGTCGCGGCGCCGCTCGGCTGCGACGGCTCCACCGCTCAGGGCGCCGAGGAGACGGACGGCGAACGGCGCCCGTCCGACGTCCTGGTGACCGGCACCGACGCCGAGATGCTGGTCCTGGAGGTCACCCCCGCCAACAAGGTCGTCGTACGGCTGCCGCGCGTCGAGGTCGGCCAGGGTGTCACCACCGCCGTCGCCATGATGATCGCCGAGGAACTGGACGCCCGGCTCGCCGACGTCGAGATCCCGCTCGCGGACGCCCGCAGCGAGGGCAACCAGTACACCGGCGGCTCCAGCTCGGTCAGTTCGCTGTACGGGCCGGCCCGGCACCTGGCCGCAACCGCCCGCGCCAAACTCGTCACCGCGGCCGCCCGCCGCTGGCATGTACCCGCGCGGACCCTGCGCACCCGGGGCACCCGGGTCTTCGCGCCGGACGGCCGCATGGCCACCTTCGGATCGCTGACCAGAAGCGCCGCCGGGATCACCAGACCCACCGTGCCGACCGCACCCAAACCGGCGTCCCGGCACCGGGTGATCGGACGGCCCACGACCCGCATCGACGCCCGCGACATCATCACCGGCAAGGCCAAGTACACCGGAGACCTCACGGTGGCCGGAGCCAAGCCGACGGTCGTCGCCCGGCCGCCCACGATCGGCGGGAAGGTCGTCTCGGTCGACTTCGGGGCCGCCCGCGCCATGCCCGGGGTGCATGCGGTCGTCCAGTTCGACGGCGGAGTCGCCGTGGTCGCGGAGACCTTCCACCACGCGTTCCAGGCCCGTGACGCCCTGCGCGTCAAGTGGGCGCCGGGACCGCTGGCGAACCTGTCCGACGACCGGATCCGCTCCCGGCTGCGCGCCGCCGTACCGAAGTTGGGCACACCGCCGCGCGGATCGGCGCAGACCGAGGCCGAGTTCGAGTTCGCCTTCGTCAGCCACGCCCCTATGGAGGTGCTCACGGCCGTGGCGGACGTGCGTGCCGGGCGGGCCGAGATCTGGTTCTCCTCCCAGACCCCGCAGTCGGCACGGGAGGACATCGCCTCGGCGACCGGAGTGCCGGTGTCGAAGGTGCGGGTCCATGTGATCCGGGGCGGCGGCTCGTTCGGGCGGCGCCTGAACCACGACGCCGCGCTCGAGGCGGCCGTGATCTCCAAGAAGGCGGGCCGGCCGGTGAAGCTGATGTGGAGCCGGGCCGACGACATCCGGCACGGCAGGATGCGCCCGGCCTCCCACCACCGCGTCCGGGCCAGCCACGCCCGGGGCCGGGTGGTGGCCTTCGCCCACGCCATGGCCTCGGTCAACGAGTCCTTCGGGGAGCGGGGCCTGTCCACGCAGGGCGGCTCGCGCGCCCCCGCGGCGGCCCCGCTCCCCAGCGAAAGCGGCCTGTACAACTTCGGCCGTCTCTCCGGCGACTCGGGCTCGGTCGAGCTGGCGATCCCGCTCGGCGCCTGGCGGTCGGTGGACTCCGGCACCGTACGCACCGCCGAGGAGATCGTCGTCGACGAGGTCGCCAGCAGCCTCGGCCAGGACCCGGTCGCCTTCCGCCGTACGACACTGCGGAGCAAGACCGTCAGGGCCGTACTGGACAAGGTCGCGACCGCCGGGAAATGGGGCCGGACCATGGCACCGGGCCACGCGCAGGGTGTCGCCGTGCACGAGGAGTACGACTCCTGTGTGGCCTGCCTTGTGGAGATCGACGCCGTCGATCCGAAGAACCCCCGGGTGACCAAGGTGGTGATGGCGGCCGACGTCGGAACGGCCGTCAATCCGCGCGGACTTGAGGCCCAGCTCATGGGCACCGCCGTCGACGGCATCTCCACGGTGCTGCGCGCCGGGCTGCACATCGACAAGGGTGCCGTCCGTGAGAGCAGCTTCGCCGACTTCCACTACGCCCGCGGGCGGCACGCTCCGCAGCACTTCGAGGCGCACATCATGCCGTCCCGGCGGGCCCCCGGCGGAGCCGGTGAACTCGGCGTCCCGGCCGCAGCGGGAGCCGTCGCCAACGCCTACGCCCGCGCGACCGGCACCAAGCCGCGCCGCTTCCCCCTCAACTTCTGAACCTGCCGAAAGCCTCGGAACCGCCCGAAAGCTTCTGAACCACCGAAAGCTTCTGAACCACCCGAAGAGAAGGTCTCGATGCCCTCCTACACCTTCACCCTCAACGGGAAGCAGGTCACCGTCGAGGCACCCGCCGACATGCCCCTGCTGTGGGTGCTGCGCGACCTGCTGCATGTCACCGGCCCCAAGTACGGCTGTGGCGTCGGCGCCTGCCGCGCCTGCACCAGCCATCTCGACGGCGACGAGATCCAGCCCTGCGTGGTCCCGGTCGCCGACTGCGCGGGCCGCGAAGTCACCACCATCGAAGGCCTGGCCGACGGCGACCGGCTGCACCCCGTGCAACAGGCCTGGCTCGACTGCGACGTCGCCCAGTGCGGCTTCTGCCAGCCGGGCCAGATCATGGCCACGGCCGCCCTGCTGAAGAAGACTCCCCGGCCGACGGACGCCGACATCGACGGCATCGAGAACGTCTGCCGCTGCGGCACGTACTCCCGGATCCGCGAGGCGATCAAGAAGGCCGCCGCCAACACCTGACCCGGTCGCTCAGGGCACGGCGGAGGGCCGCCGTACCCTGAGGGCCGTGCACAGCAGTTTCGAGACCCCGGGCGCCATCGCGGCGCGCTTCACCGGGCGTCCGGTGACCGGTGAACGCCGCCTTTCCGGAACGCTCGCCGAAGTCACCCTCGACGGCGGGCAAGTGGTGATCGTCAAGCGCGGCGAGGGCGACCGGGCCGCGTGGGCCGAGGGGGCCGGGCTGCGTTGGCTGGCCGAGGCCGGCGCGGTGCGTGTCCCGGTCGTGCACGGGCGGGACGCGCGGTGGCTGGTCATGGATCGGGTGGCGACCGGCCGGCCCGGTGCCGGTGCGGCGGAGCGGTTCGGCCGCGACCTGGCCGCCCTGCATGCCTCCGGCGCCCGCGCGTTCGGCGCCCCACCACCCGGCGGCCCCGAGGACGCGTACATCGGGCGCGCCCCCATGCGCAACATCACCGGGCCCGACTGGCCCCACTGGTACGCCGAGCACCGGGTCCTGCCGTATCTGCGCCGCGCGGTCGACGACGGCACGATCCACGGTTCCGAGGCACCTCTGATCGAGCGGGTCTGCGAGCGGCTCCCCGAACTGGCCGGTCCCGCCGAGCCGCCCGCCCGGCTGCACGGCGACCTCTGGAACGGCAACGTCCTGTGGGGTGCCGACGGGCACGCCTGGCTGATCGACCCGGCCGCGCACGGCGGCCACCGCGAGACCGACCTCGCCATGCTCCACCTCTTCGGCTGCCCCCACCTGGACCGGATCCTGGCCGCCTACCACGAGGCCACGCCCCTCGCCGACGGCTGGCCCGACCGCATCGGCCTCCACCAGCTGTTCCCGCTCCTGGTGCACGCCGTGCTCTTCGGCCGCGGCTACGCCGAACAGGCCCTGGCGGCGGCGGAGTCGGCGCTGACGGCATGAGGCACCGGAAGGCTTGAGGACCGGTGGCTCACACGGCGCCGCGCACCGGACGGCCCGTGAAGGCGTCCAGCAGGATCCGGTCGCCGAGCGGGCGGTCCAGCTCGACCGTGACCTTCTTGGCCAGCAGTTGCGCCGTGCAGACACCGTCCTTCGTGCCGGTCATGTAGCCGGAGAGCACCACACTGCCGTCCGTCTCCAGCACGTCCACGGCGGGTCCGTCGTCGCATGCGCCGTGGTGGGCCAGCACGGTGACGGACCGGCCGTCGGCGCCCATCTCGACCACCTTGTCGAGCTCCCACAGCTCGCCGCTGAGGGAGTCGGCCGGTCCGATGGGCGGCTTGGGCGGCTTCGAGGGGTTGAGGGCGAGCCGCTTGAGCGGGGTGTCGTAGCCCTTGATCGTGAACAGCCAGGCCGGGACGGTGGCCGGGCCGCGACTGGTGGCCAGCGTGGTCTCGCCCAGCTTCGCACCGGTCACTGTCAGGCGCGGCCCGGGGCCGTTGGTGCCGCCCAGCTTGTCGTACGCCGCCCGCGCCTCCATGAGCGGCAGTACGAGCGACTCACCGTCCCGCCATGTCACCTCGGCTTCCTTCCGCGGGGCCTTCGGGAGGTCGCCGTGCAGTTGGAAGTTCTGGGTGATGTAGGCCTCCTTGTCGGCGTCGTTGTGGAAGGCGTCCTCGGGCAGCTGCGCCGGGTCTCCCAGGGGGTGGTAGCCCTTGCGCCAGGTCTCCGCGGCCGTTGAGCCGTCCCAGGCCCCGGCCACCTTGAGCGCGCGGGGCCTGGTGTCCGGCGCCGGCTCGGATTCGTCGGCGCCTGACGTGTCGGCGCCGCATCCGGCGGCCAGCAGGGCGGTGAGCAACAGGACGGTGCGGGAAGCGGTCGTACGCATGGATACCCCCGAGCGGACGGCGATGAGCCGGGCAGGGCGGCGTCGGCGCCGCCCGGCACTGAGACGCACGAAGGACCCGCCGGGTTCGGTCAGACCAGTGACTGGGTGCCGAGTACGGCGAGCAGGGCGAGGCGTTCCGCGTCCGCAGTGCCGGGGGCGGCCGTGTAGACCATCAGGCGCAGGTCGCTGCCCGCGACCGTGAGGATGTCGCAGTCCAGGGTCAGGGGGCCGACCTGCGGGTGGTCGATGATCTTGTGGCCGGCCTCGTGGCGGCCGACCGTGCCGGTCTCCCACAGTTCGGCGAAGCGTGGGCTGTGCGTGCGCAGCTCCGCCACCAAGCGCCGCAGTCGGGGATCCGACGGATACCGGCTCGCGGTCGCGCGCAGGTCGGCGACGATGCCGGCCTCGAACGCGCGCCTGACCCGCGAGGTCTGCCGCACCCGGCTGTTCGGGGCGAGAAAGGCCCGCCACACGCCGTTGCGTTCGAAGCCGTGCCATCCGGACGGGTCGCCCATGAGCGCGGCGTAGTGGGGGTTGGCGAGGAGCAGGGTCCAGGCCGCGTCGTAGACCCCGACGGGCGTGCCGTTGAGACGGTCCAGCAGGCGCTGCACGCTCGGGGTGATGTGCGCGGGGACCTCCTCGGGGCCCGGCGGTGCGAGGCCCGCCAGCCGGAACAGGTGCCTGCGCTCGTCCGTCGACAGCCGCAGCGCCCGCGCCAGGGCCTCGACGATCTGACCGGACGGATTGCTCGCCCGGCCCTGTTCGAGACGGGTGACATAGTCGACCGAGATCCCGGCCAGCAGCGCCAGCTCCTCACGGCGCAGCCCCGCCGCACGCCGCTGCCCACCCGTCGGCAGCCCCACTACCTCGGGTGCGACCCGGTCGCGCCACCGGCGCAGGGCCTTCCCGAGTTCCGTCGCCGTCATGCCCCCAGTGAACACCGCTCCGCGGACACGTGCCTGGTACCAGCGGTCCCAGGAAGACGGGACGGCTGGCTGACGCGCTCGCCGCCGAGGACGCTGAGGACATGACGACAACACTCATCACCGGAGCGAACAAGGGACTCGGCTTCGAGACGGCCCGCCGGCTCGTCGAAGCCGGGTACACCGTCTACCTCGGCGCCCGGAACGCCGAGCGGGGCCGTGCCGCCGCCGAACGGCTCGGGGCACGGTTCGTCCAGCTCGACGTCACCGACGACGCCTCCGTGCGGGCCGCCGTGAAGACCGTCGAGGCCGAGGGCGGGCTCGACGTACTGGTCAACAACGCCGGAATCGAGGTGCGCGGCGAGAACAACGCCATCCCCGCCGCCGCGGACACCACCGCCGACGAGATGCGAACGGTGTTCGAGACGAACGTCTTCGGCGTCGTCCGCGTCATCCATGCCTTCCTGCCGCTGCTCCAGCGGTCCGAGGCCCCCGTCGTGGTGAACGTCAGCAGCGGCCTGGCCTCGCTGTCCCGGCTGTCCGACCCGGATTCACCGTCTCACTTCTACCAGGCCGTCACCTACCCGACCTCGAAGACGGCGGTCAACATGATCACCGTGCAGTACGCGAAGGCGTTCCCGAACATGCGGATCAACGCCGTGGAGCCCGGCTTCACCGCCACGGACCTCAACGGGCGCACCGGCACCCAGACCGTCGCGGAGGGCGCCGAGATCATCGTCCGGATGGCACAGGTGGGCCCCGACGGCCCGACCGGCGGCTATGTCGACGTGAACGGGCCGCTGCCCTGGTGACACCGGGCCTTGTCGGACCGCTCAGACGACGCCGTCGGCTCGCAGGGCCTCGATCTCCTGGCCGCTACGGCCGAGTTCGGCGAGGATCGCCTCCGTGTGCTCGCCCACCGCGGGCACCGGGTCCATCCGCGCGGGCACTCCCGCGAGGTCGGCCGGCGGCAGCAGGGCCTGCACCGTCGCCCCGCCGGGCACCGAGACGTCGCGCCAGCGGCCACGGGAGGCCAGGACCGGGTGATCGAGGAACGCGGCGACGTCGTTGACCCCCGCACAGGCGATGGCGACGGCCTCCAGGTCCTTGAGGATCTCCTCGGCGTCGGAGCGGGCGCAGCGCTCGGCCACGACCGCGTTGAGCTCGTCCCGGTGGGCCACCCGCGCGGAGCTCGTGGCGAAGCGCGGGTCGTCGGTCAGCTCGGGCCGGCCGAGGAACTCGGCGCACAGCACGGCCCACTCGCGCTCGTTCTGGATGGAGAACAGCACCTCCTTGCCGTCTGCGGCGGTGAAGGCGCCGTACGGAGCGAGGGTGGGGTGCTGGGTGCCCAGGCGCGGGGGCTGGACGCCGCCGTACCGCGTGTAGTTGGCGGGCTGGCCCATCCACTCGGCCAGCGCCTCGAACAGGGACACCTCCACCGGGTGGGCGGTGCCCGTGATGGCACGGGTGTACAGGGAGGTGAGGATCCCGCTGTACGCGTACATGCCGGCGGCGATGTCGGCGACGGAGATGCCGACGCGCGCGGTCTCGTCCGCGGTTCCGGTCAGTGACACCAGCCCGGTCTGGCACTGGACCAGCAGGTCGTACGACTTCCGGTCGGCCCACGGCCCGGACGTCCCGTATCCGGAGATCGTGCACGGGATGAGCCGCGGCCACCGCTCGCCGAGCGCGTCCACCCCCAGGCCGAGGCGGTCGGCGGCGCCCGGCGCCAGGTTCTGCACGAACACGTCGGCGCCGTCGAGGAGTTGGTGCAGGATCTCCTGACCCTTCGGGGCCTTGAGATCCAGCGTGAGGGACTCCTTGGACCGGTTGAGCCAGACGAAATAGCTGGACTGCCCGTGCACGGTCGTGTCGTACCGGCGGGCGAAGTCCCCGTCTCCCGGTCGCTCGACCTTGATCACCCGCGCCCCGAGATCGGCGAGCTGCCGAGTGGCGTACGGGGCGGCCACGGCCTGCTCAAGGCTGACGACGGTGACACCGGACAGGGGAAGGCGGGGGGTGCTCATAGGGGCCATGTGTACGGCCCCAGCGGAGATCACGTCAACGGCGTGGCTCCTTCGTACGACCGCTCCGCGCTGAGCCCGTGATCTACAGCGACGGCCTGGCCGACCGGATCCGCGGGCCGCGTTGCCTCAGACGGGCAGGCGAAGCGTCTCGACGGCCCTGACTAGCGGAGCCAGTTCGGGATTCTTCGCGGCCTCGTCGAGCGCCTCGCGCAACGCCGACTCGTTCGTGGGCCGGGCCTCTGCCAGGAGTTCGAGGCCGGCTTCGGTGACGTCGGTGTAGATGCCGCGGCGGTCGGTGGGGCAGAGGTAGCGCGAGAGCAGGCCGCGGTCCTCCAGGCGGGTCACGAGCCTGGTGGTGGCGCTCTGGCTGAGGACGACGGCGTCGGCGACCTGCTTCATCTGGAGGTGGCCGCCTTCGCCGTTGTGCTGGCGGCTGAGGACGTCGAGCAGGGAGTACTCGCGCACGCTCAGGTCGTGCTCGGTCTGCAGGGCGCGCTCGATGTGCGTCTCGATCCTGCCGTGCAGCAGGGAGAGGGCGCACCAGCCCTGGGCGAGGGCGGTGAGTGCGGGGTCCGTGGCGGTCATGGCGCCGGTGTCCTCCGTCCAGATGTCAATGACACTCAGGATAGGGCATCAGCGAAATTTCCAGCGGATGCGTTTATCGGGCGCCTGCAAGCAGTGCTCCGCGCGTCCGCGAGCGCGGAACCGCGCGCAGCAAGCCTCGCCTCGCCGTAAACTCCGTGGCCGCCGCCTCGGTGACCTGACTATCGTCGGCGCCCATGATCAGTCAGCCCTCCTCCACCACCACCCTGTGGCGACCCACCGGCCCCAAGGAGCTGGACCTGGTGCGCGAGCTGAACTGGCGCGCCTGGCCGCCGCGGCTGCCCGAGCAGCCGATCTTCTACCCGGTGCTCAACGAGGACTACGCGGTGAGGATCGCCCGGGACTGGAACGTCAAGCACGACGGCGCCGGCTACGTGACCCGCTTCGAGGTCGAGTCGGACTTCCTGAGCCGGTACCCCGTCCAGCAGGCCGGCGGCGAGACGATCCTCGAACTGTGGGTGCCCGCCGAGGAGCTCGACGAGTTCAACGCCCACATCGTCGGCACGATCGAGGTCGTGCACGAGTTCCGCTGACGACAGGCCCTGGGTCTCTCAAGTCCACGTCAAGTGCCGCATGGCCAGCGCCGGCCCCAGCCTGAACCGGCGCTGGGGAGTGCGCAGGGGCCGGCCCAGCAGGTGCTCGGCCTGCGACAGGCGCTCCGGTCGGAGTGATCACGGCCCTGCCGCTGCGCCACCGCCGGTGCGCGGTGCCGCCGTGCTCGCCGGGGTGCCGGCCCGGCCCGGGACTCGGCGAGCGCGCTTCGAGGAGGCAGGAGCGGGCAGCGGGCGGATGCGTGGGATCAGATGGCGGGCGAGTGCCACGGCGGTGAGCCCCGCGACCAGCGCGCACACGCCGGTCCACCCGAACCGGCCGTAGGCCCGGGCGCCCAGCCAGGAGCCCGCCGTGCCGCCGAGGTAGGCGCAGGTCATGTACGCGGTGTTGAGGCGGCTGCGGACGTCGGCGCCGAGGTCGTAGATCCGCACCTGGTTGGCCACCATCCCGGACTGCATGCCGACGTCGAGCAGCAGTGTGCCGACGACCAGCGCGGTCAGCCCGGCGGCGCCGCCCAGAGCGCCGAGCGTCAGCACCACCGCCGACGCGCCGACCACGAGGAAGCACACCAGGTTGACCCGGTCCGCGCCCCGGCGGTCCACCAGCCGTCCCGCGACCGGCGTGCACAGCATCGTCGCCGCGTTGACGAGGGCGAGCAGCCCGGCCGCCTTCGCGTCCATGCCGTAGACCGGGCCCGTGAGCAGCAGCGCCACGCCGGTCCACACGGCGGAGAACCCGGCGAACACCGTGGCCTGGTACAGGCACGAGCGCCGCAACTCCGGCTCGGTGCGCAGCAGTCGCAGGGGCGCGGCCAGCAGCGCCGGGTAGGGCGCCGAGGCGGCCGGAGGCAGCTGCGGCAGCAGCCGGGCCAGCAGGGCGGCGACCGTGAGGGACACCGCGGCGGCGAGCACGTACGGCGCCCGCCAGCCCAGCCAGTCGCCGAGGGCGCCGCCGACGGCGCGGGACAGCAGCATGCCGGCGAGACAGCCGCTCAGCAGGGTGCCGCTGACGACACCGCGCTGCTCGGCGGGCACCAGGCCGGCCGCCAGCGGTCCCGCGAGCGGGGCGATCACCGTCGCGGCGCCGACGAGGATGCTCGCCGCCACCAGCGGCCCCAGCGCCTGCGCGGTGCCGGCGGCGAGCAGACCGAGGCCGGTCAGGGTGAGCAGGGCGACGATCAGCCGGCGTGGCCGCAGCCGGTCGCCGAGCGGGACGAGCAGGAAGATTCCGGCGGCGTAGCCGAACTGGGTCGCGGTCACCACCGTGGCGGCCGCGTCGGGGGAGACACCGAGGCCCGAGGCCACCAGCGGGCCGATCGTCTGCGGGAAGTACACATTGCCCACGGCGACGCCGCACGCGACGGCGAGCAGCGCGATGGCCGAGGTAGTCTGCCGGTGGTTGTGATCCGTCATATGCCGAAGTCCACGGCAGTGACGGGCGGTTGCCAAAGGATGAAGCGGGGGGCTTAATGATCAGCTTCCTGCTCGACGTCGACGACCTCGCGGACACCCGGTTCGCCATCTCGCCGCTGCGCGAGGTGATGGGCAGCCTGCGGGCGCTGCGCGCCCCCGCCCTCTACCCCCTGCACGCCCCCTGGCGGCGCTCGGTGCTCGTCCGGCTCGACCCCGCCGACGCCCGGCTGCTGCAAGCCCTGGTGGGGCCGACCCTGACCATGCCCGACTTCCTGACCCCACGCCCGACGACCTTCGCGCCCGCGCTGGAGGACCAGCTCGCCGTCGTACGGGCGACACCCCTGGATCTCGTACGACGCGACCTGCTCGCCACCCATGCCCCGCACCCCCTCCCGGCCGCCCTGCGGCCGATCACCGCACCCGGCGAGGCGCCCGTGGCGGAGCTGCTGGAGGAGCTGTGTGAACTCCTGCTCGGATACTGGGAGTTGGCCGTACGACCGGACTGGCACCGGATACGGCTCGTGCTGGAGGCGGACATCACGCACCGCGCCCGGCAGTTGGCCATGGGCGGAGCCCAGCTGCTCTTCTCCGACCTGCACCGCAACGTGCGCTGGAACGACGGCGTGCTGCGGGTCGACCGGATGATCGGCCGGCATGAGGTGGACGGATCCGGGCGCGGACTGCGCCTGGTGCCGTCCCTGTTCGCACACAAGCCGGCGCCCCCGGTCAGCGCCGACGAACCCCCGATGCTGGCCTATCCCAGCAGGGGCGCCGCGACCCTGTGGGAACCGGAGCCCGAGCCCGACACGTCCGCCCTCACCGCGCTGCTCGGCGCACCCCGCACCACCGTCCTGCGGCTGCTCGCCGAACCGTTGCCCACGGTCGAACTCGCCCGCCGCCTCGCCGTGACGCCCAGCGCGGTCTCCCAGCATCTGAAGGTGCTGCACGCGACGGGACTGGTCACCCGGGCCCGTGACGGACGGCGCGTGCTCTACCGGCGCACCGCGCTCGGCGACCAACTGGCCGCACGGGCTTGACTTCGAGAGTGCTCGAAGTTCTAGCGTCGTCAGGGACGGGGCAAGGTCCGGGTGAACGGAGACAGGACATGCGGGTCGGCGTGCACATCAACCGGTTCGACCATCCCGGAGGAGGTCCCGCGCTCGGCACCGAACTCGCCGCCGCGGGCGCCGCCGCCGAGGCCGCCGGACTGAGCTGGCTTTCGGTGATGGACCACTACTTCCAGATGGAGTTCAACGACCGCGCCGAGGACCCCATGCTGGAGGCGTACACCACCCTCGGCTACCTCGCCGCCCACACCTCCACGGTCCGCCTCGGCGCCCTGGTGACCGGGGTGACCTACCGCCACCCCGGTCTGCTCGCCAAGATCGCCACCACGCTCGACGTGCTGTCCGGCGGCCGGGCCGCCCTCGGGATCGGCGCCGCCTGGTACGGCCGGGAGCACGAGGGGCTCGGTGTGCCCTTCCCGCCGGTCGCCGAGCGCTTCGAGCGACTGGAGGAGGCCCTGCGGATCTGCCTCCAGATGTGGGACCCGCAGGCCAACGGCCCGTTCGAGGGCAGGCACTTCCGACTGGCCGAGACCCTCTGCGTCCCGGGGCCGGTCAGCGCACCGCACCCCGAGATCATGATCGGCGGGGGCGGCGAGAAGAAGACGCTGCGGCTGGTGGCCCGGTACGGCGACGCGTGCAATCTCTTCACCAGCTCACCCGAGGAGGTCAGGCACAAGCTCGACGTGCTGCGCGGCCACTGCGACACCGAGGGGCGCGACTACGACGAGATCCGCAAGACCGTGCTCTACTCGGGCGAGGCCGCAGCGGCGGGCGACCTCGACGCGTTCACCCGGGACATCGCGGGCTACACGAAACTCGGTATCGACACGGTGATCCTCGGACCGCGCACGGGCGGACCGGCGGCGTTCATCGAGAACTTCGCGGCCGGCGCCGTGCGGCGCCTCGCCGGGCTCGACTGAGCCGCGGCGGTCAGCGGCACGGCGCGTCCCGCCGGGCATCGGCGTCGGCGGGGCGGCTGCGCGAGACGATCCGCATCCCGCGGGCGTCGACGACCCGGACCTGCAACGAGCCGCAGCCGCATCGCGTCCACACCGTGCTGCCCGCCGCCGTGGTGTGCCGGGAGATCACCTGGAAGGGCTCGGCGGCGTCGGGCCACCCGCAGTGCGGGCAGGCAATGCCGATCGTGCTGGTCATGGCGACTCCTCGTACCTCGTGACTGGTTGACCGTCGCGACACAACCAAGGGTGCGATACGCCTTTGTACACGTCCACGTTGACTTTCCGGACCTCACCTTGAAGCCTGGGCTTCATGATTGACCTGCGCCGACTGCATGTGCTGAGGGCTGTGGCGCACTACGGCACGGTCACCGCGGCCGCCCGCGCCCTGCACTTCACGCCGTCCGCCGCCTCCCAGCAGATCCGCCAGCTGGCCCGCGATCTCGGCGTCGACCTGCTGGAGCCGCAGGGCCGTGGGGTGCGGCTCACCCCGGCTGCCGAGAGCCTGCTGGCACACGCGGACGCGATCGCCACCCGCTGGGAGGAGGCGGAGATCGAACTGCGCGCCGAGTACACCGCGCCGGCCGGGCAGTTGCGCGTCAGCGGGTTTCCCAGGGCCGTGTCGGTGCTGCTGGCGCCGATGGCCGTACGGCTTCGGGAGCGGCATCCGAGGCTGGCGGTGCGCGTTCAGGAGACGAGTGTGCCGGAGAGCTTCGATCTGCTCTTCGAGGGGGAGGTCGACCTCGCCGTGGTGGAGGTGACTCCGCACAACCCGCCGCTGAGTGACGCGCGCTTCGACCAGCAGCCGCTGCTGGACGACCCCTACGACCTCGTCGTCCCCGACGACCATCCACTGGCCGGGCGCGAGAGCGTCGACCTGGCGGAGGCGGCGCACGAGGACTGGATCGCGCCGGTGCCGGACAGCCCCTGCCGCCCGTATGTGATGTCGGCGTGCGGGGCGGCCGGCTTCACCCCGAACGTGATCCACCACGCCCTGGACTGGAACGTCACCGCCCACCTGGTGGCCCACCGGCTGGGCGTCGCCCTGATCCCACGGCTGGCCCAGCTGACCCCGGACCTGCCGATCACCCGGATCCGCTGCGCGGGCGACCCCCATCGCAAGGTGCTCACCTGCACCCGCCGGGGCTGCCGGGAACGCCCCGCGGTGGCGGCGGCGCTGCGGGAGTTGCGGGAGCTGGCACCCACGGCGGTCGCCTGACAGGCGAGACCTGACGTGCGAGAAGGGGCCGGAGCGCTGGGCTCCGACCCCTCACGGCACTGTCGATCCGGCGATCAGGCGGCGACCGCCTCGCCCGCGTGACCGTGGACGCGCGCGATGACCTCGGTCAGCTGGGCGGCGACCTCGGCGTCGTCGGCCGGGTGCGTCTCGGCGAAGCGGGTCACGGAGCCGGGGATGGACAGCTTGACGTCCTCCAGCACCTTGCCGCCGGCGATGCCCACGGCCTTGCGGGTCTCGTCCTGCGCCCACACGCCGCCGAACTGGCCGAAGGCGGTGCCTACCACGGCGACCGGCTTGCCACCGAAGGCGCCGGAGCCGTACGGGCGGGACAGCCAGTCGATGGCGTTCTTCAGCACGGCCGGGATGGTGCCGTTGTACTCGGGGGCGAAGAACAGGAACGCGTCGGAGGCCTGCGCGGCCTCACGCAGCTTGGCCGCGGCGGCGGGGACGGCGCCCTCGACGTCGATGTCCTCGTTGTAGAACGGGATCTCCGCCAGGCCCTCGAAGATCACGACCTCGGCGCCCTCGGGGGCGACCTTGACGGCCGCCTCGGCCAGCTGACGGTTGTGCGAACCGGCGCGAAGGCTGCCGACGAGCGCGAGGATGCGAACAGACATGCGAACTCCAAGGGATGCTGAAACACTGCCGTTACGATCCGGACCGAGGTCCGTTTGCTTTTCTAGCAGCTAAACGGACCACGGTCCAGTTTCATTCCCCATGCTTTACTCTGGCTTCATGTCCGCCGCCCTGCCGCCTTTCCCGGAGCCCCAGGAACCCCTCGTCGCGCCCCAACTGCTGGAGGTCGGGTCCGCCCCCGACGAGCCCTGTCTGCGCGCCGACGCGGCCCGCAACCGCGCGCGACTGCTGGAGGCGGCCGCCCGGCTGGTCGCGGAGCACGGCGCGGCCGGGGTCACCATGGAGGCGGTGGCCGCCGCCGCCGGGGTGGGCAAGGGCACGGTCTTCCGCCGTTTCGGCGACCGCACCGGTCTGCTGATGGCGCTGCTGGACCACTCCGCGAGGAAGTTGCAGGCCGACTTCCTCGGCGGCCCGCCGCCGCTGGGCCCCGGGGCGCCGCCGACCGAGCGGCTGCGCGCGTTCGGCGTGGCGGCGCTGTACCGCACGGCCGAGCAGCTGGACCTTCAGCTGGCGGCCCAGACGGATCCGTCCCGCCGCTTCGACCATCCCTCGTACCGGGCGCTGCACACCCACGTCACGATGCTGCTGCGGCAGATACACCCCGGCGCCGACTGCGAGCTGCTCGCGCAGACACTCATGGCGTACCTCGACCCCGCCCTGATCAGCCACCTGACCCGGCAGTGCGCAATGCCCATGGAGCGGCTGGAGAAGGGCTGGGGCGACCTGGTCGACAGGGTGACGCGCACCCCGGCGTGAACGGGCGAGGACCCTCAACTCAGTTCCGCACACAGGTTCTGCAAGGATGCGGTACGTCATGGTGCAGATACCGAAAACGCCCGCGCCCGCTTCCTCCGCAACGCGCTCGGTACCCACGAGCGCCGATGTGGCCCGCCTGGCGGGCGTCTCGCGCGCGACCGTCTCCTACGTCCTGAACAACACCAGCGCCGTCCGGATCAGCGAGCCCACCCGCCGCCGGGTCCACGAGGCCGCCAAGGAGCTCGGCTACGTCCCGCACGCCGCGGCCCGCAGCCTGCGCGCCGGTCACAGCCGCATGGTCCTGATGCCCGCGCCGAGCTTCCCCGTCGGCCCCCTGTACAGCAAGTTCCTCAGCGATCTCCAGCTCGCCCTCGGCCGCCTCGACTACACGGTCGTACAGCACGGCAGCGTCGGCCTGCACGGCGATGAGGCCGCCCGCGCCTGGGCCGAGCTGCGCCCCGTCGCCGTGCTGGTCTCGGGCTCAGGGCTCGGCCCGAAGGGGGTGACGGTGCTCAAGCGCTCCGGCGCCCGCGCCGTGGTCAGCCTGGGCCCCGAGTCCGTCGAGGGCGCCCATGGCCTGCTGATGGACTACGAGGCCGTCGGCCACTGCGCGGGCAGTCACCTGTACGACCGCGGCAGGCGCCGGATCGGCGTCGTCGTGCCCGAGGAGGACGGCCTGGAGTCCTTCTCCGCGCCCCGCCTGGAAGGCGTGCGGCGCGCCCTCGGCGGCACGGACGCAACCGTCACCGAGCTGCCGCTCGCCTACGAGGAGGAGTCCGCCACGCGGCTCGCCGCCCGCTGGCGCGCCCTCGGCCTCGACGCAGTGTTCGCCTACAACGACGAGTACGCGATGCTGCTGATGCGCGCGTTCCAGGACGCGGGCGTCCGGGTCCCCGCCGACGTGGCCGTCATCGGCGCCGACGACCTGATGCTCGGACGGCTGCTGCGGCCTAGGCTGAGCACCGTCCACATCGAGCTGCCGTCCGGCCGCGATCTCGCGGAACTGGTCGACCGCGCGGTGCGCAACCCGGGCGCCGCGCCCGAGACGCACAAGGTGCTGGGAGCGACGGTGGTGCACCGCGAGTCCAGCTGAGGCCCCGCGAGCCCGGCCGACGTACCGTCGAAAGCCAGGGAGGCGTGGGAATGCGTACGACGGTCGGCATCATCGGCGGCGGTCCCGCCGGACTGCTCCTCGCCCGGCTGCTGCACCGCGCGGGCATCGACTGCGTGGTCCTGGAGGCCAGGACGCGGGAGTACGTCGAGCAGCGCCAGCGGGCCGGAATGCTGGAGCAGGGCACCGTCGACGCGCTGCGCGAGGCCGGCGCCGCCGACCGGCTGGCGGCCGTGGGCCTGGTGCACCAGGGCATCGAGCTGCGCTTCGAGCGGGAACGCCACCACATCGACTTCCCGGCCCTGACCGGTGGCCGTACGGTGACGATCTACGCGCAGACCGAGATCGTGAAGGACCTCGTAGCGCTGCAACTCGAGGGCGGGCCACCGCTGTTGTTCGAGGCCGAGGCGCTCGCCGTCGAGAAGCCGGAGAGCGCCACGCCCGTCGTACGGTTCCTGCACGAGGGCCGCGAGCAGACGCTGACCTGCGACTGGGTCGCGGGCTGCGACGGCTTCCACGGCATCGCCCGGGACGCGTTCCCGGGCGGAGCCGGCCGCTCGTACGCGCACGACTATCCGTACTCCTGGCTCGGCATCATGGCCGAAGTCGCCCCGTCCTGCGACGAGTTGATCTACGCGCGCGGTGAGCGCGGCTTCGCGCTGCACAGCATGCGCTCACCGTCCGTCTCCCGGCTCTACCTCCAGGTCCCCAACGGCACCGACGCCGACGACTGGCCCGACGACCGCATCTGGGACGAACTCGCCGCCCGCTTCGCGATCGACGCCGACTGGACCCTGGGCCGGGGCCCCATCACCGCCAAGTCCGTGACACCGATGCGCAGTTACGTCCATGAGCCGATGCGCCACGGACGCCTGCTGCTCGCCGGGGACGCCGCCCACATCGTGCCGCCGACGGGCGCCAAGGGCCTCAACCTCGCGGTGTCGGACGTACGCGTGCTGGCCCGCGCCTTCATCGAACTGAAGCGCACGGGGAACACCCAACTTCTCGACAGGTACTCGGAGTTGTCCCTGCGGCGTGTGTGGCAGGCCGCCCGGTTCTCGGATGACATGACTAAGATGTTGCATGCTCAACCAGACGGGGATGCGTTCGACCACCGGATGCAGCTCGCACGTCTGCGCCGGATCACCGCATCCCGTCACGCGGCCGCCGAGCTGGCGGTCAACTACTCGGGACTTCCGCTGCTTCTGTGAGTCCCACCCGGTGATCGATCGGAGAGTCGCAATGCCGTTGCTCGACCCCAATGCCTGGCAGCCCCGCTCCCTGTCGGGAGACGAGTACGCCGTCACCGAGCCCGCCACCGGCGACACGCTCGGCACCGTCACCCTGGCCACCGCCGAGGACATCGCCACGGCCGCCGAGGCCGCCCGCGCCGCCCAGACCGAGTGGGCCCGCCTCCCGCACTTCGTACGCGCCGCGGTCCTGCGCAAGGCCGGCGACCTGTTCACCGCGCACGCCGACGAGCTGCGCGAATGGCTCGTCCGAGAGTCCGGCTCCATAGCCGGCAAGGCCGACTTCGAGCTGCACGTGGCCTCCCAGGAGTGCTACGAGGCCGCCGCGCTCGCCTCGCGCCCGGCCGGGCACGTCCTGCCCACCGAGGCGCCCCGCCTGTCGTACACGCGGCGTGTCTCCGTGGGCGTCGTCGGCGTGATCGCGCCGTTCAACGCCCCGCTGATCCTCTCCATCCGCTCCGTCGCCCCGGCCCTCGCGCTCGGCAACGCCGTCGTGCTGAAGCCGGACCCCCGTACGGCGGTCTGTGGCGGAATCTCGCTGGCCGCGATCTTCGCGGAGGCGGGTCTGCCCGACGGGCTGCTGCACGTCCTGCCGGGCGGCCCCGACGCGGGCCAGGCGCTGGTCGCCGACCCCCGGGTGCCGGTCATCTCCTTCACCGGGTCCACCGCCGCGGGCCGGGCCGTAGGCGAGGCCGCCGGACGCCACCTCAAGCGGGCGCATCTGGAGCTGGGCGGCAACTCCGCCCTGATCGTGCTGGAGGACGCCGACATCGACGCGGTGATCTCCACGGCCGCCTGGGGTTCGTTCTTCCACCAGGGCCAGATCTGCATGACGACCGGCCGCCACCTCGTCCACCAGTCCCTCTACGCGGACTACGTCGAGCGCCTCGCGGCCAAGGCCGACTCCCTCGCCGTCGGCGACCCGAACCGTGCCGAGGTCCACCTCGGCCCGCTCATCGACGCCGGCCAGCTGGGCAAGGTGCACGACCTGGTGCGGTCCAGCACCTCCCGGGGCGCCAAGCTGGCCGCGGGCGGCACCCACGAGGAGCTGTTCTACCGGCCGACCGTGCTCGCGGGCGTCGACGACGAGACCCCCGCGTACGCCGAGGAGGTCTTCGGTCCGGTCGCGCCGATCCGCCCCTTCAGCACCGTCGACGAGGCCGCGGCCCTCGCCTCCGCGAGCTCCTACGGCCTGTCCCTGGGCATCGTCACCGGGGACACCGCTCGCGGTCTGGACCTCGCCGAGCGGATCCCGACCGGCATCGTGCACATCAACGACCAGACCGTGAACGACGAGGCCGTCGCGCCCTTCGGGGGCGTCGCCGCCTCCGGCACCGGCGCCCGCTTCGGCGGCGAGGCCAACCTGGAGGCCTTCACCGACGTGCGCTGGACGACGGTGCGCGGGGACGTGGCGGCGTACCCCTTCTAGAGGCACACCTTCCAGGCGTACCCCTTCTGGATCGTGTTGCCGACGGCGGTCCTACTGGCCGTTCTGTTCGGCCTGTTCCTGCTGGGCGGCCACCGCCTGGCGTACCTCGTCCATGTCGAGCTTGCGGGCCTGCCCGATGACGTCCGTCAGGGCGGCCTCGGGCAGGGCGCCCGGCTGCGCGAACACGGCGACGCGGTCACGGACGATCATCAGCGTCGGGATCGACTGGATACCGAATGCGGCGGCCAGTTCCGGCTGCGCCTCGGTGTCCACCTTGCCGAACACCAGGTCCGGGTTCTCCTCGGCGGCCTTCTCGTACACAGGGGCGAACTGACGGCACGGCCCGCACCAGGACGCCCAGAAGTCGATCAGCACGAATTCGTTCTCCGTGACCGTCTCGTCGAAGTTCTCCTTGGTGAGCTCCACGGTGCTGCTCATGGCGTAATTCCCTCTTCCTGGTGTCGGGGGCGAAGCCGTCGGCGACAACACGACCCTACGGTCACGTATTCCGCGCGCGTACCCGTGTGGCCACTGCGCACACCACCCGCAAGACTGACCCCATGACGGATACGGATTCCATCGCTTACGACGTCGTGGTGCTCGGAGCCGGGCCGGTGGGGGAGAACGTCGCGGACCGCACCCGTGCGGCCGGCCTCTCCACCGCGGTCGTGGAGAGCGAGCTGGTCGGCGGCGAATGCTCGTTCTGGGCGTGCATGCCCAGCAAGGCACTGCTGCGCCCGGTCCTCGCCCAGGCCGACGCCCGCCGCCTGCCCGGCCTCAGCCAGGCGGTGCGGGGCCCCCTGGACACGGCCGCTGTCCTCGCCCGGCGCAACGAGGTCACCTCCGACTGGAACGACGAAGGCCAGATCGAGTGGCTGAACGGCATCGGCGCCGACCTCTACCGCGGCCACGGCCGCCTCGCCGGCCCGCGAACGGTGGAGGTGAACGGCCCCGACGGCGTACGGCACGTCCTGACCGCCCGGCACGCCGTCGCCGTGTGCACCGGCACCCGGGCCGTCCTGCCCGACCTGCCCTCACTCGCCGAGGTCAAGCCCTGGACCAGCCGCGAGGCCACCAGCGCCAGGTCCGCGCCCGGCCGGCTGGTCGTGGTCGGCGGGGGAGTGGTCGCCACCGAGATGGCCACGGCCTGGCAGGCCCTCGGCTCACAGGTCACGCTCCTCGTCCGCGGCAAGGGCCTGCTGAACCGCATGGAGCCCTTCGCCGGTGAACTGGTCGCCGAGGCGCTCACCGAAGCCGGCGCCGACGTCCGCACCGGCACCTCGGTGGAGTCCGTGACCAGGGAGAACGGCACGGTCGTGGTCGTCACCGACCATGGCGACCGGATCGAGGCCGACGAGATCCTCTTCGCCACCGGGCGCGCCCCGCACACCGACGACATCGGCCTCGACACGGTCGGCCTGGAACCCGGCTCCTGGCTGGAGGTCGACGACACCCTGCGCGTCACCGGCAGCGAATGGCTCTACGCCGTCGGCGACGTCAACCACCGAGCGCTCCTCACCCACCAGGGCAAGTACCAGGCCCGCATCGCGGGCGCGGCGATCGCCGCGCGAGCCGCGGGTGAGCCCCTGCTGGACGCCGAGTGGGGCGCGCACGTGGCCACCGCCGACCGCGCCGCCGTCCCCCAGGTCGTCTTCACCGACCCCGAGGCGGCCGCCGTCGGCCTGTCCCTGGCGGAGGCGGAGCAGGCCGGCCACCGGGTCCGCGCCGTCGACCACGACCTCGCCGCTGTCGCGGGCTCGTACCTGTACGGCGAGGGGTACCGCGGACGTGCCCGCATGGTCGTCGACCTGGAGCGCGAGATCCTCCTCGGCGTCACCTTCGTCGGCCCCGGAGTCGGCGAACTCATCCACTCGGCGACCATCGCGGTCGCCGGCCAGGTGCCCATCAGCCGGCTGTGGCACGCGGTTCCGTCGTATCCGACGATCAGCGAGGTGTGGCTGCGACTGCTGGAGGCGTATCGCGACAACTGAGCACGCCCGGCGTACGCGGCAACCTGCGTAGTCAGTCCGGCAGTTCGAAGCCGAGGGCCCTCGCCGCCTCACCCGGGGCGGGCTGGGCCCAGTACTCGGCCATCGCCTGGTTCGACGACAGCGAGCGCGGCTCGGCGCGGTCCAGGTAGAGCACGCCGTCGAGGTGGTCCGTCTCGTGCTGCACGATGCGGGCGGGCCACCCGGAGAACACCTCGTCGACGGCGCGCCCGTGCTCGTCCTCACCGGTCAGCCGCACCTCGGCGGGCCGCGCCACCACCGCCTGATAGCCCGGGACGCTCAGACAGCCCTCGAAGAACGCGGCGCGGACGGCACCGACCGGCGCGTACGACGGGTTCACCAGCACCCGGAACGGCTGCGGCACCCGCCCGCGCACCAGCCGTACCTCCTCCGGCACCGGCGCCGGGTCCTCGATCACCGCGATCCGCAGCGGCACCCCGACCTGGGGTGCGGCGACTCCCACGCCCGGCGCCGCGTGCATGGTCATCCGCAGCGCCTCGACGAAGCGGGCCAGCAGCGCGGGGTCCAGCTGGCCGTCGAAGCGCTCGGTGGGACGGCGCAGCACCGGGTGTCCGGCCGCCACGATGGGCAACGGGCCCTCGCCGGCCAGGAGTTGCTCGACCTGTTCGGCCAGCGGGGCGCGATGGTTCGGAAGTGCCATCGCGCCAGGATGCCATGACGGTCGTATCACGGGCGTACTCCCTTGTGGTGTACGTCACTTGAGATGGCGGGAACTCGGCGGCTCCCCGCCCCGACTACTGGACCGCCAGAGCAGAGAAACGTCCCCACCCCGGAGAAGCCGCCGATGACCGCTCCCACGACCACCACGGCGGAGGCGACGCAGCCCGACGCCCCGGCGTCGTCGCCCCGCAGATGGGCACCACTGCGCCCGCTGATCCTGCGTCTGCACTTCTACGCCGGCGTTCTGGTGGCGCCGTTCCTGCTCGTCGCCGCGACCACCGGCTTCCTGTACGCCGGGGCGTTCCAGGCCGAGAAGATCGTGTACGCGCACGAGATGTACGTCCCGGTCGGTGACACCAAGTTGCCGATCTCGGAGCAGGTCGCCGCCGCGCGCAAGGCCCACCCCGAGGGCACGGTCTCGGCGGTACGGCCCTCCCCGGCCGACGACGAGTCCACCCGGGTCATGCTGTCCGGGGTCAAGGGCGTCGACGCCGACCATGCCCTGGCCGTGTTCGTCGACCCGTACACCGCGAAGGTGCGCGGCGCTCTCGAACAGTACGGCTCCACCGGCGCACTGCCGCTGCGCACCTGGATCGACGAGTTCCACCGCGATCTGCACCTGGGCGAGTCCGGCCGCCTCTACAGCGAACTCGCCGCCAGCTGGCTGTGGGTGATCGCGGCCGGCGGACTGGTGCTGTGGTTCTCCCGCCGCCGTGCCCTGCGCAAGGTGCGGGGCACCAGCGGCCGCCGCCGCACGCTCGGCCTGCACGGCACCGTCGGCGCCTGGGCCGCCGTCGGCTTCCTCTTCCTCTCGGCGACCGGCCTGACCTGGTCGACGTACGCCGGGGCCAACATCGACGAACTGCGCACCTCGCTGCGCCAGGCCACCCCGTCCATCTCGGCCTCGACGGGCGGCGAGCACGGCGGCCATGGCGGCGCCGCCGGCACGGGCGGCAGCGGTGAACACGGAGTCGGCCTCGACAAGGTCCTGGCCGCAGCGCGCGCCGAGGGCCTCGGCGATCCCGTGGAGATCGTGCCGCCGGCCGACGACTCGTCCGCGTACGTCGTGAAGCAGGTGCAGCGCAGCTGGCCGACCAAGCAGGACTCGGTCGCGATCGACCCGTCGACCGGCGAGATCACCGACACGCTGCGGTTCGCCGACTATCCGGTGCTCGCCAAGTTGACCCGCTGGGGCATCGACCTGCACACCGGGGTCCTCTTCGGCCTGGTCAACCAGATCGCCCTGATGGCGCTCACGCTGTGCCTGATCCTGCTGATCGTCTGGGGCTACCGCATGTGGTGGCAGCGCGGGCGCGGCTCGGCTTTCGGCCGGCCCGTACCGCGCGGCGCCTGGCAGCAGGTGCCGCCGCAGATCCTGGTGCCGCTGGTGGCGGTCGTCGCCGTGGTCGGCTACTTCGTGCCGCTGCTCGGCATCTCGCTGGCCGCGTTCATCGCCGTGGACGTCGTCCTGGGCGAGATCGCTCATCGGCGAGGGAAGCGGACGACCGCGGAAGTGAACCAGGCGGAAGTGAACTAGAGGGAAGAAAGACCTGGGGCCCGGTTCCGGGGGGAACCGGGCCCCAACGCATCACTGGAGCTGCTCGAAGTCGCCCGCCAGCGCAGAGGCGAGGCGCATGTGCGGCTCCGCCTCCTCGGGCCGTCCCTGCCGTTGCAGGGTGCGGCCCAGCATCAGCCGGGCGTACCCCTCGACGGGGTCGCGCTCGACGATCACGCGCAACTCGCTCTCGGCGCGGCGCAGTTGGGCCGAGTGGTAGAAGGAGCGCGCCAGCAGCAGCCGCGGTCCGGTCTGCTCCGGCACCTCCTCGACCAGCTTGCCCAGGACGCGCGCGGCGGCGGCGTAGTCCTTGGCGTCGAAGAACAGCTTCGCGCGCTCCCAGCGCTCGGCCGGTGTTCCGTGGTCGTAGTACGTCGTGTCCACTCGTGACCTCCTTCGAGGCCGTCAACGGAGCGCAGTGGTTCAATATTCCACTACCTGTTGCTTCCGCTACTTGCTGTTCCGTTAGTTGCTGCTCCGCTACTTGTTCATGGCGGCGAGCTCGGTGTTGGCGCGCTCGGTGATGAGGGTGAGCACTCGTCCGGCCGCGGCCAGGTCCTCCGTCGGGATGTCGGCGTAGATCCGGGCGGTGATGGGAGCGGTCTCGGCGGACGTCCTGTCGTACAGCTCCCGTCCGGCGTCCGTGATCCGCACCCGGGACGGCTCCTGAGGGGCCACCAGCTCGGTCGCGATGAGCTGGTCGACCACGGAGTGGGCCTCGGCGGCATCGATCTTCAGTGCGCCGACGACACCGTCGACGAGGTGATCCCGCTCGATCGGTTCGTCGGCGCCGGCGACGAGCCGGAGCGTGACGGACTGCTGGAACGTCGCGCCGTGGCGGGCCAGCACATTCTCGAGCAGCGCGCGGCCGGCGTAGTGGGCCAGTGCTATGACCCGGGGGCCCAGCAGGGGAGTGGTGGTGGTCATGACTGCTCCTTGTCGTTCTCACTGTCCGTGACGAAGTCGTTCTCGCTGTCCATGACGAACGGGTCAAGCGGTGCGTCGAGCAGGGTCGCCAGGTCGTTCGTGAACTCCCGGGTGCGCGCGCTGTCCAGGCCGCCGAGCGGTGCCAGCAACTGCTGGAGGAGCCCTTGGACGACCTTGATCGCCTGCAGGGTCCGCGCGCGGCCCTGCTCGGTCAGCGCCAGCTGCACCGCGCGGGGGTCGCGGGGATCCCGGGTGCGTTCGAGAAGGCCGGCGGCCTCCAGGGAGCGCGCCAGCTTGGAGACGTACAGCGGCTCCAGGCCGGTGTGGTCGGCGAGGCGCCGCTGGCTGGGGCGCTCCCCTTGGTGCTGCATGCCGTACAGCGAGGCCACCAGCGCGTATTGCGCGTGTGTGAGCCCCAGCGGGGTGACCGCTCGATCGACCGCCACCCGCCACTTCGTTGACAGGCGCCACACCAGGAACCCCGGCGTCGCGCTCTCGGAACCCTTGCTCATGGCAAATACAGTACATGGCGACTATAGCCATGGCTACTATTTTCTCGAACGCATCGAGACAGCCCCGGGTTACCGACTGACGAGGCGGCCCCGGCGGGGCTAGGTTGGGCGTTATGAGCAATCTTGATCGCGAGGCGGTGCCCGCCATCTGCGGCGGCCGCGGCTTCGTCGTGGCGGAGCCCGTACGCGAACTTCTCAGTCCGCGCCGCGTCAAGCTCGGCGAATCCACCGAGGTCCGCCGGCTGCTGCCCAATCTGGGCCGGCGCATGGTCGGCGCCTGGTGCTTCGTCGATCACTACGGCCCCGACGACATCGCCGACGAGCCCGGCATGCAGGTGCCGCCGCACCCGCACATGGGCCTGCAGACGGTGAGTTGGCTGCACGAGGGCGAGGTGCTGCACCGCGACTCGACGGGCAGCCTCCAGACGATCCACCCGCGCGAGCTGGGCCTGATGACCTCCGGCCGGGCGATCAGCCACTCGGAGGAGAGCCCCAAGTCGCACGCCCGCTTGCTGCACGGCGCCCAGCTCTGGGTCGCCCTCCCGGACGGCCACCGCCACACCGACCCGCACTTCGAGCACCACGCCGAGCTGCCGGTCGTCACGGCACCGGGCCTGCGGGCCACGCTGATCCTCGGCGGCCTCGACGGAGCGACGTCCCCCGGCACGACCTACACCCCGATCGTCGGCGCCGACCTCACCCTGTCGCGCGGCGCGGACGTACGCCTCCCGCTGGAACCGGACTTCGAGTACGCCGTCCTGTCCATGTCCGGCGAGGCCCAGGTGGACGGCGTGCCGGTACTGCCCGGCTCCATGCTCTACCTCGGCTGCGGCCGCACCGAACTCCCGCTGCGCGCCGAGTCGGACGCCGGCCTGATGCTCCTCGGCGGCGAGCCGTTCGAGGAGGAGCTGATCATGTTCTGGAACTGGATCGGGCGATCTCAGGAGGAGATCGTACAGGCGCGTCGGGACTGGATGGAGGGGACGCGGTTCGGGGAGGTGAAGGGGTACGACGGGGCGCCACTGTCCGCACCAGAACTGCCGCCGGTGCCGTTGAAACCGCGGGGAAGGGTGCGCTGACCTGCGGGAACGCGTCAGCGTTGGTGGCTGCTGAGCGGAAGGCGGGCGGGTAATTTTCACTGGCAGAACACGGAGCCGCCCGGGATGCCGGCGTCGGTCGGGAGGGCCGGCAGCAGCGGGGCCACCCGCTCCCACAGGTCGTCAGGAACAAGATCAGCACGCACTCCGGACACCTTGCCGACCAAGATCGGCGGGGTGCACCAGAAGCAGACAGAACGCCGGACGCCGCCTCCCCTCTCTGCACGCGAAGATGCCTCGTGTCAGGAGCGATCCATGGACTCATCGGTGCACTCGGCGAAGCCGTCCTTGGTGGCGGGGCCACCGTCAGAACCCATCTTTGAAGCGGGCCCTCCGAAGCAGTGCCCCTCCGCCGACGTGATCGGCTTCAGCGTCATGGGTTTTCTCGTCACTGCACAGCGCGGCCGATGAGTTTGTGGCTCTCGGCCGGTCCAAGCTCGTGACACCTAGGAAAGGACAGTGCCATGTCGGAGCTTCTCGTCGACTTCATCACCTCCCTCGACGGATACGCATCGGGAGAGGGATGGCCCGGGTTCTGGGGCCTCGAGGGCCCGGAGTACCTCGCATGGCTCGGCGAGCAGCCCGAGGCCACCTACCTGATGGGAGCGAACACCTACCGCCTGATGTCGGGCTTCGCCGCAGGCGAGGTCCCGAGTGGCCAAGACGAGTTCAGGCCCGAAGAAGAGGCGTCCGTCGACGAGCTCACGCAAGCGTCCAAGGTGGTGTTCTCCTCCTCACTCGAGGAGCCACTGACGTGGGCGAACTCCACGCTCGTCCGCGACGACGCCGTCGAGGCGGTCCGCGCCATGAAGTCGAGTGGCTCGGGGCTCCTCAGCACGATCGGCAGCCTCAGCCTGTGCCGGTCCCTGCTACGAGCCGGACTCGTCGACCGCTTCCGGGTCGTGATGTTCCCGGTGATCACCGGGGCCACGGGCGAAGAACGCATCTACGACGGCTATCCGGACGTTGCCCTCGACATGATCGAGCACCGCACCTTCGACGGCCGCATCCAGCTGGTCGAGTACAAGCCCCGCGTGCTCGAGCACCCGCCGCTCGGCGTCCCTGCGTGACGTCGCTCCGTCCGCCGGTCTGGACGGCCACCGGGCCGGCGCGGCAGGCGCGGAGCAAGACCTAGTAGGGGGGGCGGACGGCAACGTCGGGACGGCCGGTCCAGGTCGTGGCGCGGTTGGAGGACGCCTATGCCCGGCCCCGGCAGATCGTGGGCGACGGCGACGTCTTCGCGCTGTTGGTCTCCGGTAACTCCATGGTCGACGCGACGATCTGCGACGGCGACATCGTCACTGTGAAGCGGCAGGACAGCACCGACCATGGGGACAGCGTTGCCGCGCTCTTGGACTACGAGGCCACGGTGAAGGTCCTGCGCTGTCTGGGGAAGGTCGTCGGCATGCTGCGCCTTCTGGGAAGGCATCAGTTCAGGCACATCCGCACCGGCTGCCGGATGCGGCTGCCCGATAGTGGCCCTGCGGTGCCGCCGGTATGGCCGAGAGATCCGAACCGATACCGGGAATCAGGCGGCGACGAGCTCCTGCTCGCGGTCCGGCGTGTTGACCTTGGGCTTCTTGTTCGGCAGCGAAAGCCGGAAGACCTTGTGCCACGCGGAGAACACCTGCTTGGGCAGCGGGCCGGTGACGTACTCCAGCTCGTACTTCTCGAACAGCGCGCGCACCTTCACCGCGACCTCGGCGTACCGGTTGCTCGGCAGGTCCGGGAACAGGTGGTGCTCGATCTGGTGCGACAGGTTGCCGGTCATGAAGTGCATGGCCTTGCTGCCGCTGATGTTCGCCGAGCCCATCATCTGGCGCAGGTACCACTGGCCGCGCGTCTCGCCCTTGATCGACCGGCGCTCGAAGACCTGTACGCCCTCCGGGAAGTGCCCGCACATGATCACCGAGTGGGACCAGATGTTGCGGACCAGGTTCGCGGTGAACGTGGCGGCGAGCGTGGGGAGGAACGACGGGCCCGACAGCAGCGGGTGGATCACGTAGTCCTTGAGCACCTGCTTGCGGATCTTGCGGCCCACGGCCTTGGCCCGCGCGCGGAACTCCGGGTTCTTGCGGCGGCGCTTGTCCAGGTTCTTGCCGAGCTCCAGGTCGTAGGCGGCGATGCCGTACTCGAAGAAGCAGGCGTTGATGAAGTTCCACAGCGGCTGGCCGAGGTGGATCGGATGCCACCTCTGGTCCTCGTCGACGCGCATGATGCCGTAGCCGAGGTCGTTGTCCTTGCCGATCACGTTGGTGTACGTGTGGTGCAGCTCGTTGTGCGAGTGCTTCCACTGGTCGGACGGCGAGACGTGATCCCACTCCCAGGTGGTGGAGTGAATCTTCGGGTCCCGCATCCAGTCCCACTGGCCGTGCAGGACGTTGTGGCCGATCTCCATGTTGTCCATGATCTTCGCCACGGACAGCCCTGCGGTGCCGAGCAGCCAAGCGGGCGGGAAGATCGAGAACAGCAGCACACCCCTGCTGACCAGCTCGAGCTTGCGCTGCGCGGCGATGACCTTACGGATGTAGGCGGCGTCCTTCGCGCCGCGGCCGGCGATCACGTCGTCGCGGATCGCGTCCAGCTCGCGGCCTAGCTCCTCGATCTGCTCCGCGGTCAGGTGGGCGGTGGGGTCGATGGCGGTCAAGGTGCTCCTACCGTTCGATGTCGCAGGGGCCCGCCGCGGCGGACACGCAGGTCTGGATGAGGACGCCCGGCTCGGCCTCGGTGATCTCGCCGGTGCGCAGGTCGCGGACGGCGCCCGCCTTGAGCGGTGTGACGCAGCCGAAGCAGATGCCCATGCGGCACCCGGAGGGCATGAGCACGCCGGCCTCCTCGCCGATGTCCAGCAACGGCGTGGCGCCGTCCGCGTCGACGGTCTTGCCGGTGGCGCTGAACGTGACCTCGCCGCCGTCGCCGGCGACGACGATGCTGGGGCGGAAGCGTTCGGTGTGCAGGCGCTCCGGTACGCCGTGCTCGCTCCAGTGCTTTTCGGCGGCGTCGAGCAGGCCCGCGGGCCCGCAGGCCCAGGTCTCGCGCTCGGCCCAGTCGGGCACGAGTTCGTCGAGACGGGCGATGTCGAGCATGCCGTCTGTGTCGGTGTGCACCTCGGTGAGCCGCAGCTTCTTGTCCGCGACCAGGTCGTGCAGTTCGCTGCGGAAGATCACGTCTTGCGGCTGTGGCGCGCAGTGGACCATGACGACGTCGTCGAACTCGGTGTCGCGCAGCATGCCCATCACGGGCGTGATGCCGCTGCCGGCCGTCAGGTAGAGCACCTTGGCGGGCTTGGCCTGCGGCAGCACGAAGTCACCGGTTGGCTGGTCGAGCTGGATCAGCGTGCCCGGTTTCGCCCTGCGGACCAGGTGGTTGCTGACCTTGCCGTCCGGGATCGCCTTCACGGTGATCGTGACGCGGCCGTCCTGGCGGTTCGTCGGCGAGGTGAGGGAGTAGGCACGCCACAGGCGCACGCCGTCGACGTCGACCCCGATCCGCACGTACTGACCGGCCGTGTGGCCGCGCCAGCCCCTTCCCGGCCTGATCACGATCGTCGCGGCGTCACCCGTCTCGGGGTGCACGGCCTCGATGCGCCCACGCAGGTCAGCGCCCGCACGCAGCGGGCTGACCAGGTCGAGGTAGTCCGACGGCAACAGCGGCGTCGTGACCATCTCCAGCAGTTTCCACGCCCTGCTGCGGAGGGCTGTACTCGTCATGACTCCAGCTTGCTGCGCCTCAGGGCGTAAGGTCCTGTCCGTAGGACGTGAATCTGGTCGGCTGAATTGTTCGCAGGGAACAAAACATGAGCCATGCAGTCCGGAGGGCCAGCGAACTGGCCCTGGATGAGACGACGGTCACCGCACTTCGGGCCGCGGTGAAGACCACCGCCGACGAGGTCGTCCAGGCGATCATCGACGAGGTCCCTTCGTACGCCAACGCCCTTTCGGGCCACATGGGCGCCACCATCCGCCGAGCCGTCCGCACCGCCCTGGGGCACTACCTGGACCTCGCGAGCGGGAACGCCACAGGCGGCGACGCCGGTGACGCGGCCTACGAGCTGGGCCGCGGCGAGGTGCGCGACGGCCGTTCGATGGACGCCCTGCTCAGCGCCTACCGCGTCGGCGCCCGCGTGGCCTGGCGATGCCTGGCAGCGGGTGCCGTACCCGCAGGTCTGCCCGCGGCCGAGGTCGCCAAGTTCGCCGAGCTGACCTTCGCCTACATCGACGAGCTCTCCGCCGCGAGCGCCGCGGGCCACGCCGACGAACTGGCCGCCCGGGGCCGGGACCAGGAGCGCCACCTGGAACACCTGGCCCGCGACCTCCTCGCCGGCGCGAGCCCGGACGTGCTGCTGGCCTCTGTTCAACGGGCCGGGTGGCAGCCTCCGGTTTCGCTGACCGCGGTCCTGCTGCCCGCCGCCCAGGCCCGGCCTGCCTACCGCGTGCTCGACCCGAGCACCCTCGTCCTCGACGATCTGCCGGATGCCACCGGTGTGCTGCTCGTCCCCGATGCCGACCGATCACATCTCCTGCGGCAGCTGACCGACCGCACCGCCGTGGTCGGCCCGCCCCGGCCATGGACTTGTGCGTCCGCCTCGTACGCACGAGCCGTACGCGCGCGCTCCCTCTCCTCTGACATTCGCGACACCGAGGACCACCTGCCCGAGCTGGTGCTGAGCGCCGACATGGACGCGTTCGCAGACCTGCGTGCCCGAGCCCTCGCACCGTTGCGGACCTTGCCTGACGCGACCGCACGGCGGCTGGAGGAGACGTTGCGGGCGTGGCTGCTGCACCAGGGCAGGCGGGAGGAGGTGGCGGCCGCGTTGTTCGTCCATCCCCAGACAGTCCGGTACCGGATGTCGCAGCTGCGGGAGCTGTTTCCGGACCTCGCATCGCCACACCGGGTCCTTGAACTGACGCTGGCGGTCGGTCTTCGGGCCAGCTGACGCGTACTTCGACCGTCCACGACTTCGTCCGCGAGCGGTCCAGGAATCGTGCCTCGTTCTCGATGCCATCAGCTGGCTCGTGCGGCCCGGGGAAGAGCGGTATGAGCCAGCTGGGACCGGGGGTTGATGTGAAGACCGGACAAGGCCTCGGGAAGCCCGTCGGTTGCAGGCGCTTGAGGAGCTCGGGACTGCTGACGGCCCATGCCTGGACGCCGCCGGGCAGTTCGACGAGGCTCACCGGTCCGAGGTCGCGTATCAGGGCGGCCTCGCCGTGGATGTCGCGGCCGGTCGGGTCGATCACCAAGGGGCGGGGGTGTCCCATGGAGGCCTCCTGACGCTCGCAGCCTGCACTCCGCACTCCGCACGGCCCTCCTGCGAGAGAAGTCCCCCACCCTCTGACACCCGCCCCGGCCGATCCTGAGCCCGGCCGGGGCGGGATGCGCGGGGTGTCACACACCCCCTCACAGGTATCGCCCGCCGTCTGATGCCGACCCCTCTCCGTCATGTCCGCGGAGTCGGCCAGTGCACGTCGGCATACAGCTGCCGCCAAGGGGACCCGTGCGAGGGGTACTTGGGCGGACTGAAGCGGCGGCACAGAGGCGAAGCACCGCGCCCGGAGCGACATGGAGAGCCCGGAGGCTGGGGAGCTGTGCGGCCGTGCCGTCGACGGGCGGCGGCCCTGAGCACACCACATCCCCCTCCGCGGCCGGGCACGCAGTGACGGTCAGCCGACCTTGAGAAGGCCGGCTTCGACGACGGTGCGGCCGAAGGGGCTCGCGAGATCGGCGAGCCGCTCGCAGTCGGCTTCACCCAGTGCGGCGTAGGCGGGAAGGGCCAGGTGGTCGGTGCGGTCCTCGATGTGTCGGCGCAGGGTCGCGCCTTCCGGGCTGAGGGAGTCGCCGTCCAGGAGACCTCGCTCGCGCAGGCGCTCCTCGGCGGCGGCCCACTCCTCCTCGGGCCATGCGCGGCTGGCTTTGAGGAAGTCGACGGGTACGTCACCGGTGGCGGCGTGCAGGATCAGGGCTTCCAAGCCGCCGACGCCCTCGCTCAGCAGGCAGGCCACGTGGCCGTCTCCGCGGAACTCCCGGAGCAGTGTCTGGGCATGCCACAGCTGCAGTACCGGCTCCTGCGGCCAAGGCAGTGCGGCATGCGCGGCGAACAGCGGGCGGCCCTGCGCGTGTTCGCGGGCCGCCTCGGCCGCCCGGCGGGTCAGCGCCACGACCTCGCTCAGGTCGGGCAGTTCGTGGACTTTCGCCCGCCGCAGAGCCTCGCCCGCCGCGGCGTACCGCGCGTCCAGCACCTGCTGCGGCGTCGCCGTCTCCCAGACCCCGTCGACCGCCTGCCGTATGACATCGGGGTTGAAGTTGTAGAAGGTGGAGATGACCAGCTCGGCGGAGGCTCGGCCGAAGGCGGCGCTGCGGAAGGCGAAGTAGCCGGCGCGTCCGCTCAGGCCGAGCTCCGCGTACCGTCGCCTTGCCTCGGGGGCGAAGTAGATCATGGCGTGTACGGGCTCGAGGCGGCGCCAGGCCGCACGCGCAGTCTCCATGGGGGTCACCTTTTCTGAGGGTCGGCGACAGCGTTTTTGCCGCGGGTTGAGTACTCGCCGTGCGCTCGGAGATGGTCGAGCAGCAGGTGGCTCAGCGTTTCGGGCGCCTCCTCGGGGATCCAGTGGCTGACGCCCTGGAGGATCTCGAATCGGTACGGCCCGTTGACCCACCGCTCGGTCTCCTGCGCGGCTGCCGGGCCGAACGCGCTGTCGTTCGTGCTCCAGACGTACAGGGTGGGCACGTCGATGACGCCGATCGCGCCGTCGGGGCGGCCGGCGCGGTACCAGTTCAGCGCAGCGGTGAGAACGCCCGGCTGGGACAGGTGACGCACGTAGGCCTCCACACTGTCTTGCGGGACCTTCCCGGCGTAGAAATCGCGAAGCTCTTGGGCGTCGTGGGCCAGCATGCGCTCTTCGGTCGTGGGCGTTTCGCGCCAGTCGATCATGTAGTGGGAGCGTTTGCGCTGGTCCTGGTCGGTGCGCAGGGTGGTGGCCAGGGCGCCGGGGTGCGGGGTCGAGACAACCGTCAGGGTGCGCACGCGGCGGGGGTGGGCGTCAGCCGTCCACCAGGCCACCGCGCCGCCCCAGTCGTGGCCGACCAGGTCGAACGTCGCCCAGCCCAGTTCCTCCGTGATCGCGACGACGTCGTCGATGAGATGGCTGATCCGATAGTCCTCGGGCCGCTGGGGGCGGGCTCCGGGGGAGTACCCACGCTGGTCGGGTGCCACCACCCGGTAGCCACGTGCGGCCAACGCCTCGATCTGCCGCCGCCACACCACCCCCGTCTGCGGGAAGCCGTGCAGCAAGAGCACCGGGCGGCCCCCGGGCGGACCGGCCGCGATCGCGTCGAACACGCCCGCACGCGTGGAGATGCGCAGCTGAGTCACGATCCATCCCTTCGTACCGACTGGTCGGTACCCTTGCGGTAAGGGGATGGGCTGTCAATAGCCGACGACGGTTGAACCTGACGTCGAATTCACATATAACCGGTCGGAAGGCCGATACCTGTCACCCTGCGGCCATGACATGTCCTCGGATCACCCGAGGAGAGGGGCATGAGCCATATCCGCACGGCAGTTGGCGTTCGGCACCGTCTATCGGCAATCGAGCCCGGCTCACGGAGCTCGGAGTTCCGGTCCCGGAGTCCCCGGACGAACCGGACCGACAGGAAACAGTGAGGCGACATGAGGGAAGCAGTCATCGTTTCGACGGCACGGACGCCGATCGGAAAGGCCTACCGCGGCGCGTTCAACGACACCCCGGCGCAGGAACTCGCCGCCCACGCCCTTTCGCACGCGGTGCGGCGCGCCGGGCTCGAGGGAGGTGAGGTCGAGGACGTCATCTTCGGCTGCGCCGTGCAGCAAGGGTCCTCCGGTTTCAATGTGGCGCGTCAGGCCGCTCTGCGTGCCGGACTTCCGGACACCGTGTCGGGGATGTCCATCGACCGGCAGTGCTCGTCGGGCCTGATGGCCATAGCGACGGCAGCCAAGCAGATCGTCACGGACGGCATGCAGGTCGCCGTCGGCGGCGGTGTCGAGTCGATCTCCTTGGTCCAGAACGACCACATGAACACCCACCGGATGACGGATCCCTGGCTGGTCGAGCACAAGCCGGACATCTACCTGCCGATGCTGCACACGGCGGAGATCGTCGCCGAGCGCTACGGCGTGAGCCGCGAACGTCAGGACGAGTTCGCGCTGCTCTCCCAGCAGCGCACCGCGGCGGCGCAGGAGGCCGGCCGGTTCGACCAGGAGATCGTCGCGCTCAGCAGCGTCAAGAAGGTCCTCGACAAGCAATCCGGGGAAGTGCGGGACGAGGCTGCGACCCTGACCCGGGACGAGGGCAACCGCGCGTCGACCACGCTCGAGGGACTGGCCGGGTTGGCGCCGGTGCTGCCCGACGGTCAGGTGAGCGCGCATTCCAGCGTTACGGCGGGCAACTCCTCGCAGCTGTCGGACGGTGCCTCGGCGTCGGTGCTGATGGAGTCGAAGGAGGCCGAGCGCCGTGGACTGGAACCGCTGGGCGTCTACCGGGGTATGACCGTTGCCGGGTGCGGGCCGGACGAGATGGGCATCGGCCCGGTGTTCGCCATTCCGAAGCTGCTGAAGCAGCACGACCTCACCATCGACGACATCGGCCTGTGGGAACTCAACGAGGCGTTCGCCTCCCAGGCGCTGTACTGCCGGGACGAACTGCACATCGACCCGGACCGGTTCAACGTCAACGGCGGCGCCATCTCGGTCGGTCATCCGTACGGAATGACCGGTGCCCGCCTGGTGGGACATGCCCTCATCGAGGGCAAGCGCCGGGGTGTCCGGTATGTAGTGATCTCCATGTGCATCGGCGGCGGAATGGGCGCAGCCGGACTGTTCGAGGTCGCCTGAGTATGGACACGTTGTCGAACGCGGTGGAAAAGACCCGAAACGCGGTCCTGGTGGACTTCGGCGGTGTCATCACCTCCAGTGTGTTGCGGGCCTTCACCGAATTCGGCGCCTCGCTCGGCGGTGACCCGCACCTTCCGCTGGACCTCCTGAGCCGGGACCAGCCCTCACGCACCCTGCTGGCCGACCACGAGCGCGGACGCATCGACGCCGCGGCCTTCGAGCGGGGATTCGCCGAACGCCTCCGTGTCCATGGCGCGGAGGTATCGGCCGAGGGGCTCACAGCCCGGATGCAAGCGGGAATGTCGATCGACCAGGACATGCTCGGGCTGCTCGGTGAACTCCGGGCCGCCGGCCGTCCCGTGGCGCTCGTGTCCAATTCCTTCGGTACCGGAACCTACGACGGCGTCGACCTCGCCGCTGTGGCCGATGCGATCGTCATCTCCGCCGAGGTCGGGATCCGCAAGCCGTCCCGGCGGATCTACGCGATCGCATGTGAACGCCTCGGCATCGATCCCGAGGAGGCAGTCATGATCGACGATCTGCAGCAGAACCTCGACGGAGCGGCACGGATCGGAATCGGGGGCGTACTGCACACCAGCGCCGCCGAGACCCGCCGCCAACTCGCCGAACGCTTCGGGATCACCGCCTGACCGATACCCATCGACCGACCGACCGGACGCGCTGAGGTCGGTCATCCGGCCACACCGCCCGAGGACTTGATGTCGAAGCCGGGCCAAGCCAACTCGTCGGCGAGGGTGCGACCCGCACCATCACCTGCTCACATCCCGGAAGGCACCGCCCCATGACCAGCGTTTTCGATCCTGTGTGCCGCCACGCGGCCGTCACCCCGGACAACATCGCACTGCGCGGTGCCACGGATCAGTGGACCTACCTTCAGCTTCGGGACGCGAGCATGCGGTACGCGGGCGCCCTGGCAGCCGCCGGCCTGTCCCCGGGGGACCGGGTGCTGCTCGCGGCGCCGTCGGTGCCCGAGTTCGTGGTGGCCTACCTCGGTATTCAGACCGCGGGCTGTGTCGTGGTGCCGGTCAACACGATGTCCACCCGGGCTGAGGTCGAGTACGTACTCGCCGACGCCGGATGCTCATTGGCGATCGCATGGCACGCCCTGGGCCCCGCCGTCGCAGAGGCGGCCGCGGCGCTCTCGGTGCCCTCCTGGGCGTTGTCCCCGGGCGCGCCGGTCACCGCTGCCCCTGCCGACGTCGTCGACCGTGACCGCGACGAGACGGCGGCCATCCTGTACACGTCGGGCACCACGGGGCGGCCGAAGGGGGCCCAACTCACCGTCGGGAACCTGCTGTCCGCCGGGGAGATCGGCGCCGAGTGCAGCCGAGCGTCGAGCGCCGACCGCACCGGCACCGGACTCCCGCTGTTCCACGTGTTCGGCCAGGCATCGGTCATGATGGCAACCTTGACCGTGGGCGGCTCGATGTCGTTGCTGGCCCGCTTCGACCCGGCGTCGATGCTGGAGATGCTGCGCCGCGACCGGCTCACCATCATGGCCGGCGTACCGACCATGTGGAACGCGATGCTGCACGCGGCGGGGGACGCGAATCCGGCGGACTTCGCCGGGCTCCGTGTCGCCGTCTCCGGCGGCGCGTCGCTCCCCGGGGAGATCGCCCGGGCCTTCGAGGCCCGCTTCGGCTGCACGATCCTCGAAGGGTATGGGCTCACCGAGACCACCGCGTTCGGCACCTTCAACGACCTCGACCGCGGCGGCAAGACGGGGTACACCGGCAGGGCAGTACCGCGGATGCAGGTTCAGGTGCGTGACGACAACGGCAACGAGTGCCCGCCGGGTACCGTCGGCGAGGTCCACATCAAGGGGCCCACGGTGATGCGCGGCTACTGGAACCGCCCCGCGGAGACGGCCGCGGCCATCCCGTCCGATGGCTGGTTCCGCACCGGCGACCTCGGTGAAACCGACACGGACGGCGACCTGCGCATCGTCGACCGCCTCAAGGACCTGATCATCCGCGGCGGTTACAACGTCTACCCCGGTGAGGTCGAGGAAGTTCTCTACGAGCATCCGGACATCGTCGAGGCGGCCGTGATCGGTGTTCCCGACGACCACTACGGCGAGGAGGTCGCCGCGCTCGTCGCCGCCCGGCCCGGTGCGGAGCTCGGTGCCGCCGAGGTGTCGAACTGGGCACGCGAGCGGCTGTCCGCCTACAAGATCCCACGCATCGTCCGGTTCGTCGATGCCCTGCCCAAGGGGCCGACGGGGAAGATCCTCAAGCGGTCCATCGACCGTAGCGCTCTGACCCGCGACACCGCCCTCGGTGACGTTGCCGCCCGCCGCCCCTGAACCCCGGAAACCAGGACATCAGCCTGCCCTGTCTGCCCTTTGGGATTTATGACTATGGCGTCGGATTCAAGTAAAGTCCCGGGGATGGACACTTCTGCGCCCGAGGAGACCGACAGCGAGCAGGCACCGCCCGTGGCGCCCTTCTCGCAACTTCGCGAGCCGCCCACGACGCAGCGCGGAGCGCGGACCCGGGCCGCTCTGGTGAAGGCCGCGCGCAAGGTGTTCGAACGGGACGGTTACCTCGACACCCGCCTGACCGACATCACCAAAGAGGCCCGGTGCGCGGCGGGATCCTTCTACACCTACTTCGCCAACAAGGAAGAGGTGCTTGCCGCCGTCCTCCTGGAGGCGCAGGAGGACATGATGCACCCCGGCACGGGCCGGGTGCAGGGCACCGATGATCCCTACGTGGTACTCGAGGCGAGCAACCGCGCCTATCTCGCGGCGTACAAGCGGAACGCGAAGCTGATGGCACTGCTCGAGCAGGTCGCCCAGGTGGAGCCGGAGTTCCGTGAGTTCCGCAGGCGGCGCGGGGACGCGTTCATCCGCCGCAACGCCCGCGGGATCGCCGACCTGCAGGCGCGGGGTGTCGCAGACCGTGAGGTCGATCCGATGATGGCGTCCCGCGCGCTGTCGGGCATGGTCAGCGTCATGGCTTACAACGCCTTCGTGCGCAGTGAAGAGCAAGAAGAAGATGCGCCGGTGGACTTCGAGGAACTCGTGTCCACGGTCACCCGCCTCTGGGCGAACGCCCTGCGGTTCCCCGGCCACAGTTGATCCACCCGGCTCGTAGCCGCTCATACCCCCGGGGTTGGGCGGCTTTCTTCTTATGGTTCCGTGTCGGCAGCTATTGAACTTGACGTCGGATTCAATTATACAGGTGGGACACATCGCAGGCCCGGTCAACGGAGAGGGTTGCCGTGAATGTTGCAGAAAGAGTCGCCATCGTCACCGGTGGTGGCGGCGGCATCGGCAGCGCGCTGGTCGCACGGCTCGCTCGCGAGGGTGCCCGGGTCGTCGTTGCAGATCTCGACGCGGAGGCCGCGCGGGCGGTGTCGGAGACAGTCAACGCCGACCATCCGGGAAGTACGGTCAGCGCCGGCGGGGACGCGTCGGAGACCGCCCACATCCAGGAGCTGATCGCCCTGGCCGAGAGTACGTCCGGTCCGGTCGACCTCTACTTCGCGAACGCCGGCATCGCCGGCGCGCCCCGCCTCGACGCGAGTGAGCAGGAGTGGGATCTCTCGATCGACGTGAACCTGCGAGCCCACATCCGTGCGGCGAGGCTTCTGGTACCGCGATGGCTCAAGCGCGAGGAGGGCTACTTCGTCAGCACCGCCTCGGCGGCCGGGCTGCTCACTCAGATCGGCTCCGCGACGTACGCCGTCACCAAGCACGCGGCCGTCGCCTTCGCCGAGTGGCTGAGTGTCACCTACGGCGATCGCGGGGTCCGTGTCAGCTGTCTGTGCCCGATGGGCGTGAACACCAAGCTGCTGTTCTCGGGGGAGGACTCCGGGGACGCGCTGGGAAGAGCCGCGACGCGGGCCGTCACCTCCGCGGGTGACGTCCTGGAGCCGGCCGACGTCGCCGACTCCGTCCTGGCCGCGATCGAGGACGAGCGCTTCCTGATCCTGCCGCACGAAGATGTTCTCGAGATGTACCGGCAGAAGGGCTCGGACTACGACCGGTGGCTGCGCGGAATGCGTCGGTACCAGAGCACCCTGCTGGCGCAGACATGACCGGCGCGGCGGGCGAGCTCGTGCTCGCCGAGCACCGAGGGCCGGTGCTGGTGCTCACGTTCAACCGGCCCGCCAAGCTGAACGCCTGGACCGACGAACTCGAGGACCGCTATTTCGCGCTGCTCGACGCCGCCGAGGACGATCCGGACGTACGAGCCGTCGTGGTCACCGGCGCGGGACGCGGATTCTGCGCCGGAGCCGACCTGCGGCTGCTGCAGACGGCCGGCGAGGTCCCCGAGGCGGACCGGGCACGGCGCCGTCCGCGGGACGTTCCGCGGACCCTGCGCAAACCACTGATCGGAGCGATCAACGGGGCGGCCGCCGGCCTGGGCATGGTGGAGGCGCTCTACTGCGACATTCGCTTCGGCTCGCCCTCGGCCCGGTTCACCACGGCGTTCGCGCAACGCGGGCTGATCGCCGAGTACGGGATCTCCTGGCTGCTGCCCCGGCTGGTGGGGCGCAGCCGGGCGGCGGACCTGTTGCTGTCGAGTCGCATGGTGGATGCCGACGAAGCTTTCCGTGTCGGACTCCTGGACCACCTGGTCCCCACCGCCGACGTGGTGGATGCCGCTGTCGCGTACGCCGCCGATCTGGCGAGGCGCTGCTCCCCGGCATCCATGGCCGTCATCAAGAGCCAACTGAGCAACGACGCGGACGGCACCTACGCCGATTCCGTGAACCGGGCGGAAAGCCTCATGCTCCAGGCCTTCCTCGGGTCCGACGTCGTCGAAGGCGTGGCCAGTCACCTGAACAAGCGCCCGCCCAACTTTCCCTCCCTACCCGTCAGGAGTTCGGATGTCCCTGTTTGAGATGTCGGACCGCGCCGAGAAATACCGGGCGGATCTGCTCGAGTTCATGGATGCGCACGTCTACCCCGCCGAGGCGGTGTACCACGAGCAGATGCACGCGTCGGGTGACCCGCACTTCCACCCGCCGATCCTCGAGGAGCTCAAGGCCGAGGCGCGCAGGCGTGGACTGTGGAACCTGTTCCACCCGCACCCGGACTGGGGCCCCGGCCTGACCAACCTCGAGTACGCGCCGCTGGCGGAGATCATGGGCCGCAGTCACATCGCCTCCGAGGCGTGCAACTGCAACGCGCCCGACACCGGCAACATGGAGGTGCTCACGCTGTTCGGCAGCGACGAGCACAAGGAGAAGTACCTGCGGCCCCTGCTCGACGGAACGATGGCCTCGGCCTTCGCGATGACCGAGCCGCGCGTCGCCAGCTCCGACGCCACCAACATCGAGCTGCGGATGGAGCGCGACGGCGACACGTACGTGCTCAACGGCCGCAAGTGGTTCGCCTCGAACGCGATGCACAAGAACTGCAAGGTGCTCATCGTGATGGGCAAGACCGATCCCACGGCGGCCCCCCATCGCCAGCAGTCGATGATGGTCGTCCCGATCGACGCCCCCGGGGTCACTGTCGTCCGGAACCTCCCGGTGTTCGGGTACGCGGATCGCGAGGGCCATGCGGAGATCGTCTTCGAGAACGTCCGGGTGCCGGCCAAGGACCTGCTCAAGGGCGAGGGCGAGGGCTTCGCGATCAGCCAGGCCCGGCTCGGGCCCGGTCGTATCCACCACTGCATGCGGGCCATCGGCGCGGCCGAGCGGGCGCTGGAGCTGATGTGCCGGCGCGCGCAGTCACGGGTGACCTTCGGCAGTCCGGTCGCCGAACGGTCCAACATTCAGGACTGGATCGCGGAAGCGCGCATCGACATCGAGATGATCCGCCTGCTCACGCTCAAGGCCGCGTACCTGATGGACACGGTCGGGAACAAGGAAGCGCGCACCGAGATCGCGGCCATCAAGGTGGCCGCCCCGAACATCGCGTTGAAGATCATCGACCGCGCGATCCAGGTGCACGGGGGAGCGGGAGTGACCGATGACTTCCCCTTGGCGATGATGTACGCGGGTCTGCGGACGTTGCGGCTGGCCGACGGTCCTGACGAGGTCCACAAGCGGGCCATCGCCAAGCAGGAACTGCGGCAGTACCGCGACGAGGCGGCGGCGGCGGTGAGCTGAAATGTCAGGACTCGATCTCACCGGTCGCACCGCCGTCGTCACCGGGGCCTCGCGCGGTATCGGGCTGGCGATCGCCCAGGCCATCGCCGCGGCCGGCGGAAGCGTCGTCCTCACCTCCCGGTCCCAGGAGGCGGCGGAGGCCGCCGCGGCCCAGGTCGAGGGCACAGCGGTCGGCGTCGGTGCGCACGCGGTCGACGAGGAGGCGGCCCAGCGCTGTGTGGATCTGACGCTGGAGCGCTTCGGCAGCCTGGACATCCTCGTCAACAACGCGGGGACCAACCCGGCCTTCGGGCCGGTCATCGACCAGGACCACGGTCGGTTCGCGAAGACCTTCGACGTGAACCTGTGGGCGCCTGTTCTGTGGACGGGTCTGGCCACCCGGGCGTGGATGGGGGAGCACGGCGGGGCGGTCGTCAACACCGCGTCGGTGGGCGGCATGGCATCGGAGGCGAACATCGGGTTGTACAACGCCTCGAAGGCCGCGCTGATCCATCTCACCAGACAACTGGCCCTGGAACTCTCGCCGAAGGTCCGCGTCAACGCGGTGGCACCGGGGGTGGTGCGCACGAAGCTGGCCGAGGCTCTGTGGAAGGAGCACGAGCAGGCGGTGTCCGCCTCGGTGGCGTTGGGCCGCATAGGGGAGCCTGCCGACATCGCCTCCGCGGTCGCCTTTCTCGTCTCGGACGCCGCGAGTTGGATCACCGGCGAGACCATGGTGATCGACGGGGGGCAACTGCTGGGTGACGCAACCCCGTTCAGACAAGGAGTCGGCATCGGTGGCTAGAGCGGAAATCGTCGGAATCGACTCCGGGGCGGTGAGCCGCTGGTTCGCGACCCTCGGCGTCGACTTCGCCGGGCCCTTGGCCTTCGAGCGGATCGGGCTGGGCCAGTCGAATCTGACGTATCTCGTAGCGGACCAGAACGGCCGCAGATGGGTGCTGCGCCGCCCACCGCTGGGTCGACTCCTGGCGTCGGCGCACGACGTGGCCCGCGAGGCACGGATTCTGACCGCCCTGGAGAGCACCGCCGTCCCGACCCCGCGAGTGCTCGGGCTGACCGATGATCCCGCCGTGACCGACGTCCCGCTGCTGCTCATGGAGTTCGTGGACGGCGAGGTCGTCGACACGATGTCGATCGCGCGGTCGTTGACGCCCGAGCGCCGCCGGGCGATCGGAAGGTCGTTGCCGCGGACGCTGGCGAAGATCCACGCGGTCGATCTCCAGGCGACCGGGCTGACCGGCCTGGCCAGCCACAGGCCGTATGCGCAGCGTCAGCTCAAGCGGTGGTCGGCCCAGTGGGAGAGGTCCCGAACCCGCGAGCTGCCCGCTCTGGAGGACCTCACCCGGCGACTCGTCGCGGCTGTGCCGGAGCAGCGCGAACTGACGCTCGTGCACGGCAACTTCCATCTGCGCAACGTCATCACCTCCCACGACAGCGGGGAGGTGACCGCGGTGCTCGACTGGGAACTGTCGACGCTGGGGGATCCCTTGGCGGACATGGGCAGCCTGCTGGCCTACTGGCCGGCCAAGGGTGAGAACACCACGGGCGACTTCGTCGCGACGGCTCTCGACGGCTTCCCGACCCGCGAGGAACTCGTGGCGGCGTACTCGGCGGCGTCGGGACGCGACGTGACGGCGCTGGGCTACTGGCACGCGATGGGACTGTGGAAGGTCGCGATCATCGGGGAGGGCGTCATGCGCCGCGCGATGGACGAACCGCGGAACAAGGCCGCGTACGGGACGCCGACCGCAGAGCGCATCGACGCACTGGTGGCGAAGGCCCACGAAGTCGCGGACATGGCAGGAGTCTGAACAGATCGCCTGTCCACGGGATTTTGACAGGCGTGCATCGGCGGCGGCATGGGCGTGGCAGGGGGATCGGGGTGGTGTCGTGAACCCCGCAGCGCTGTTCGACGTCAGCGGAAAGACCGTGGTGGTGACCGGCGGTTCACGTGGAATCGGGCTGATGATCGCGCATGGTTTTGTGGCGGCCGGGGCCACGGTGATCATCAGTTCCCGCAAGGCCGAGGCGTGCGAGAAGGCGGCAGCTCAGTTGTCCGCGCTGACGTCCGCCGGTGCCGGAATTTGTTTGGCTCACCCGGCGGACCTGTCCACCGCCGAGGGCCTCGAGAGCCTGGCCGAGCGGGTCGCCGAGGTCGCGCCGCGGCTGAATGTCCTGGTCAACAATGCGGGAGCCGCCTGGGGTGCGCCGGGCTCGTGGTCTCCGCGTCCGACAACTTCTCCTACTCGCGAGCAAGGCGGCGGTGCACATGCTGACCCGCAAGATGGCCGCCACGCCGGCGAGTGATCACATCACCGTCAACGCCCTTGCGCCGGGGCCGTTCCCGACCAAGAGGCGCGCTGACCGGTCGCAGGTGAAGGTGATCCGCGCCACGCACAAGCCCCTCCACACTCTCTCCTGAAAGGCGGTTCGGCGGCGATGAGCTGGTTCGACGACAGGCCGTGGACGGCGCGGTACACCGAAAGGCTGCGGTGGAGGTGGAACCGGTCCCGGCCCGCACCACCCTGGAGCTGCTCCGCAGTTCATGCCGGCGCTGTTCGGTGCCTGGAAGGCGGGCGGCGCGGTCGTACCGCTGAACCCGATGTACCGGGACGAGCTCGCGCACATCCTCACCGACGCGGGGGTGTCGGCGATCGTGTGCGATGTGCGGGCCTGGACGGAACACGTCCGAGAGCGGGCCACCGCGGCCGGGGCACTCTCTATCCGTCGTGTTCACGCACGGCTGGGGAGGGGTGGATCAGCTGAGGGGCTTGGCGAGGACGGCTTTGCGGTGGCTGAAGGTCTCGATGGAGTAGCGGCCGTGGTAGCTGCCCATGCCGCTTTCGCCGACGCCGCCGAACGGCAGGTCGGAGATGGTGAGATGGGCCAGCGGCAGACCGAACCCGAGGCCGCCGGAGGAGGTTTCGGCGGCGAGCCGCTCCCGGGTGGCGTCGGAGTCGGTGAACGCGTACAGGGCCAGCGGCTTGTCGCGGTCGTTGATGAAGTCGATGGCCTCGTCGAGACCGGCCACCTCGACGATCGGGAGGATCGGGCCGAAGATCTCCTCCTGCATGACAGGCGTGTCCGGTGACACCTCGGCCAGGACGGTCGGCGCGATGTACTTCGTCTCACGGTCGTGCGCGCCGCCGGTGACCTGACGGCCGGAGTCGAGGAGAGCGGTCAGCCGGTCGAAGTGGCGTTCGTTGACGATACGGCCGTACTGCGGGGAGGCGGCGGGGTCGGACCCGTACAGGCCCTCGATGGCCTTGGCCAGGGCGGCTTCCAGAGCACGTGCGGTCCCGGGGTCGGTGAGGACGTAGTCGGGCGCGACGCAGGTCTGCCCGGCGTTGAGGAACTTACCGGCCGCGAGGCGGGCGGCGACGGTGCCCAGGTCGGTGCCCCGGTCCACGAACGCCGGGGACTTGCCGCCCAGTTCGAGGGTGACGGGCGTGAGGTGCCGGGCGGCCGCGGCCATCACGATGCGGCCGACCGTGCCGTTGCCGGTGTAGAGGATGTGGTCGAAGCGCTGCTCGAGCAGGGCGGTGGTCTCCGCAACCCCGCCTTCGACCACGGCGACCGCGTCGGTGTCGAGGTACTGCGGCACGAGGCGGGCGAGGGCGGCGGCGGTGGCCGGGGCCAGTTCGCTGGGCTTGGCGACCACCGCGTTGCCCGCGGCCAGGGCACCGGCCACCGGGGCCAGCAGCAGCTGAGCCGGGTAGTTCCAGGGGGCGATGACCAGTACGACGCCCAGGGGGTCGTACTGCGTCCAGGCACTCGCCTCGCCGATGAACGCCGGGACGGGGGCCGGTTCGGCGCGCAGCCACTCGTCGAGATGCTCCAGGGTGTGGTCGATCTCGCGTATGACGAAGTCGATCTCCGTGCGGTAAGCCTCGGCGGAGCTCTTTCCCAAGTCGGCGTGGAGCGCCGCCGCGAAGGGCTCCCCCTGCTCGGTGAGCAGGGTACGCAGCCGGTTCAGCTGCTCGGTGCGCCAGGCCACGGGCTTGGTCTTGCCGGCGCGGAAGGCGGCGCGCAGCCGGGCGACGAGCTCGGCGGGCTGCTCGGGCGCGGGGTTGTTCATGGTTCCCTCACAGGTGCGGTAGGGCGGAAAGGGGCGTCGACGGGGGATCAGCCGCGGTTCAGGGCGTAGATGACGTTCCGGGCGAGCTGCTCGGAGGAGGCGGGGTTCTGACCGGTGTGCAGATTGCGGTCCGCCACGACGTGCTCGCTGAACGGGGCCGCGGCCTGGAAGTCGGCACCCAGTTCCACCAGGCGGTCCTGGAGCAGCCACTTGGCCTTGTCGGCGAAGCCGGCCGCGGTCTCCTCGGTGTTGGTGAAGCCGGTTATGCGGTAACCGGCGAACGGCCAGCTGCCGTCCCCGCGCCGGGCGGCGAGCAGGGCCGCCGGGGCGTGGTACAGCACCGCGAGCGGCTTGCCGGAGTCCAGCGCCGCGGTGAGCAGGAGACCGGAGTCGGCGTTGACGGCGAGGTCCTCCATGGGGCCGTGGCCACCGGGGTAGAGGACGGCGGCGTGCGCGTCGAGGTCGACCTCCTCGAGCTTGACCGGGTTCTCCAGGTCGGCGCGGATGGAAGCCAGGTACGCGGCGATGGCGTCGGCCTGCTCCTTGCCGCCGGTGGACGCGGCGGCGAGGCTGACGGCGTCGACGGTCGGAGCCACGCCGCCGGGGGTGGCGATGGTGACATCGAACCCGGCCTCGCGGAACAGCCGGTGTGGTGTGGCGAGTTCCTCGGCCCAGTAGCCGGTGGGATGCGGGGTGCCGTCGGCGAGCGTCCAGTGGTCGGTGCCGGTGACGACGAACAGAATTGCGGTCACAGCTGTCTCCTTCGAAGTGCGAGCGGGCGCGCGGTGGTGGGGTGTTGTCCGGCGGGGTGCCGAGGGTGCGGCGGCGAGCGGTGGCTCAGGCGACGGCGATGACGACCTTGCCGCGGGTATGGCCCTCGCGGTTGAGGCGCTGGGCGTCGGCGGCCTGCTCGAGGGGGAACACGGCGGCCACATCCACCCGCAGCTCCCCGCGCTCGGCGAGCTCGGTGAGAGCCTCCAGGTCCCTGGCGTCGGGTCGCACGAAGACGTACCCGCCGCCGAGGCCGAGCACGGCGCCGTCCACAGCCGAGGCCAGGCGGCCGCCCTCGGCGAGCAGCCCCGGCGAGACCTTCAGGGCGTCCCCGCCGACCAGGTCGAGGACGGCATCCACGCCCTGCGGCGCGAGGGCGCGGACACGGTCGGTGAGGCCGTCGCCGTACGCGACCGGCTCCGCTCCCAGCCCGCGCAGGTAGGCGTGGTTGTACTCACTGGCGGTGCCGATTACCCGGGCGCCGAGCGACCTGGCGATCTGTACGGCCAGCGAGCCGACGCCACCCGCCGCGGCGTGCACCAGGACGGTGTCGCCGGACCGCACTCGCAGGGATCGAGTCAGCGCCTGGTATGCGGTGAGGCCGGCCAGCGGGAGGCCGGCGGCCTCCTCGAAGGAGAGGCCGGCGGGCTTGCGGGCGAGCGTACGGACCGGGGCGGCGATGTACTCGGCGAAGGTCCCGCGGGAGACGAAGTCCTCACGGACGTAGCCGATCACCTCATCGCCCGGAGCGAACTCGGTGACCCCGGCGCCGGTCTCCGCGACGATGCCCGACACGTCCCAGCCGGGGATGACGGGGAAGACGGCGTCCATGACGGCGTCCAAGTACCCCGCCTGGATCTTCCAGTCGACCGGGTTGACGGACGCGGCCTTCACCCGGACCAGCACGGTGTCCACGCCGAGCTTCGGGTTCGGCACATCGCCGTACTCCAGGACCTCCGGGCCGCCGTAGGTGCGGTAGGTGATGGCTTTCATGGTGGTGACTCCTTGGTGCAGTGGCGTAGCGGTGCAGTGGCGCAGCGGTGAAGATCGCGGTGGGGCTCGTCAGGCAGCGGTGGTGGCCGCGGCCGGCTCCGTCGCGGGCAGGTGTTCCGTACGGGGCGCCTGCTGTTCCCGCTTGAGGCCGACCAGCGAGAGGGCCAGGACGAAGGTGAAGGCGACACCGGCAAGGGCGAAGCTCAGGGTGAACTGGCTCTCGGCGGGCAGTGGGGGCACACCGGCCGGAAGGTTCTCGATGGTTCTGGAGGCGAGCAGCGAGATGATCAGCGCGCTGCCGATCGCGCTGCCGACGGACCGGGAGATGGAATTGATGCCGTTGGCGATGCCGGTCTGGTGGGGTGGCACCCCCGCGACGATGAGGGCGGGCATCGCGGCGTACCCGAGGCTGATGGCTGTGCCGACAGCCATGCCGGCGCCGATCACCGAAGGGGTTGAGGAGTGTGCGGCGGCCAGCCAAGTGAAGCCGATGATGCCGATCACCGCGCTGAGGGCGAGCGTGAGGCGTGGTCCGATCCTGCGGATCAGCACGCCACCGAACTGGGAGACGACGAGCGACGCGAGCGTGCTGGGCAGCAGGTACTCGACGGAGGCGCGGAGAACGGAGGCGCTGAAGCCGTAGCCTGCGACGTCCCTCGGCACCTGCGCCAGGTAGGAGACGCCGAGGAACTGGGCGAACATCCCGAATCCCACGAAGAGGCCCGCGAGGTTGCTGAAGAGCACCGGTCGGTGGAGGAACATCCTCATGTCGACCATGGGTTCGTGGACCCGGCTCTCGGTGAAGCTCCAGACCCCGGCCATGACGACCGCTCCGGCGAAGCTGCCCAGCGTACGGGCGGAGGTCCAGCCCCACTCGTGGCCCTGGGAGATCGGCAGCAGCAGGAGAACCAGGAAGAGGCCGAGGGTGAGGGCGCCGAGTATGTCGGTGCGTCCGCCGGTCTTGGTGCGGCTCGCCGGCACGAGCAGGACGACGGCGAGCAGGGTGACCGCTGCGAGGCCGGTGGCCAGCCAGAAGACGCGGTGGTAGTCGGCGTCCTCGCCGCGGGTCAGCAGACCGGTGGCGACCAGTGCGAAGCCGCTGCCGAACGCCAGGGTGCCGCTGACCAGCGCCATCGCTCCCGGCAGACGGCGGGCGGGGACCTCCTCGCGGAGTACCGACAGAGCGAGCGGGAAGATCGCGGTGGCGGCGCCCTGCAGCACGCGGCCGACGATCAGCCAGAGCAGCGAGTCGGTCGTGGCGGCCAGGACCGAGCCGACGATCATCACCGCCAGTACGCCGATGAGGGTCGGCTTCTTGCCGTGCTGGTCGCCGAAGCGGCCGAGCAGCGGGGTGAAGACGGCTGCCGAGAGCAGGGTCGCGGTGGTGACCCAGCTGACCTCGGCGGAGCTGGCTCCAAGGCTGCTCTGGATCAGGCCGAGGATCGGCACCACCAGTGTCTGCATCATCGACACGATCATCGCGGCGAGGCTCAGGGCAAGGACGACCGCGGTCTCGGCTCGGCGTCGGCCGTGCGGCGGAGCAAGGGGTTGTGACACGGGTGGTTTCTCCGGTGCGGGGCGGGGCGTTCTGGCGGGAACCCGGCGGTGTACTGGTCGAGAATTAGATGCTTGATGCATCCAAGCAATGGTGGAGACGGTAGACCTCAAAGGTTGAGGAAGTCAAACGTTGAGCTTCGCCTACACTTGAGGCATGGCCCACACCCCCGCCCCGCCCGCCGACCGCTCCGCCGCGCAGGACAGCGACCCTGCCCACGACGCGCTCATGGAGCGCCTGGCGCGCGCCGCTGCCGGTTACTACCGGGACCTGACAGCGGCGGCCGCAGTGCACGGGCTCACCATGACGCAGGCCAAAATGCTCATCCTGCTTCGGCAGCAACCGCTGCCCATGCGCGCCCTCGCAGGACGGCTCGCCTGCGACGCCTCCAACATCACCGGACTCGTCGACCGGCTGGAGGCGCGTGGACTGGTCTCCCGACACGCCGACGCGGCCGACCGGCGGATCAAGAACGTGGTCGTCACCGAAGAGGGAAGGGAGGCAGTCCGCCTCATCCGCGCCGACATGCGGGCCACCTCGGCGGCCTTTGCACGTCTGGACGAGGAGGGCCGCCGCAGTCTCTACGAGCTACTGGGGCGCCTGCACCCCGAGGAGACAACCTGATCCAGTTCAACGCCTACGGCTGGGACATGCTGCTTCCCGGTGTCACGCTCTCCACCGGGCCAGACGACGCCTTTCCGCTCGAGACGATGCAGCTCATGCGGTTCAAGGGCGAGCGGCGGCAGCTCTTCGGCGAGCCGGTGAACACCCGCAAGGAGTTCGGTTCCCCGGAGGACCGCCCCCGTCCCTGCGCCGTACATACCCCGCGCGCTGGTTCCGTCGGCCTGTGCTTCCTCTAGAGTCGGCCCTATGACGGAGGCACCGGCCCTGGACCGTGGCGCGCGCTCCCGTGACGCGATACTGGACACTGCCGGCGAACTGATGTCGCGTCACGGCTACGCCGCCACCTCCATCTCGATGATCTCCTCCGCATGCGGACTGCCGGTCAGCTCGATCTACTGGCACTTCGGCAGCAAGGACGGGATCTACGTCGCGGTGCTGGAGCGAGCCAGGACCGCGCTGCTGGCGGCCCTGCCCCCGGGAGAGGTGCCGGGCGCCGACGTCGCGCAGCGTCTGGACACCTTTCTCGCGCAGGTCGAGGACGCGTTCCGGCGTCACCCGCACGGTGTGAAGCTGCTGTTGGGGCTGGGCATGGTGCAGCAGGATGCCAGTGCGGCGGCCGTGGCCGAGGTACGTCACTACCGCGACGCGCTGGTCGCCTGGGCCCGGGATGCGGTCAGCTCCGTCTTCGCCTTGCGGGACCGCCCTGAAGTGGCGGACGAGTTGGCGCGCTTCACGCTGAGGATGGCGAGCGGGACCGCCGTGGCCCGGTGGTTCGAGCCGGATACCGTCCTGGAGACCGGACCACTGCGCGTGGCGCTGCTGGCGCTGGCGGCCCACCACGGCGTTCCGGTGCGGGGCGTCCCAGGCGAGGACGCCCCGTCGCGCGGCGTCACGACCAGGGAATGACGACCCGGTACTTGCCGCCCGGAGACTGCTCGGGTGGCTCGTCGGCGCGTTCGACGCGCACCTGGCCCGCGCCGTAGGCGCTGAGCAGGGCGATCATCTCCTTTCGCACCGCCGCCCACAGCCGGTCCCGATCGGCTCCGGCGGCGGACCGTATCCGCACCCGGACACAGCTGGGCGCCGTCTGGACGATCTGGAACAAGTCGATGTCCGGGATGCTCTCCAGGAGGGTTTCGAAGGCCATGGGCACGATACGGACGCTGCCGCCGTCCCGACGCGGGAAGGACAGCAGGTCGGCCGCGCGGCCGCGGACCTTGATCGCGGGGAGCGGATCTCCGCACGGACACGCGTCCGGGCGCAGCAGCACACTGTCGCCGAGGTCGTAGCGCAGGATCGGTTGCGCCCACCGGCACAAGCTGGTCAGGAGCACGGTGAAGGACTCCCGGCCCGGCGGGGTGGGGCGTAGGTCCGAGTCGACAGGCTCCAGGATCAGCCAGTCGCTGTGGACGTGGAGCCATCCGAACCCGCAGCCATAGGCCAGGGCGAGGCTCTCGTTGCAGCCGTAGGTGTCGACCAGGCGTGCCCCGAAAGCGGAGCGGATCCTCCGGTGGTCGCGGTCACTGACGCCCTCGGCCAGCAGAGACACCACGGCCGGGGCGATGCACAGCCGGCCGGCCAGCTGCTCGCCGGCGAGCAGTGCGATCACAGTGGCGTAGCCGGCCAGGAACACCGGTCGGTACCGATTGAGCTGGTCCACCAGCTCGGGCAGCGGGCTGTGCGCCGACAGCACCCGGCTGCCCCGGGTGGACAGCCGACCGGCCGCGCGGGAGCGGGCGATGACGGCGTACGCGGCCAGATGACCGCTGGTGGCCACGATGTGCGCCGACCGCATGCGGCGAGCGAGCAGCCGGGCCGTCACCGAGGGAGTGAGGGACCGCCGGGCGGCCCGCAGCGACAGGGCCCTGACCACCGCCGCCGCGTGGTCGTCGAGCAGGAACAGGCCGCGGTGGCCAGTGGTCCCGGACGTGGTGGTGACCAGGTATCTGCCCAGGAAGCGTTCGCCGACCCGTCGGCGATCCGCGACGAAGGCCTGTACCCGGTCGATGGTCACGTCGGGATCCGTGACCCAGTCGTCGAAGCGCGCCATCAGGTCCTGTTTGTGCGTGACCGGCAACAGGGCGGTGTCCTCGACGCGTTCGGGCAGAGTCCGGTACAGCTCGCGGTAGTACGGGGAGTGGGCGCGGGCGAAGTCGACCATCGAGGCCAGCCGTTCCCGCCGCCGTTGCGCCAGGGCGTCCGGGCCCTGCCGCAGGGTCCGACGCCCGTCCCGGACCAGGGCGAAGGCCGATGTCATCGCTCGGCTCCTCGGGGGCCGGGGGAGGGCTGCCAGAACGCGCAGTGGTGATCGGCCGCGAACCCGGTGGTGGGTCCTACCCGGTCCGGCGTCAGCACCTGGATGCGGTCCTCGTCGGCCGTGTAACGCGGCCAGGGCGGAGTCCCGGGCGCGTTGGGGTCGCCGGTGGCCGCGAAGCGGGCCCAGTAGGCGGTCATCGTGGCGGACAGCCGCCGCTGGGCGGGCGTCAGGGGCGGTACCGCGTCCATGGGGAAGAGATAGGCCAGTTCGGAGGCGTGGAAGGCACCCTGTGGCGTGTGCGGTGCCGGGATGAACGGCGGTGCCTGCGGGTCGTGGAACTCGTAGGAGTAGACGGGCGCCCGGTTGCCGTACAGCCGGCTGTCGGCCCGTGCGGGGCAGGCGAACCGCTGGTCCGTGCCGACGGCGGAGTACGCCAGGTTGGGGGAGGGATACGCCGAGGCGGGGTAGGTGTCGAGGACCGCGGCCGCACGGTTGCCGTGCTGGAGCTGGATCAGGGCGGCGTACGACGCGGGGGTCAGGGGGCCGCCGCCGAGCAGATCCACGTACAGTGCGGTGAAGTAGCGGTATTCGTCGTGGGTGCTGCCGCTCAGCGTCGGGACCGCGTTCACTCGTCCCTCGGCCCATGCCTCGTGCGGTGGTCGCGGCAGGACGCGCGGCCCGGTGTTCGGACTCCACAAGGACGAGGCCCCGGTACCGACGGCGCGGATGAGCTCGGTGGCGGGCACGGTGCGCAGACAGGCCGCCGCGGTCGTCGGGTCCGTGCAGCCGACCGAGGCCGCGAACTCGCTTCCCTTCCGCTCCGCCGCGTCGAGCGTGAGCGGTGTCAGACCGCCGCCCGCGGCGCAGCTTCCGCTCTGCTGGATCGCCCGGTGGAACAGGCCTTTCGCGGTCGGCGAGGCGATGTGGAGGCAGGTGTCCGCCGATCCGGCGGACTGACCCCCCAGCGTCACCCGGTTCCGGTCCCCGCCGAAGGCACCGATGTTGCGCCGCACCCAGCGCAGCGCGGCCTGCTGGTCCATCAGGCCGTAGTCACCCGAGGGGCGGTCCGCGCCCTCGGCCGACAGGGCGGGGTGGGCGAGGAACCCCAGTGCTCCGAGGCGGTAGTTGACGGTCACCACGACCACGCCCCGTGCGGCAAGCGCTGCGCCGTCGTAGTCGCTGCCCGCGCCGTAGACGTTGCCTCCGCCGTGCAGCCACACCAGCACAGGGAGGGGGCGGCCGTTGGTGCGGGCGGGTGTCCAGACGTTGAGGTACAGGCAGTCCTCCGTGGTGCTGCCGGTGCGGTTGGACTCGCCGGGCAGGACGGGGCCGCCGTCGGGGAGCAGCGTCAGCGGTAACTGGGGGCAGGGACGGGCCGGTTCGGTGGCGTCCCGTACGCCGGACCACCGCGGCGCGGGTCGCGGCGGACGCCAGCGGAGCTCACCGGTCGGCGGGGCGGCGAACGGGATCCCCTGGAAGACCCGCCCGCCGTCGTGGACGGCCGCGCCCCGCGCCCAGCCCCGGTCGGTGCGCACGACCAGGGAGTCGGAGCCGGAAGCGGCGTGGGCAGTGGGCGGGGGAACGGTCAGTGACAGCAGCAGGGCCGCGACGGCGGCTGCGGCGCGGGCCATGGCGTGGCGCAGACTCGGGGCTCTCATCCATCACTCCAGGTGCCTGTGTGGGGGTAGGGGGGTCATGGCGTTCGCTCGTAGGCGCCGATGTCGCAGGTGGCGCCCTGGGGGCGGGCGACGCCGCGCTGATCGGTGGCCGGGCAGCCGTCGGCCGCGTCCAGGGCGGGGCTGCCGGGCAGCAGCGCGACGGTGTCGGTGGGGCCGCCGTTGTCCGCGAGCGGTCCGATCAGCGGGGCGCGGCTGGGCAGATCGCCGGCCGCGCTGAGGCGGCAACTGCCGTCGCCGTCGAGGTTGTTGCCCTGCGACGCGATGGTGGCGAAGGCCTTCTTACAGTCGGCGGGCGCGCCGTCGACGGTGTTGTCCGCGATGATCGAGTTGCGCAGCGTCATGCGCCCCAGGGGCAGATCGATGATGTCGGGGATCGGTGAGGGCAGGCTGTCGAGGTAGGCAGGGGCGATGTTGATCCCGCCCCCGCCATCGGTCGAACTGTTCCGGGTGATGGTGGAGTTGAGGATCCGCACGGTTCCCAGGCCGCGGACGTCGATGCCGCCGCCGTAGCCGCCGAGGCTGCCGGGGCGGTCGCCGGGGTCCGTCACCCGGTTGTCGGCGATCGTCGAGTTCGTCACGGTGCCGCTGTCGTCGAATCTGATGCCCCCGGCCTCTCCCGCTGCGTTTCCGCTGACCGTGCTCTCCATGAGATCCAGGTGGGAGTCCGGGACGTTGAAGATGCCGCCGCCATAGCCGGCGGAGTTCCCGGTCACGGCCACCCGACGCAGCGTCAGGTGCCGTCCGTTGGCGATGCCGCCGCCACCGGTGTCGGTGAAGGGCAGTTCGCGCTGCACGGCCCGTCCCCCGGTGATCGTCACATCGGACATGTGGGTGTCCGCCCGCAGGCGGAAGACCCGGTCCAGGCGGTCCGCGTCGATGACGGTGCTCCGCGCGCCGCTGCCCTGGATCGTGGTGGGGGCGTCGACGTTCAGGTCGCCGGTGGTCGGGTCGGGATGGTCGCCGGTGATCAGTCGCGGGTCGGGCGGGATCGTGAGCCGGTAGCGGCCGGGAGGCAGCGTGATCGTACTGCCCGGCCGGGCGTTGGCGGCCATGACGGCGGCGCGCAGGCTGCACGTGCCCGACGCGGTGCGGCACCGGCCGTCCGACGGGTCGGCGTCCACCGCGTCGGAGGTGGTGTCCACGGTGAACTCCGTGGGGCCGGCGGCCCCGGGAGCGGCGGCACTGGTGGCGGGATGAGCCGCACTGGCAAGGAGGACGGCGGCGAGCGCCGCCGGGATGGCACTGACCTTCATGGGTGAACCCCTCTTGGCAAGGCATGTGGGCGTACCAGGACTCGGCTGCTGCGAGGCTTGCGTGCTGGTGCGCAATGCGCGGCTCGTGCGGAGAACGTGGCGGGGTTGCGCTGGAGCGGCGACGCCGACCGAAGAGCGCAAGGTGAACCGGCGGAGCGGGAGAACAGGTCCGCGTCTGTAGGGAGCGTTCCATTCAGAGTCGGTGATGTCTACACGCCCGCAGAGAAAAGGCCGAGCGGATCGGTGCCGCCGGAAGTCAGCTCCGCGGACTGGGGGACATGGGGTTGGCGACGGCGACCGGTTGCATGTCGCCGGTCGCCGTGCTGCCGCGGGTGGGGGTGCCGGCATGGTGGTGCGCACGCCGGGCCGGACGAGACCGTGACAGCGGTGAGGTCCGTTTCCTGCTGGTCCTGCAGGCCGGTCGACGGCTCTCGGTGTATCGGTGCCCAGACGCGCGTACCGGCGGATGTGCCGTGGTCCCCGAAGCGGTCCGACAGTGCCTCCACCAGCCGGAAACAACCGTCCGCCCTCGACAACGCCGTTGTCCTCGGTTCCGGCCGGTGCTCGCCACACACCCGTGTCGCAGACCTCGATCCACAGGTGTGACGGGCAGCGGGCGAGCCGCAGGGCCGCCTGGTGTGAGCCGCTGTGCCGGACGGCATTAGTGAAGAGCTCCGATACCACCACGCCTGCCGCTTCCGCCACCTCCCCGCCGAGCTCCCATTCGGCCGGCTGTGCCCGGGTGAACGCTCGGGCGTGGGCCGCCGCCTGTGTCTCGGTGCGCAGCGTGCAGCAGGCGAAGGCCGTGGCGTCCCGGCTCCCGGGCACGGCATCACGTGTCGTCGGATCCCCGCGCTGGTGCGGTCGTCGACGGAGGGCAAGCATGATTGCTCAACTCCCCGTGCGGTTGACCTGCTCGGTAATGCGGTAGACGTCGTCGGCGGCGATGTTGTTGAGGTTGACCGGGAACGCCTCACCGTTGCGCATGCCGCATCTGCTCATCAGGTCGGCGACCAGCAGGAAGCTGTCGTCGCACGCGGCGTATCTGCCGTGGCTGCGCGGGAGAGAGGATCACCACACGCTTGGGGTTGTACTGCGGCGGCTTGATGCCGGAGACCGGGTTGTCGTCGAACAGGCCCAGCCGATGCGCGTCCAGCAGGCCGCCTTGAGCTTGACGAAGGCGTTCGCCTGGGCGGCCGGGCCGACGCCGTTGCACTCCATGGCCTGGATGAAGTCCTCGACGACCTTGTGGTCGAAGGTGTTCATCCGCCGACTGCCCAGCAGCGGCAGCAGGTGGATCGCCAGCAGCGACCCCAGGTGCGCTACGGACGCCGGCCCCAGGTCCCGCTGGCCGGCCTTCCACTCGGCGGCGTACTCCTCGAACCGTATCGCTCCGTACCTCGCGATCCGCTCCGCCTTTGCCTGACCGCGCGGCGCCGTCTTCTTCGCGTTGCAGGTCTCGGTCAAACACCCGATGGCGTTGTCCTGCGTGGCAAACCCGGACTCCTCCAGCTGCCTCTCTGCTGCCGACCGGCACCGGATCTTGTGAGGGTGGGGGCACTTCGACCACCGCGAGCGGGGATGCTCACAGTCCTTGAAAAACGAACCCACCCCACGAACCAACGAACTGGAAGCCACGCCTTGCTGACCCTTCACGACCGATGCTGACAGTTTGCTGCCCCTCAGAGCGCTGGAACGCCGCTGACCCGCGGAAAAGCACGCAGGGGATCCGCTGCCGGCCCCCGAGCTTCCTCCGGTTCCGATGGAGCCGCGGGGCAGGGTCCGTTGGCCTGCGGGAATGCCTGAAGTCACGCGGTTGACGAGCGGGAGGCGGTCGGGCGCTGCTTCCCGCTTTTGGATCGCTGGCGCGAGCGCGGCAAAGCGGGTGTCGGGAGTGGTTTCGGGTGAGGGGCGATTCCACGGTGTGGCTGTCTGTGTGTGTTGGGGGGCAGGACGTTTGCTGACCTGATGCTGACTTTGAGACTGGGTGCGGTCTCGCCTGGGTCGAGGCGCGAGGCCCTCTTCGTGTGACGTTGCAGGGAGACGACAAGACTGCGCGATTGCCGTCGGGCGCTTCTCGAAGGGGGCTGCAGAGGCGACTGAGCGGTGCCAGCAGGTTCTTCGTCTGCTGGTGATACAGATCTCGCATGCCCCTGACCAGCGCTTCTGAAAGAGGCCGGGACCTGTGAAGCCGGAGGAATGAAGGGATCTTGTTTGAAGTCGTCCACCTGGCAGCGCTGATCTGTGACCATGATCGTCATCATGGGGATACACATCGCACCGGCCGGGGTGGCCGACTTCCACCAGGTTCTCACTGATCACCCCGTTACTGGGGCGAACGCGACCTCCGGTCGCTGCACCTTCTCGGTGCACGATGCCTGCAGCATGCATCGCCGCGAGGACCGCGCGGCATAGAGGGTGCCGGCGGTCAGCGTGTCGTAGGCAGACAAGTGCTGGGCCCGGGGCATAGGCGGTCGCCAGTCAAGGGACTTGGGTATCGGGGTTCGCCGCGAGGAATGGCAGCAGGAACCCTGCGTTCCACAGTTGAGCGGGGTTCTTGGGGGTGCGGTGAGGTATCGATGCAGGTCAGGCGGGTGTGCCTAGCGCGAAAGGCCGAAAACGCCT
>NZ_JBVKCZ010000046.1:0-76025 GCF_055634335.1 Streptomyces sp. NPDC111802 | reverse complement strand
CGCTCCACCACCGCCGCCCTGCCGAGGGAGCGGACCATCCTCGACGGCGCCCAACGCACCCGCCCCGACCTGCCCTTCGCCTGCAAGGGCGGCGTCTGCGGCACCTGCCGGGCCCTGGTCACCGACGGCAAGGCGGACATGCGGCGCAACTTCGCGCTGGAAACGGCCGAGGTGGACGCGGGCTATGTGCTCACCTGCCAGTCGTACCCGGTGTCGGAGACGCTGACGGTGGACTACGACAGCTGAGCCGCCCGTCAGCGACGAGCGGCATCGGCCGTAAGAGTTGAGTGGCGAGGAAAGCGAGAGGACTAGTTCAAGAAGGAATTGAGAAGGAAGTCCCTTCATGGCCTCGCCACGGCCGACTCTAACAGTCACCCGGGGATCAGGTCGCGCAGATTTTCGGGGACGACGATCCGCGACTCGGGGTGCAGCCCGTCGGGGCGCTGCAGGCCGATGTAGGTGACCGGACCCTCAGGGACCGTCCCGCCGTCCCACAGGGTCGTCGTCGTGGCGTCCATCAGACCCGTCAGATAGCGCACGGTCAGCTGCTCGCGCTCCACGATGCCGCGCAGCAGTGTCGCGACCGACACCCGATTGCCCTCGACCCGGTTGGCGGCCGGGTGGCCCTTGAGGTACAGGTGCAGCCACTTGGCACGCCACCCGCCGTCCGGCCCGCGCAGGAACGCCAGCGGCAGCGCGACCCGGCCCGGACCGCGCAGCCCCGACTTCATACGAACGGTACGCGGCTCGAACGGGCGGCCCCGCTGCTCGGCCTCGCGCAGCATGAACCCGAAGAACGACTCCTCGACCTCCTCGAAGCCCTCCCCGGAGAAGATGTTGACCTGCGGCACGATGAAGTCGCCGCGCACGGCGCCGAGGCGCAGGTTGATGAACTCCGAGGCGCCGTCGGGCGCTTCGGTGATGTCGCCGGAGTGCTCGCCCTCCAGGTCCTTGAGGTTGGTGTACGCCAGCCAGCAGACCGTCGCGTAGTCGGCGTCCAGCATCAGTGCCGACAGGTCGTAGTCGGTGCGGTGGCCGGACTGCTTCCAGTACACGAAGAAGCGCAGCAGCTCGCCGTCCACCGGCGACACCGAGCCACGGGGCAGCACGCCGAGCCCGGCCGCGGTCGCCCGGCCGCTGAGCGGCAGCGCGACATCCAGGACATCCGGGTCGATCAGCAGGTGGCCCGGAGCCGGCAGCCGGCGCCGTATCTCGGCGTCCAGCGCGGCGATCAGGCGTTCCCGCTCGGGTGGCGGCACGGGCGGACGGTCGTCCTCGGTGACCCAGGCGCGGCCGAGCCGGTTCACGAACACGCGGCGCTCGCCGGTGTCCTGCGCGCGGTTGGCGAGGTGTTCGCGGACCGACAGCACCACCCGGCCGGACACGTCGGTCACGACCTCCTCGGCGGCGGCCGCGACCGTGGCGCGCTCGTCCTGGTCGAGGGCCATGCGCAGCAGCCGGTCCAGGGAACGGAACAGTTTGCCCGGCGCGGACTTCAGCAGTGCCACCGCGCCGGTGACGTCGTGCATGCCGAGCAGCTCCTCGACCCGGCTGTCGAAGGAGCGCGCCTCCTTCTCGCGCCGGGCGACCGCGAACACGTCGGCGGCTTGCGGCAGGCGCGGGTACTCGTGCGGGTGCAGCCGCTCGCCGAGCCGCTTCCACGCCTCGCGGTGCGCATGCACGTCGGCCAGCTTGGCGGGCGACGCGGCGACGACCCCGTCCAGGCCGGCGAGCAGCGCGCGGCGCACCGGACGGGACAGCGCCCGGAACCGGGTCGGCGCCTGCAGCGTCACATCACCGCCCGACAGCGCGCAGGCCAGCCGGAGCACATCGGTGACCGTGTCCAGGAGCAGGTCCGCACCGGCCTTCAGCCGGGCCTCGTTGACCACGGCACGGTTCTCCCGCACCGGGATCGCCTCGGGCTGCGGCCCGTCTGCGCACATCCCGGCGAGCGCCCGCAGATCGCGCAGGTCGTCCTCGCCGAGCGGCGTGGCGCTGCCCGCCAACGCCAGGTACAGGCCGGTGACTTCGGCGTCGGCGTCACCGCCGAGGTGCAGCACCGTGATACGGTCGCCCGCCGCCGCGATCAGCTCCTCGTGGTGGCCGAGCATCTCGGCGTACGTGTGCTGGTAGCGGCCGTACGACGGCAGGGTGAGCAGATCGACGACACCCTCGCTCAGCTGCTCCACCACGCTCGCGCGCGCCGACTTGTCGGCCAGCGCCTCGGCGATGCAGCGCATCCAGAAGTCGTAGGTGTCCGGCACGTTGGCCGGGAAGTCGACGAAGTAGACGTTGTGCCGCACATGGTCGCCGGCCATCTCCCGGACCGTGCCCAGCGTCCGCACCGCGGTGTCGACGACCGTGCCCTCGGACAGTCCCGACAGCCGCTCCAGCATTTCCGCCGAGAGCTTGAAGCTCACGGACATGAGCGCGGCGTCGAACTGCCGCGCCGCGACGGCGCCTTCTCCGGCGGGGCCGGTGGGGCGGGGGATGCGACGGGTGTGCCGGACGACCAGGGGTTCCAGAGGGTGGACCATGCCGGGATGATCCCAGACCCGTACGAGCGTCCGCATGCGGGTTTTTGCGGCCGAACCGGCCGAACTCACCTCGCACACGCGCCAGAAGTGCGCGAATTCGCCGGGTATCGTTCCCGGTTCGGCCGGGCATCGTTAGGTGGCGGGGTCCGAGGGTGAGAGGGGAACCATGCCGTCATCCAAGCCGTCGTCCATACGCTCGGCCGGTGCGCTGCCGCAGCCGGTGCTGAGTCCGCAGGCGCCCGTCGCGGTGTTCCTGGTGGTCACGATCGAGCCCGGAGGCGAGCCCGCGGTACGCGACCTGCTGGCCGGGCTCGCGGGACTGGTGCGAGCTGTGGGCTTCCCCAGTCCGGACGGAGCACTGTGCTGCGTGGCCGGCGTGGGATCCGCGGCCTGGGACCGGCTGTTCGAGGGCCCGCGCCCCCAACAACTGCGTCCCTTCCAGGAGTTGGCGGGACCCCGGCACCACGCCGTGGCCACCCCGGGCGATCTGCTCTTCCACATCCGCGCGGCCCGCACCGATCTGTGCTTCGCCCTGTCCGCCGAGATCATGAAGCGACTGCGGGGCGCCGTCACCGTCCAGGACGAGGTCCAGGCCTTCGCCTACTTCGACTCGCGCAACCTCCTCGGCTTCGTCGACGGCACCGAGAACCCGGTCGGCCCGGCGGCGGCCGAGGCGGCGATCATCGGCGATGAGGACCCCGCGTTCCAGGCCGGCAGCTACGCGCTCGTGCAGAAGTACGTGCACGACGTCGACGCCTGGGAGGCCCTGGCCGTCGAGGCCCAGGAGAAGGTGATCGGCCGCTCCAAGCTGACCAACATCGAGCTCGACGTGCCCGGCTCCCACATCGACGTGAACACGGTGACCGGGCCGGACGGCGAGGAACTGGAGATACTGCGCGGCGCCATGCCGTTCGGCAGGCCCGGCCACGGCGAGTTCGGCACGTACTTCATCGCCTACGCCCGGACCCCGGAGATACCGGAGGCCATGCTGCGCAACATGTTCCTGGGCGGCCCCGAATCCGGCCCCGACCCGATCCTCGACTACTCCCAGGCCGTCACCGGAACCCTCTTCTTCGTCCCCTCGGCCACCTTCCTGGAGGCGATCGGGGCAGAGGACGTCACGGCCTGACCGACCGGGGCGGACCGGGCGAGGTCAGGACTGCTGTGCCTCGCGCTCGGCGTTCCGCTTCTTGATCCGGGCCGTCTCCTTGCGGACCTCGGCCTGAGTGGCGCGCTCCTTGACCAGCCACTCGGGCTGCTCCTCCTTGAGCGCGTCGATCTGCTCGGTGGTCAGGGGCTCGGTGACCCCGCCGCGGGCCAGGCCCGCGATGGAGACGCCGAGCTTCTGCGCCACGACCGGGCGGGGGTGCGGACCGTCCCGTCGCAGGTCGCTCAGCCACTGCGGCGGGTCGGCCTGGAGCGCGTTGAGCTCGGCGCGTGTGACGACCCCCTCCCGGAACTCGGCGGGGGTGGCTTCGAGGTACACACCCAGCTTCTTCGCCGCGGTGGCGGGCTTCATCGTCTGGGTGTTTTGGTGCGACGTCATGGTCCCAAGGGTATCGACCGAGTGAACGGCCGCCGACCACGGCCGGTAACCTGGCCAGGTGACAGGCTCGGAAGTACCCCCGCCCTCCCCGGAGGCGACGCCGTCGTTCCGGCTCGCGTACGTCCCGGGAGTGACGCCCGCGAAGTGGGTGCGGATCTGGAACGAGCGCTTCCCCGACATCCCCCTCACCCTCCACCCCGTGACCGCCGCCGAGGCCCCCGACCTGCTCCGGGACGGCGGCGCGGACGCGGGTTTCGTACGGCTCCCGGTCGACCGTACGTTCTTCAGCGCGATCCCCCTCTACACCGAGACCACGGTCGTCGTCGTCCCCAAGGACCACGTCATCGCGGCGGTCGAGGAGGTGACCGCCGAGGATCTGGCCGACGAGGTCGTCTTCCATCCCCTCGACGACGTCCTCGACTGGGAGCGGCCACCGGGGGAGCCCGCCTTCGAGCGCCCCGCGACCACCGCGGACGCCGTCGAGCTCGTCGCGGCCAACGTCGGCCTGCTCGTCGTACCCCAGTCCCTGGCCCGCCTCCACCACCGCAAGGACCTCACCTACCGACCGCTCGTCGACGTCCCCCAGTCGAGCGTCGCCCTGTCCTGGCCCGAAGAGGCGACGACGGATCGGGTGGAGGACTTCATCGGCGTCGTCCGGGGCCGCACGGTCAACAGCACCCGCGGCCGTACGACGCCCCAGACCCCGACCGCCACGGATCAGCCGAAGCGCAAGCACCCGGACACCGGCGCCGGCGCACGCCGCCAGTCCGGAACCGGCCGCGTCCAGCGCGGCGCAACCGGCGGCGCCAAGGGAGCCAAGGGCGCGCGGCGCGGGAAGCCCCGCCGCAGGTCGTAGCGAACCCACTGCGGACTTACCGCGGCCTCACTTGGGCGGCAGGCTCGCCGCGAAGGCGAACCCTTCGTCGATCCACGCCCCGAGCACATCGTCGTCCGCGAGCGCGTCCCCGGCGACCAGGATCCAGCCCTTCATCGGCCGTCCGGTCATGTCGAAGATCCGTGCGCCCGGCCTGGCCAGGGCCGCGTCGCTGTGGTCCGGGCCGACCCGGACCATGAGGTCGTCGCCGCTGACACCGACGGCCATGTTGCCGTGCGCCAGGAACGCGATGCCGCCGAACATCCGCTTCTCGCCGATTCCCGGCTCCGCGCCGACCCGCTCCCGGATCCGCTGGGCGAGCCCCTCGTCGTATGCCATGACAGCCTCACTCCACGCGTGATGTGAGCCTTCGCTCCAGGTCGCGGAGGTCCTTGCCGATGCTGGAGCGGACTTGGCGGGCCATGAGCGGCGCCGCCAGCCGGTAGACACCGCCCGGTCCGCCCCGGACGCGGATGCGGGCCAGGGTGCCCGCCGGGTGCGGGTCGAAGGCGTAGGTGACATGCATCGGCATCGGCCCGGCCACGGACACCATGTCGAGCAGCCGGGGGAAGTCGTACGACGCCACGCGCAGGACGTAGTCGATGCGCCGGCCGAGGAAGTACGCCGTCCGCCTGACCTCGGCGCCGACGCCGAAGCCGCCCGCGTCGGCCTCGCGGGTCAGGTCCGCCCTGCGGATCCCTTGGGTCCACTCGGCGTCGTGCCGCCAGTCCATGGCGTACTCGGCAACCCGCTCGGGAGCGAGCGGGATCACCCGCTCCGCCGACACGTCGATCGTCATGGCCTCACCTGTTCGCGAAGGCGTCTGGTGCTGACTCCAGGATCCCCGCGCCGGACGCCGAGCGCACGGCGCGGGGGTTCCGGTCGGCGGATCAGGGGGCGTACGTCGCCTGCTCAGCCGTACGCACCACCGTCTGTCCGTCGGCCTGGCTCAGCAGACCCGCGGTGACCCATGCGTTCACCGTGGACCGCACCCGCGAGACAAGCGCGCCCTTGCTGCCGAAAGGTGCCCCGGCCCAGATCTCGTCCAGCAGTGTGGAGCCGTCGGACTTCGCGGGGTTGGTGACGCCGGAGTCGGAGTTGCCGAGGATCACCCTGGGTTCGGAGCGCCGGAAGTAGGCGTGGGTCGGGTCCTCGGTGCCCTCGAGGAACGGGGCGAACTCGGTGCCGCCGAGGGTGTAGTGGAGCGGCTTGCCCGGCACGGGAGTCAGCGACGGCAGCAGGTCGCCGGAGAGCCCGGCATTGCGGTAGAGCCCCAACCGCAGGTATTCCGTGGAGGAGTTGCGGCCAACGAGATTGACCGGACCGTGGAAGAGGGTCTGAAGGGAGGGATCGTCGATCGCCTTCTCCACCCGGAGCCGGAACGGCATGGAGATCCGCACGGTGTCCCCGCTCCGCCATGTCCGCGACACGGGGAAGTAGGTCCCCGGTGTCGGAGTGCCGCTCACCGCCTGCCCGTTGACCGTCACCCGGAACCCGGCGGTCGCCCACGAGGGCACCCGCAGCCGCAGGGCGAAGGCCGCGGTGCCGCCGGCGATGGTGAGCGTGCTGCCCTGCTCCCGGGGGAAGGAGGTGGCCTGAGTGACCGTCACTCCCTTTTCCGCCCACAACAGTTGGGACGGGCTGTACAGGTTGACGTAGAGCGCGCTGCCGTCGGCGGCCTTGAAGTACACCGAGTCCTGGTACTTGGTGGCGCTCTCCATGCCGGTGCCCTCGCAGCAGGTCGTGCCCTGCTTGGGCGTGTAGTCCCGCACATGTCCCGGTGTCAGCCCGATGAAGTACGTGACGAGCGGCCTCTCGGCGTCCGCCGTGTCCTGCTTGGACCCGAGGACCTGGTTGTAGAGGGCCCGCTCGTAGTAGTCCATGTACTTCGGCTGCTGATCGTGGAAGAACAGGGTCCGGCTCAGCTTCAGCATGTTGTACGCACAGCACGTCTCGGCGGTCGCGGCGCCGATCGTGCCCGCGATCACATCGCGCGCCCTCCAGAACTCGGCCGTGCTGGTGCCGCCGATGCCGTACATACGGTGCGGCACGACCATGCCCCAGAAGTTCCGGGCGGCGTCGAGATAGCGCTGCTCGCCGGTCGCGTCGTACAGCCGCAGGTACCCGGTGAAGATCGGTATGTGCTGGTTGGCGTGCAGCCCGTCGAGGACGTCGGCGTTCGCCGCGCAGTTGTCGATGAGCCGGTCGAGGTCGAACAGCTGGGCCAGCGCGAGGTGTTCGGCCTTGCAGCTCGCAGATCGCCTCGACGATGCCGCCGAACTCGCCGCTGGAGAACAGCCCCCACATGCGCTGAAGCGTGGCCTCGGGCAGCTTGGACAGCCGCGCGTACATCCAGTCGCACATGCCGGACGCGAGATCGAGGGCCCGCGCGTCCTCCGTGGCGAGGTAGGCGTCCAGCACACCCCTGAGGATCTTGTGCGCGGTGTAGTACGGCGCCCAGACCTTCGTGTAGTCGCTGGTGGTCCTCGACTCCAGGTCGATGAACTGTGTCTCCGGGTACGCCGCGAGGAACCCCGGGTGGCTGGGCCCGCCCCAGGTACGGCGCAGAGTGGCGGTGAGCCCGCGGCCGGAGGCGTCGGCGAACGTCCCGCCCGAGGTCTCGTCGAAGGTGTACGACACCAGGTCGCCCCGGCCGGTCGCGGCGTCGGCCGCCGGGCTGCTCTGCAACTGCGTGATCTCGGCGGCGCTCAGGGCGCGCGACCAGATGTTGAACTCGTCGTAGGCGCCCGCGAAGACCGGGTCGTCGGCGAAGTTGGAGCGGCCGAGCCAGTTGTTGGCCGGGGTGCCGAGGGCGGCGGGGGTGAGGGTCATCGCCGTGTTCCGGGCGACGGCGGCGCCGTTGACGTACAGCGTCCCGGTGCCGCCCTCGATCGTGACCGCCAGGTGGCTCCACTGGTTCAGCGGCAGCGCGGCGGTGCCGTCGAGGCCCTGCTCGCCGCCGGGCCCGCCGGTGGTGATGGCGAAGCGTGGCACACCGCCCGCGTTGCGGGCGGCCAGGTACATGTAACGGGTCGTGTTGTCGCCGAAGTCGAAGACCCGCGCCCAGTTGCCGTCGTGGGCCGGCTTCACCCAGGCGGACAGGGTGATCGCCGATGTGCCCCCGAGGACGGCGGCCGGGAGATCGACGTACTGGTGGGACCCGCGGACGTTCTCGGCGGCCGTACCGAACCTCCCGCCGGCACTCAGCACGGCCGGGTCCTTGCGCAGCGCCGCGCGCACCTCGGTCAGCGCTCCCACCATGGTGCGGATCTTGTCGATGAACACCTGCTCACCGGTGCCGGCATACGCCTGCGACAGCATGGTCAGGAAGTGACCGGTGTAGTGCCCGCGCAGATTGCCGTTCGCCTCGCCGTCCAGCCCCTCCCACCCGCCGGGCGCGACGGCACCGCCCGTGGCGAGCCCGGCGTTGGCACGGAACACCTGGAGCAGCCGGTTGACGTCGTACCCGCGGGCGTGGTCGAGCATCAACTGCCGCTTGTCGGCGAAGAGTCCGGGCCGGAGCGCCACGTCGTCGAGGGCGAAGGGCTGCACGCTCCAGGCGGACGGAGTGACGGTCAGGACCTGCGCCTCCTGAACGGCGGCCGCGGCCCGGCCGGTTGTCGGGTGGCTGATCGCGGGGGTCGCCGCGGCCAGGGCGGCGGCCTGCAAAAGGGATCGTCTGGAGAGGGGCCGTGCCATGTGTGCTCCTCCACGTGGGGAGTCGACTTGTTCGTAATGACGAACAGTGTGCGCATGGTCGACCAGACGCTAGGCGTGAGGTGAGGGGACGTCAACGGTGCTGACGTGATTGACGGTCGGCCGGCGCCGAGGGTCAGCCGGAGGTCGCCGAGCGTACGAGCCAGTCGTACGCTCCCCGTGCCGTGAACTCCGCCTGACCACCTCGCAGCAGCAGCCCGGCCGTCGCGAACTCCGGTGCGTCCGCCTGGGCGGACACGTAGGGGACGGCGATGCATCGCATGCCGGCCGCGTGCGCCGCGGCGGCGCCCGGAGCGGCGTCCTCCACGACCACGCAGTCGGCCGGTGTCGCGCCGAGCCTGCGGGCCGCCTCCAGGAAGACGTCGGGGGCGGGCTTGCCGCGGGCGACCTCGTCGGCCGAGACGACGGTGCGCAGATGGGCGTCCAGGCCCGTGCCGGTCAGGATCGCCGTGATCGCTTCGCGGGACGAGCCCGAGGCCACGGCTGTCGGGACGCCCTCGGTCGCCAGCAGTTCCACGAACTTGCGCATCTCGGGGTACGCGCGCGTGGCGGTGCGGGCGAGTTCCAGATAGCGGCGGTTCTTGGCGGCCAGCAGGTCGCCGACGGAGGCGTCGAGGCCGTACTCGTCCTTCCAGAGCGTGACCGTCTCCAGTGTGCTGATGCCGACGTAGCGCTCGTGATCGGCCCAGGTGAAATCGGGGATCCCCTGCTCTGCGAGGATCTGGCGGCCCGCCTCGAAGTAGTTGGGCTCGCTGTCCACGAGTGTTCCGTCGAGATCGAAGATGACCGCAGTGCCGCCGAGTCCGCTCATGACCCCAGGATGTCAAAGGTCATTTCCGGGCCGACGCCCGCCCGATCGACTCCACCAGCGGCAGCAGCCGGTGCGTGACGCGCTCGCGCAGGGCCACCTCGGAGCGGGTGCGGACCACGCCGGGCAGGCTGATCAGCTTCTGGATCACGTCCTCCAGATGCGCGTTGTCGCGGGCCACCACCCGGGTCAGCAGATCCCCGCCGCCCGTGATCGAGAAGGCCTCGACGATCTCCGGTACGGCGGCGAGCGCGTCGCCCACGTCGTCGAGGTGGCCCTGGGTGACCTCGATGTGCACGAACGCCAGCACCGGATGGCCCAGCGCGGCGGGCGACAGCGTCGGACCCGTGCCGGTGATCACGCCGTCCCGCTCCAGCCGGTCGAGCCGGGCCTGGAGGGTGCCGCGCGCGACGCCCAGGAGGCGGGCGTACTCGCGCACGCTCGTGCGGGGCTGCTCCAGCAGGAGCCGCAGGATGCGGGTGTCGAGCTCGTCCACGGGCATGGTGCCGGCCTCCTTCGTCTCCCGGCCGGTCCGCCATCGGCCTGTCATGGTCCGTTGGTCCGCCGATGGACGCCCGGGATCCGCAATCTCTGTACCAATGGCCCACCATTCTAGGAGGCGCTTGAGCCAGGCGGTGCCTTGATGCTGCAATGGACCCGTCGATGGCGCTGCGGATCCCGCGGCGCCTTTTTCATGCCGGTTCGGAGGGCGGTAGTAGTGCTGAAGAGGGTGTTCGTGGCGCCGGATCCGGGGCGGGCGCGGCTGCGCTTCGCCGCGCGGGCCGTGCTCGGCGTCGGGCTCGCGGTCGTCGTGTGCGCGCTGGCCGGACACTCCCTCGTCGGCGCCGTCACCGGCGGGCTCGCCGCGCTGCTCGCCCTGTTCACCGTCACCGACGCCACGGTCCGCGGGCAGGCGGTCACCACCGCGCTGCTGCCGCTCGTCGGCCTCCCCGTCCTCGCGGCGGCGGCCGAGCTGCACGACCAGCCGGTCGCTCGCGACCTGACCTTTCTTGCCGTCGTCGGCGCCGGTGTGTACGCCCGTCGGTGGGGGCCGCGCGGGCACAGCCTCGGCGTGTTCGCGTTCATGACGTTCTTCGTGGCGCAGTTCCTGCACGCGACCCCGGCCCGGCTGCCCGAGCTCTACGCCGCCGTACTGCTGTCCCTGCTCACCGCGGCCGCGGTGCGCTTCGGGATGTGGTGCTACGAGCGCCGGACGCCCCCGGCACCCGTCCCCGCGCCGCCGGTCGGCAGCGGGCTGGCCCGGGTGACCACGCGCCAGGCGATCCAGGCAACCGCTGGCGCGGGCTTCGCCCTGGTCGTGGGGCAGCTGGTGTCCGGGCAGCGCTGGTACTGGGCCGTCGGTGCCACCTGGTGGATCTTCGTCAACACCACCTCGCGCGGCGAGACCCTGGTCCGCGGCTTCCGCCGGGTCCTCGGCACGGTGATCGGCATCGGCATCGGCCTGCTCGTCGCCGTCCCGCTGCAGGGGGCGGCGGTCCCGTCGGCGGTGCTCCTGGCGGTGTGCGTCTTCGGCATCTTCTACACCGCCGCCGTCTCCTACACCTGGATGATGCTCTGCGTCACGGTGCTCGCCGAGCTGCTCTACGGCCTCCTGGGCGTCCTCGATCCCGCCCTGCTGGCGCTGCGGCTCGCCGAGACCGGCGTCGGGGCGATCGGCGCCGTGCTGGCCGTGCTGTTCGTCCTGCCGGTCACCACCCACGCCATCACCGACACCTGGATCCAGCGCGCCCTGCGCTGCGTCCACGCGGCGACCGCCGAGGCCGCCGCCCGCCTCGCCGGGGACGAGACCGCCGATCCGGCCGCGCGGGTGGCCGAACTGGAGCAGCTGCTCGCCCGGGTACGTCTCTCGATCGCACCCCTAGTGCACCCGCTGAACCCGATGCCGGCCCGCAAGCGCCGCGCCCGCCGCGTCCTGGCCCTGCTCGACGACTGCGCCCGCGAGATCCGCGGCCTGGCCGCCGTCGCCGCCGACCCGGAAGCCTCACACGACGCCCGCCTGGCCGCCGCGTGCTGGCGCGTCGAGACGGCGGTGGAGTCCTTGACCGACGGCACGGAGGTCACGACCGTACCCGCGCAGCCGACGGCGCTCGACCCCGCGCTGACCCATCTGCACGGCCTGGAGCGGGCCCTGGTCGAACTGGCTCACCCTTTGCGCACGCCGTCGGGTTCGCCGCTCGTGGGGGCGTGACGGCGCCGGTCGGCGTCAGTCTCGGGCGCGGATGTGCCGGTGAGTCCAGGGCACGCTGGAAGCCCTGACCTGCGATCACGGACGTCACCGCCCTCGCCGCGCAGCCGCCGCGCACGCCATCGGGGCCGACGTGGGCCGGGTCCCCCGCGTGCGGCCGAACACGATCGAACTCGCCGACGATCAGGCGACCTTGGTCTAGACCGATGATGATCCGCTGCTACCGTCAGCCCGGACGGCATCCGACCGGAAGGGGACAGCGTTGGCAGACGTCGGCAGGCGGGAGAGACGGGCCTACATCGGATCGTTCACGGCGGCCGGAGGCCATGGCATCACCACGGCGTCCGTGGCCGCGGACAACGGCGCGCTGAGCGTGCTGAGCGGTGTGCGTGACGTGCCCGACCCCGCATATCTGGCCCTGTCGCCGGACGGCGACACGCTCTACGCGGTCAGCGAGACGGCCGAGGGCGCGGTCGCCGCGTACCGCGTGACCGGGGGCAAGCCGGAGCTCGCCGGATCACCGGCCCCGGTCGGCGGCAGCGGACCCACACACCTGAGCCTGTTCGCCGGCCATGTCCTGACCGCCAACTACGGATCCGGCAGCATCACCGCCCTGCCCGTCCGCCCCGACGGCACCCTCTCCGACGCCCCGCCCGTGGTCCTCCAGCACACCGGCTCGGGCCCGCACACGCCCCGCCAGCAGGGCCCGCACGCCCATCAAGTGCAGCCCGATCCGAGCGGCCGCTGGGCCGTCAGCGTCGACCTCGGCACCGACTCCGTCCGCGTGTGCACGCTGACCGACGGCACGCTGGAGGTGTACCGGGAGATCGCCCTGCGCCCCGGCTCGGGGCCCCGCCACCTCGCCTTCCACCCGCACCGTTCGTACGCCTACGTCGTCAACGAACTCACCCCCACCGTCACCGTCTGCCACTGGGACGCCGAGGACGGCACGCTGAAGCCGCTGACGGAGACGCCGGTGCTGCGGGGCGCGCCGGCCGGCGACGCCTATCCCTCGGGGATCGTCGCCTCACCCGACGGCCGCTTCGTGTGGACCGCCACACGCGGCGAGGACGTGCTGTCCACCTTCGCCGTCGAGGCCGAGGAACTACGGCTGGTCGGCACGGTGCCCTGCGCCGGGCACTGGCCGCGCGCGCTCACCGAGGCCGGAGGATTCCTGTACGTCGCGAACGAGCGCTCCGGCGACGTGTCCTGGTTCGGCGTCGACCCGGACACGGGACTTCCGCGCCACGAGGGTTCCATCGAGGTGCCGGCGGCATCCTGTGTGGTCGTAGGACCGGATCCCGGCCCCGGGGCGTGACCGCATGCCGAAGGGCCCGCTCCGGATGGGAGCGGGCCCTTCGGCGTTACGGCTGTGACGTGCGCGTCAGCGGACCGGCGTGCCCTGCGCCTGCTGCGGGGCGATGCCCAGCGCCGAGGTGTACTTCGACAGGGCGAGCTTGCCGATCGCCGGGTACGGGCCGAGCGCCTCGGCGGCGGAACAGCCCGCCTCCTGCGCGGCCTCCGCGATCAGGCTCGGGTCGATCTCCGGACCTATCAGGTACGGCGCCAGCGCCAGCTGCTGCGAGCCGGAGGACCGCAGCTGCTCGGCCACGGCCGTGATCGAGCCCTCCTGGTCCAGGGCCGCCGCCATCACCGGCACGGCCAGGCGCGCGGCGAGCAGCATGCCGGTGATCCCGGCCGCCTGCACGGCCTCCTCGCCACCGACCGAGGCCAGGATGATGCCGTCCGCGGCGGTGGCCACGGTGAACAGCCGGGCACGGTCGGCGCGGGCCAGACCGGCCTCCGACAGACGCACGTGCAGCGCCTCGGCGAGCAGCGGGTGCGGGCCGAGCACATCGGTCAGGTCGGCCGCGACACGGCTGTCCATCACGGCCTGGCGGATGACGCGCAGCAGCGCGTTGTCCGGGCCGGCGAGCAGCGGCACGACCACGGCGACGGGGCCTTCCGGCTCCTTGGCATCCACACCCGCGGCGAGCGCCTGCTCATAGCGGGCGGTGCGCTCCTCGGCGGCGTGCACGAGCACCGACTGGATCGTGGGGAACTCCACGTCGTCGCCGTCGACGTACCCGATCCGGGCGTCGAGACCGGGGAGCTCGGAGCGGGCGATGCTCACGACCTCCTCGGCGAGGCCACGGGTGGCGGCGCTCGGCGTGCCCGGCACCGCGAGGACGAGCGCGGGCGCGCCCTCGGGAGCCGCCAACGGCTCGGGTCGGCGGTGCCGCCCGGGCTGACGAGGTCGCGGCATTCGTACTGGCAGGCCGGACGCGGGCCCAGTGGGGGAGCTCATGGCGACGCATGTTACTGGCTTCCTGGGCTCCCCTGTTCGGGGAGGGTGCAGGTGAACGGTATCCGTCCGCTTTTGTCTGATTGAGTTACCTGCGGAGTGGAACGGGGCGGCCTAGGAGGATCAGTCCCGCTTTTCGGCCACCACGCAGAGCATCGCCTCGTCACTCGGCAGAGTGAGCGCGTCCGTCGCGAGATCGGTCGCGACGCGCACCGCCCCGTCCAGCGGATCCCCGGCGGCCGGCACCGGCCGCGCGTGCGGCAGGCGCTTCGCCAACTCCTGCGTCAGCGGCACGACGAGCGGGTCACCCAGCTTGAACAGGCCGCCGGTGAGCGCGACTTGGGGATCCCCGGCGGCGGGGCAGACGGCGGCCGCCGAGTCGGCCATATGCCGTGCGGCGGCCCGCAGGATGTCCGCGGCCACCGGATCACCGTCGGCACACGCGGCCACCTGGGGAGCGAAGGAGGCGAGGACGGCGGGACGGTCCGGGCGCGGATAGAGCTTGCCGGGCAACTCCCGTACCGGTCCGAACAACTCCTCGGCGCGCGCCAGCAGCACGGCCGACCCGTCGGCCCGCCCGTCGTGCGCCCGCAGCGCCGCCTCCAGTCCGGCCCGCCCGATCCAGGCACCGCTGCCGCAGTCGCCGAGTAGATGCCCCCAGCCGTCGGCGCGGCGCCAGCACGTCAGGTCCGTGCCGATCGCGATCAGCCCCGTACCGGCGGCGACCACGGCCCCGGCGCGGGCCCCGAGGGCGCCGACGTAAGCGGTGACGGCATCGGCGACCAGCGCGACCCGCCCGATCCCGAACTCCCGCACCAGCGCGGCCGGCAGTTCGGCACGCAGCCCGTCACCGAGACTGGCGAGCCCGGCGGCCCCGATCGCGGCCGCCTCGAACCGTCTGACACCGCTCTCCGCCGTCGACGCCCGCACCATGGGCACCAACTGCTCCAGGAAATGACCGGGATCGATGCCCCGGTCCCCGGTACGCCCTGGCTCGCGGGACTCCCTCCGGGCCAGTACGCCCCGGTCGACGGTGCCCACGACGACCCGCATCCCGGACCCTCCGGAGTCGACCGCGAGGAAGCCGGCGGCGTCGGTCACGGCAGGCGCCAGTCCACCGGCTGTCCGCCCTGCCTCATCAACAGGTCGTTGGCCCGACTGAACGGGCGTGAGCCGAAGAAGCCGCGGTCGGCGGACATGGGGGAGGGGTGCGCGGACTCCACCGACGGGAGGCTGCCGAGGAGCGGACGGAGGTTGCGGGCGTCGCGGCCCCACAGGATGGACACCAGCGGTTTGCCGCGGGCGGCGAGCGCGCGGATGGCCTGCTCGGTGACCTCCTCCCAGCCCTTGCTGCGGTGGGCGCCCGGCTTGCGCGGGGCCGTGGTCAGGGCCCTGTTGAGCAGCAGTACGCCCTGCTGGGTCCAGGGCGTCAGATCGCCGTTGGCCGGCTGCGGCAGCCCCAGGTCGGTGTTCAGCTCCCGGTAGATGTTGATGAGACTGCCGGGCAGCGGACGCACGTCGGGCGCCACCGAGAACGACAGCCCCACGGCATGTCCCGGAGTCGGGTACGGGTCCTGTCCGACGATCAGGACCCGTACGTCGTCGAAGGGTTGTTGGAAGGCCCGTAGAACGTTCGGCCCGGCCGGCAGATAGGTGCGTCCCGCGGCGATCTCCGCGCGCAGGAAGTCGCCCATCGCGGCGATCCGTTCGGCAACGGGTTCCAGGGCCTGCGCCCAGCCGGCTTCGACGATTTCATGCAAGGGTCGTGGTGCCACGGGCGTCACCCTACTGCCGCACGGGCAGCGGTGATCAACCAGTGGCCAAGGCCGGCCGGTAAGCCGTGACGGCTCATGCGACCACCGCGGCCCTGACGCACAGCACGTCCGGCAGGTGCGACGCCAGCTGCTGCCAGCTGTCGCCGTCGTCGGCCGACGCGAACACCTCGCCGTTGCGGTTGCCGAAGTACACGCCCGCCGGGTCCGCGTCGTCCGTGCACATCGCGTCGCGCAGCACCGTGCCGTAGTGGTCGTCCTGCGGCAGCCCCGCCGACAGCGGCTCCCAGGTCCGGCCCGCGTCCGCCGTACGGAAGACCCGGCAGCGCCGGTCGGCGGGTACCCGGTCGGAGTCGGCGGTGATCGGGAAGACGTACGCCGTCTCGCCGCGGTGCGGGTGGGCGGCCGCCGCGAAACCGAACGTGGACGGCAGGCCCTCGCCGATGTCGGTCCAGTGCGCGCCCGCGTCGTCGCTGCGGTACACACCCCAGTGGTTCTGGAGGTACAGCCGGTCCGAACTCCCCGCGTCCTGCGCGATCTTGTGCACACACTGGCCGAACTCCGGGTTGGGATCCGGCAGGAACACCGCGGCGACACCGGAGTTGGACGGCGCCCAGCTCGCGCCGCCGTCGGCCGTCCTGAACACCCCGGCGGTCGAGACGGCGACCGTCACGGCCTTCGGGTCGCGCTTGTCGGTGATCACGGTGTGCAGGCCCTCACCGCCGCCGCCCGGCACCCACTTCGACCGGGTCGGGTGCTCCCACAGGGGGCGGACGAGGTCGAAGGTCTCGCCGCGGTCCTCCGAGCGGTACAGCGCCGCCGGTTCCGTGCCCGCGTACACCACGTCCGGCTCCGCCGCCGCCGGGTGCAGCTGCCACACCCGCTCCAGCGACGCCTCGGTGTCCTTCGGGAACTTGACGGCCGGCTGCGCCGGTTCGGTCCAGGTGCGTCCCAGGTCGTCGGAGTGGAACACGGACGGACCCCAGTGCGCGCTGTCGCCGCCGGCCAGCAGCCGTGGACGCTCGCCCCTCGTGTCGATGGCGACCGAGTACAGGGCCTGGGCGTTGAAGTAGGGACTCTCGTCGAACTCCCAGGTGCCACCACGCCTGCGCCCGATGAACAAGCCTTTGCGTGTGCCCACGGCGAGCAATACCTCGGTCATGCCGATCACCTCCGCGACGCCTTTGTCTCAGACACGGGCCAGTCTGCACCCCGGCACTGACAGTCACCTCTGGAATGGGTGACGTCGCAGGTCAGCGCGGCGATGATAGCCCGCCGTCGCGAGCCGCGGGGCCCTTTCACGAAGACACCGGCGGACGCCGCGTGACCCGTGCCACCGTCGACTTCCGGTAGGTGCCGTGAGCATCCGCCCGCCGTCTCCCGTATGGGAGGGAGTCGGTCCGGCATGTTCGTGCGCTCATGAGGAGGAAGCCTTCGATGGCGTTCCGTGGTCCGAAGGTGTGGCTGTGGCGGTGGCGGCGCAATCCGCTCAGGCGCCGGGCCGACGCGGTGGAGGCCTGGGTGCTGCTCGCCGCCTGGTTGTTCCCCGTCCTCGTCGGAGGGCTCGCGGGCCTCGCGACGGCCCGCACGGTGGAGCAGGGCATGGCCAGGGAGCGTGTCGAGTGGCGGCCTGTCGTGGCCCTGCTCACCGAGCAGGCGCCGGGCACGTCCGACTCGCGCTCCGGCACGTCGAGCAGCGAGCACGTGTGGGCGAAGGTCCGCTGGAGCGTCCGGGACGGCTCGTCCCACACCGGCCAGGCCCGTGTCCACCCCGGCAGTGGCGTCGGCACGCCGGTCACCGTCTGGACGGACCCTCAGGGCCGTCTGGTGACCAAGCCCGCCACCCCGTCCGAGGCCCGCACCCGGGCCGGCCTGGTCGGCGGCCTCGCGGGAGTCTGCGCGGCGTCCGTCCCGTTCGTGGCGGGCCGGGCGCTCCGCAGCCGACTGGAGAGCCGGCGTATCGATCGATGGGGGTACGAGTGGGCACGGTTCGGGCCGTTGTGGGGTGGGCGGACCACAGGGTGACGGTGGTGAGGGGGCGGGCGGGCCCCGGACACAGCGGTTTTGGAGCGCTCAGTCGCAGGCCCGGGCACTCCGTGGCCTTGGCCCGCCTCCCCCGATCGCCCCGCTGCCCCGATCACGCGCTCCGCCTCACTCCCCGCCCGGCAACGCCCGTCCCAGAATCCCGCCCATGTCGGCAGCATCGGGCAGCGTCCCGAACGCGTGCCCCCAGTCTCCGCCGAGCCGGGTCGCGCAGAAGGCGTCGGCGACCGCCGTGGAGGAGTGCCGGACCAGCAGGGAGGCCTGGAGGGTCAGCGCCATCTGCTCGACCAGGCGCCGGGCGCCGGCCTCGGAACCGGCGCCGAGCTGACTCTTCAGGCGCGTGACGGCGGCGTCCAGCCGGGCGTCGGCCCCGCGCGCCTTCGCGAGCTCGGCGAAGAGCGCCTCGGCGGTGGCCGGCTCCCTGGTCAACGCGCGCAGTACGTCGAGGGCGTTGACGTTCCCCGAGCCCTCCCAGATCGACAGCAGCGGCGCCTCGCGGTAGTGGCGGGGCATGCCCGACTCCTCGACGTAGCCGTTGCCGCCCAGGCACTCCAGGGCCTCCGCAGTGAAGGCCGGGCCCCGCTTGGTGACCCAGTACTTGCCGACGGCCGTCGCGATCCGGCGGAACGCCGCCTCGGTCCCGTCCGCATCCTCTCCGCGCACCGCACGGTCCGCCGCCCCGGCCAGCCGTAGCGTCAGCGTCGTGGCCGCCTCGGACTCCAGCGCCAGGTCGGCGAGGACGTTGCGCATCAACGGCTGGTCGATCAGCCGGGCGCCGAACGCGCTGCGGTGGCGCACATGGTGCCCGGCCTCGACGAGCGTCTTGCGCATCAGCGTCGCCGACGACATCACACAGTCCAGCCGGGTGCAGTTGACCATCTCGATGATCGTCTTGACGCCCCGTCCCTCGGGCCCGACCAGCCAGGCGACGGTCCCGTCGAACTCCGGCTCCGAGGAGGCGTTGGAGCGGTTGCCCAGCTTGTCCTTCAGACGCTGGATGCGGAAGGTGTTGCGGCTGCCGTCGGGCAGGACGCGCGGCGCGAGGAAGCAGGACAGGCCGCCGGGAGCCTGGGCCAGCACCAGGAACACATCGCACATGGGCGCCGAGGTGAACCACTTGTGCCCGCGCAGCGTGTACACGCCGGGCTCGGCGGTCGGCCAGGCCGTGGTCGTGTTCGTACGGACGTCGGAGCCGCCCTGCTTCTCGGTCATCCCCATGCCCGCGAGCAGGCCCCGCTTCTCGGTGGGCACACGCAGACCGGGGTCGTACTCCCGGCTGGTCAGCAGGGGTTCGTACACCTTGGCGAGCTCGGGCTGGCGGCGTAGCACGGGGACGGCGGCGTACGTCATCGACGTCGGACAGCCGTGCCCGGCCTCGGTGTGCCCCCACACCAGCCCGCCCGCGGTCCGGGCGACATGGGCGCCGGGCCGCTCGTCCGCCCAGGGCGCCGCCGCGAGGCCCTCGCCGACCGCGACCCGCATCAAGTGGTGCCAGCTCGGATGGAACTCGACCTCGTCGACTCGATGGCCGTACCGGTCGTGCGTACGCAGCTCGGGCTCGTGGAGGTTGGCCTGCTCACCCCATTCCTGTGCCTCGACGCTCCCGGCCCGCAGGCCGAGCCGCCGGATGTCCTCCTCGGCCCACCCGGCGCCCTCACGGCGCAGCCCTTCCAGCAGCGCCGTGTCCTGCGACGCGTCGTACGGCGTCAGGGGCGGGGGCTGGTTGGTGACGTCGTGGGTGGCGTACTGCCCGGACTGCTCCTGCGCGAGTATCGAGACCATGCCGTCAGTGTTGCACCGTGGCTGCGATCGCAGCAATCCTGTAATACGCCGAGTCGCCACGTAAAGTACGAGGTCATGCAGAACAACGCGTCACTGCCGGCCGACGAGGTGGAGCTGCGCCCGCTGTCCGCCCGCTCGGTCGTCCTGAGCCTGCTGCTGGGGCTGCATCCGCCCGAGCTGCCGGTGAAGGAGCTGGTGCGCAGATTGGAGCCGTTCGGGATCGCGGGGTCCACCGTGCGGGCCGCGCTCAGCCGGATGGTGGCAGCCGGCGACCTGCGGCGCACGGACACCGTCCACCGGCTCAGCGACCGGCTGCTGGAACGCCAGGGGCGCCAGGACGACGCCGTCCATCCCGAGACCCGGCCCTGGGACGGCGACTGGGAGATGCTCGTCGTCACGGCCACCGGCCGGGGCCCCGCCGAACGCGCCGAACTGCGCACCGAACTGACCCGGCTCCGCCTCGCCGAACTCCGCGAGGGCGTCTGGCTGCGACCCGCCAACCTGCTCCGCACCCTGCCGGACGACGTCGACCAAGTGGCACAGCGCTACACGGCCCGCCCCGACCGCCCGGCCCGCGCGCTCGCCGCGGACCTGTGGCCGCTGGACGCGTGGGCCGGCACGGGCCGCGCCCTGCTGGCCCATGTCACCCGCGCCCAGCGCCCGCCCGACCGCTTCACCGCCTTCGCGGCCGTCGTACGGCATCTGCTCGCCGACCCGGTGCTGCCCCCCGAACTCCTCCCGCCCGACTGGCCGGGCGACCGGCTGCGCACCGCGTACGCGGCCTACCGGCGGGAGTTGGCGGAGGACGTACGCGCGCGTGACGGGTATGACGCCCCCGACAGCGCACGCGCGCGTGCCCGCACCTGACCGCACACGGCACGGCAGCCGCCCGAAGCGCCGTGCGGGGACGCTTCGGACGGCCGCCCTCACCGTGGGGGGACTACCTGCGAGCGGGTGCTACCGGTAGGTGATGTCCGAGCTGGAGTACAGGCAGTTCGTGCTGTCCGGGCCCGTACCCACAGCGGTGTTGTTGTTGTACTTCTGGCACGGGATCACCTTGCGGCCGGCGTCGTTGAGGATCGTGATGCCGCGCAGTGTCGCCACATCGCCCCGGTTGACGTTGATGCCGACTAGGCGGGCCGTGGTCCCCGTGCCGGTCACCTCGATGTTGCTGAGGTTGACCTTGCGCGTGTACTGAGTCGAGCAGTCGCCGCACGAGCGGTACAGGGTCTTGAACTCGCTGACCGCGAAGTTGGAGATGTTGAGCGTGCCGGGCCCGTTGTGCTGGAAGACCTTGTCGGCGGCCTTCTTGGCGCCACCGCCGGTCACCGTGTAGGTCGAGCCGCCCCGGAAGGTGGCCGCGTCCTCGCCGACGTCCTCCCACCACACGTTCTGCAGGGTGCAGTTGCCCTCGCAGTGGATGCCGTCGGCGCCGGGCGCGCCGATGATGACGTTCTTCAGTGTCGCGCCGGGCGCGAGCTCGAAGATCGGGTCCTGGCCCTCCTCCTGTCCGTCGCCGGCCAGGTCGCCGCTGCCGTAGTAGCGGACCATGCCGCCGTCCCGGACGCCGGACACCTGGATGGTCGAGCTCACCGGCCGGCTGCTGGTGGGCGTCGGCCAGGTGGCGGCGCTCGCCGGGGGCACGCCGATTGTCGTGATCATGACAGTCGAGAGGCCGAGTGCGGCCAGGCCGCCGGTCATTGCGCGCCGGTGCGCGCGGGGCTTCGCTGGTGAAGTCATGTCCCGATGCCTTCTGTTGGGTGGGGGTGGTCAGAGCTTTCCGGCGCCCGCTCCGGCCGTCACCGAGGCGACGACGGTGGACGCGGACTCCGCGGTGTAGCTGTACGGCGGCGTGGTGAAGGTGCCGACCTGGGAGATCTCGGTCGCGGCTCCGCCGAGATCGTTGCCGCGCAGATTGGCGTGGCCGTCCACGTCGCTGCTGCGACTCGTGGTGACGGCGATCTTGGTGTCGCGGAAGACGTTGTTCTCCACGAGCAGTTGGGCGCCCATGCGCGAGTGGCAGGCGGTGTCCGCGCCGGCCACGTAGTTGTTGTAGAAGTGTCCGGTGCCGAAGCGCAGGCTGGGGATGCGCGAGTAGACGTTGCTGAAGCTGTTGTGGTGGTACGTCACCTTCAGATGGCCGGTGTCCTCGCTCGCGTTGCTGTCGCTGTGGCCGACGAGCGAGCCCTTGAAGTGGTCCTTGAAGGTGTTCCAGGACACCGTGACGTTGTCCGAGCCGTGATTGATGTCCAGCAGCCCGTCGTAGTAGTCCTTGTCGTGATCGCGGTCGGCCGAGAAGGAGTTGTGGTCGATCCACACCTTCGTCGACGCCTGGACCGTGATGCCGTCGGACGGCGCCACCGGCTTGCTGATGTTCAGGTTGCGCACGACGACGTTGGAAACGTTCTTCAGCCGCAGCCCGCCGCCGGTGAACCCGGACGACGAACCCACGCCCAGCACCGTGGTGTTGGAGCCGACGTCGACCTGACCGCTCAGCGGAATCAGGCCGTTGACCCGGACGACCTTGGCCGAGCCACCGGTCACCGCCGCCTTGAAGGCGTCCAGGGTGGAGACGGTGACCGCCGAGGCGCTGCCGCCGCCGTTCGTTCCCGCGCCGAACCCGATCGGCGAGGACTCGGCGGCACCGGCGGGCTGCGGGGTGGTGAGGACGGCCGCGGTGGCGAGGACGGCTGCGGCGGCCGTCGCCAGTGCGGTTCTTTGCGGGCGTGCACGTGGGGGGAGAGTTCGCATGCGGATGCGTCCCTTCGAGAGGAGCGGCTCGATCATGTAGATGAACGATGTGTGTCATGCAGAACGCTGTGCGTGGACAGTGTGGTCGTGTGGGGGTGCGGCGAAGCGGCTCGGTCACACTGCTGAACGGAACGTAGAGTGCAAGCGCTTTCTAGTCAACGCTTCGCGCGGAAGAATTCGGTCAGCCCCGTGGAGTGCAAGGGCTCTCGGTCGCATGGCGTGGGAGCGCTTCTATCGTGAGCGTGTCCATGCCACGATGCCTCTCCGGGCGCTCTCCGGACGCCTCTCCCGCCGCTCTCCCGCCGACCCGGTCGAACAGCCCCGCCGCCTGTCGCCGCACCACGTCCACGAGCCGCGACCAGAAGGGACCAAGGACGTGTCCACTCCCACTCCCACCCGCACCCGCACGACCGCGCCAAGACCGCTCCGGACGCTGCTCGCCGCCCTCCTGCCGCTGCTCGCGGCACTTCTCGTCACCGCCCCCGACGCGTCCGCCCGCACCGAGGTGGCCGCCGCCGTCCCCACCGCGACGCTGACCGAGGTCACCGGCTTCGGCGCCAACCCCAGCAACCTGCGGATGTACCTGTATGTGCCGGACAGCGTGACCGCCGATCCGGCCGTGCTGGTGGCCGCGCACTGGTGCACCGGCTCCGGTCCGGACATGTACCACGGCACCGAGTACGACACGCTGGCCGACCAGTACGGCTTCATCGTGATCTACCCGTCCGTCACCCGCAGCAGCAAGTGCTTCGACGTCTCCTCACCGCAGGCGCTGAAGCGCGACGGCGGCAGCGACCCGGTCGGCATCAGGTCCATGGTCGACTGGGTCACGCGCACCTACGACGCCGACGCCGGCCGGATCTTCGCCACCGGCATCTCCTCCGGCGCGATGATGACGAACGTCCTGCTCGGCGACTACCCCGACGTCTTCGCGGCCGGCGCCGCCTTCTCGGGCGTCCCTTTCGGCTGCTTCGCCACCACCGACGGCTCCGAGTGGAACAGCGCGTGCGCACAGGGCACGGTCACCCGCACCGCGCGGCAGTGGGGCGACATCGCCCGTGCCGCCCACCCCGGCTACACCGGCCCCCGGCCCCGTATGCAGCTGTGGCACGGCACCGAGGACGACGTCCTGCGCTACCCCAACCTCGGGGAGATGATCAAGCAGTGGACGAACGTCCACGGCGTCAGCCAGACCCCGGCCGTCACGGACACACCCCAGTCCGGCTGGACCCGCACCCGCTACGGCGGCACCGGCGACCGCGCCCCGGTGGAGGCGATCAGCCTCCGGGGCATCGGCCACAACATCTACGGCTACGGCATGGCCGCCCGGGTCCTCACCTTCTTCGGCCTGGACGGCGGCGGGTCCGCACCCCGGCCCCAGCCCGGCGCATGCGAGGTGACCGTCGGCACCAACGCCCGGAACACCGGCCTGACCGCCTCCGTGACCCTCACCAACACGGGATCCGCGCCGGTCAACGGCTGGCAGCTCGGCTTCACCCTGCCCGCCGGCCAGACGATCACGGGCGGCTGGGGAGCCGCGTACGCCCCGGCCTCCGGTGCGGTGACGGCGAGCAACGCCTCGTACAACGCGGCGGTCGCGCCAGGTGAGAGCGTCGGCATCGGTTATCAGGCGAGTCACACCGGGAACAGCGCGGCGCCGGGCGCCTTCACGCTCAACGGGACGGCCTGCGCGGCCGGTTGATCTCACGCGGAGCGCGAGGCGTCCGTCGGCGTGGGCCCGCGGACGCCTCGCCCTCCGTGGCCGACGCGATCAGCCTCCGCATCGGCGGGTGACCCGCCGTTTTGCGGGAACCCGGAGCCGCACGCAAGCGACATCGATCGAGGACGCAATCAGCCGAGGTCACGCGATGGTTCTGGGACTGCTCACCCGCCCGACAGCCGCCGCGGCCGCCGCGGTCGCAGCCGGCCCCCGACTGCTGGCCCAAGGAGCGGCACCCGCGGTGGGAGTCGCCGCGGGGGCGGTGGCGGGTACCGCCCGGGCGGGGGTGCGGAGCGTGGACACCGCCGCCCGTGTCGTACGGGTCGCCCGCCACACCCTGCCCGGCCGGCCACGACCCTGGCGGTCCGGCGCCCGGGCCCACCTCGCACTGCGGCCCGAGGCGCCGGAACGCGTACGGCGGGAGGGCGGGACGGCACATGTGGCGCGCAGGGTCGCCGCGGAGCTGGCCGAGCGGCCGGACGTGGCCCTCGCCTACTGGGACGGCGGCCTGCGACGGCTCGTGGTGACCGCCGTCGAGGAGTCGGCCGGTGACCGGGTCGTGGAGAAGGCGGCCGCGATCGCCGCCCGGCACGGTCTGGCCCAGACGGACGAGACGGTGGACGCCGTCCCTCATCCGGCCGACCCCGCCGGAGTACGGGCCGCCGCCACCGCGCTCGCCGCCGACGGCGCCGGCATCGCGGTCGCGTTCGCCGGATACGCCCTGCGCCTGCCCACCTCACCCCGGTCGGTGACCGCGCTGGCGACGCTGCTGCGGGAGAACCCGAACTTCCGTGGCTGGCTGCGCGCGAGGATCGGCCGCTCCCGCATGGATGTGGCCCTGGCCATCGCGAACGCCGCCGTCCACGGCGCCGGCCGGACCCCGACCGCCCTGCTGCTCGACGGCGCGCTGCGCACGCTCCAGCTGGGGGAGACGGTGGCCCGCGCGGCGGCGTTCGACCAGGTCCACGACGAGGTCTGCGCGCCGGAGCGGACCAGCGTGGCGGGGGACGACTTCCCGCGCCCGCCGCTGCGCACGTCCCCGGCCCAGGAGTACGCCACGCACGCCGAGACCGGCAGCCTGGCCGGCGCCGCGGCCATGTTGCTGGTCAAGCACGACGGCAGCGAGGCGGCGGAAGCGGTGCTCGCGGGCTCTCCCAAGGCCGCGCGCTACGGGCCCGCCGCCTTCCACGCCGTACTGAGCTCCGCGCTGTCCCGCACCGGCGTCCTGGTTCGCGACACCGAGCGGCTGCGCCAGCTGGAGATGGCCGACACGGTCGTACTGCACCCGAGTGCGCTGCGGACTCCGGGCGCGGACGCGGATCCGTGGGCGGAGGTGGTGCTGGACGCGGCACGGCGGGCGGGGTTGCGGGTCGTGATGGTGGACGATCCGGCCCTGGCGGACTTCACCACCCTCGCCGACCAGGTCGTGCGCGACGAGCGGTCGCTGAGCGACGTGGTGAACGCGCTGCGCGGCGACGACGGCGTCGTCGTCACGGTCGCACGGCCCGGGGAGGCCGACGAGGACATACTCGCCGGGCTGCTCGCCTCCGACGTGGCCGTCGCCCTCACCGACCGCGGGGGTGCCGTCGTCTGGGGCGCGGACGTGCTGGCTCCGCACGGGCTCGCCGATGTCTGGCGGCTGCTGCGGGCGGTCCCGGCCGCGCGCGGGGTCGGCCGCCGCTCGCAGGTCCTGGCCCGGTCCGGTGCCGCACTGTCCGGGCTCCTGGTCGCCATCGGAAAGTCCCAGCGAGGCCGCCGTACGCCATGGCCCGGGCTGCGCCACACCCCGGTCGACGCGAGCGCCGCCTGGGCCCTGCTTACCGGCACGCGCGCCGCCCTCGGCGTGGCCCTGGCCCGTGCCCCGCACCCCCGGCCACGGGTGGCCTGGCACGAACTGGAGACCACCGAGGTCCGCGAACGGCTGGAGCAGGAGACCGGCCCCGAGCCGACCCGGCGTGAGCAGCTCACCGACCGCGCACGCGAGACGATGCGGACGATGGGCCGGCAGCGCGTGTTCGCGCCGGTGAGCGGGCCGCTGCGGCTCGCCAAGGCCATGCGCGGGGAACTGGACGACCCCCTCACCCCGGTGCTGGCCGTCGGCTCCGCCGCCGAGGCGATCCTCGGCTCGGTCTTGGACGCCCTGCTGGTCGTCGGCGCGCTCGACCTGAACGCGCTGGTCGGCGGCGTCCAGCGGATGCGCGCCGAGCGGGCGCTGTCCGGGCTGCTCGCCAAGCAGAAACAGAAAGCGCGCGTCACCACCGAGGACCCGTCGGCCCAGCCGCAGGTCGTCGACGCCGTCAAGCTCGGGCCCGGTGACCTGATCGAGCTCAGGGCGGACGACGTGGTGCCCGCCGACGCCCGCCTGGTGTGGGCGGACGGACTGGAGGTCGACGAGTCCGCGCTGACCGGTGAGTCCCTGGCGGCCGCCAAGGGGACCGACCCGGCGCCGGACGCCGCTGTGCCGGACCGCGCCTGCATGGTGTTCGAGGGCACGACCGTGGTGGCCGGACATGCTCGCGCCGTCGTGGTGGAGACCGGGGAGCGCACGGAGGCCGCGCGGGCCGTGGCCCTCGCCTCCCGCAAGCCGCCGTCCGCCGGAGTGCAGGCCAGGCTCCGCGAACTCACCGACAAGGCCCTGCCGTGGACCCTGGCGGGCGGCGCCGGGGTGACCGCCCTGTCGCTGCTGCGCGGTACTCCGATCCGCCGCGCGGTGAGCGGCGGGGTGGCGGTGGCCGTGGCGGCGGTGCCCGAAGGACTGCCGCTGGTGGCGACCGTGGCGCAGCTGGCCGCGGCCCGGCGGCTGAGCGGGCGCGGCGTCCTGGTGCGGGCCCCGCGCACCCTGGAGGCGCTCGGCCGGATGGACACCATCTGCTTCGACAAGACCGGCACGCTCACCGAGAACCGGCTGCGCCTGGTGCGGCTCACCGACGCCGACGGGACGGTCAGTACGCCGGACGAATCGAAGGCCGACACCACGCTGCGGGTCGCGGCACGTGCCTGCCCCCAGCTCAACGGCGGCTCGGACCGGCCCGTGCACGCCACCGACGAGGCCGTCCTGGACGCGGCCGCCCCCGACCCCGAGTGGACCCAGACCGAGGGGCTGCCCTTCGAGGCGGGCCGTGGCTACGCCGCCGCCGTCGGCCAGGCCGAGGACGGCTCACCGGTGCTCGTCGTCAAGGGCGCCCCCGAGACGGTGCTGCCCGCCTGCTCCGGCCTGCCCTCGTCGGCGTCGGACAGGGCGCACGCGCTGGCCGGCGACGGACTGCGGGTCCTGGCGGTCGCCCAGCGCCGGCTCGACCCGGCCGACAAGGCGGCCGAGGTCCTCGAACAGCCCTTGGAGAAGCTGGAGTTCACCGGACTGCTCGCGCTCGCCGACGTGGCGCGCGACACCTCCACGGCCCTGGTCCAGGGCCTGCGCGAGGAAGGCGTACGCCCCGTCATGCTCACCGGCGACCACCCGCAGACCGCACGGGCCATCGCCGCGGAGCTGGGCTGGCCCGAGGACACCGGTGTGATCACGGGGGACGAACTGGCCTCCGCGGACCGCGAGGAGCGCGTTCGGATGCTGCGTGACGTGGGCGTCGTGGCCCGGGTCGCGCCCGAGCAGAAGCTCCAGGTCGTCGAGGCGCTGCGGGACGCCGGGCGGGTCGTGGGCATGGTCGGCGACGGAGCCAACGACGCCGCGGCCATCCGCGCCGCCGACATCGGCGTCGGCATCAGTGCCCGCGGCTCCGCGGCCGCCCGCAACGCGGCCGACCTGGTGCTCACCGACGGCGACCTGACGGTCCTGATCGACGCGGTCGCCGAGGGCCGGGCGCTGTGGCACAGCGTCGCCGACGCCATCGCCATCCTGATCGGCGGCAACGCGGGCGAGGTGGGCTTCGGACTCCTCGGCACGCTGTTGTCGGGTGCCTCGCCGCTGTCCACCCGCCAGATGCTGCTGGTGAACCTGTTCACGGACCTGTTCCCGGCGATGGCGGTCGCGGTGACGCCGAAGCCCGCAGAGGAGTCGGAGGAGCCTGAGAAGCCGGGGGAGCCGCAGGAGCCTGAGGAGTCGGAGGAAGACGCGGCCGATCGGCCGGACGCACGACCGGCACCCGGCCCGGCAGCCACCGAACCCCTGGGCGCACCTCTGATCCGCAAGATCCGGCACCGCGCCCTGACCACCACTCTGGGTGCCACCTCGGCCTGGCTGTTCGGCCGCTTCACCCCGGGCAGCGCCCGCCGCTCCACCACGATGGCGCTGTGCGCGGTGGTCGGCACACAACTCGCGCAGACCCTCGCCGACCGCCGGGGCAGCCCGCTGGTCCAGGCCACCGCCCTGGGCTCCGCGGCGGCCCTCGTCGTCCTGGTCCAGACGCCCGGCGTCAGCAACCTCTTCGGCTGCACGCCGCTCGGCCCCCTCGCGTGGGCGGGTGTGGCGGCGTCGATCGCACTCGCGGTGGCCGGGCAGCGTTTCCTGCCGCAGCTGGAGCGGCTGGTGGCCGGGCGGCTGCCGGCCCAGGCCCAGTGACGGTGACCGGGGTTCGCCGGCGGCCCGGCCGGACGGCTCACCGCTCCGGCCGGGCCCGGTGATCAAACGGAGCGGTGGTACTGGTGCGGCACGTGCGCCTCGCCTCCGAGCTCCCGTGCCGCATGCCGCGCCCACGAGGGGTTGCGCAGCAGCTCGCGGCCGAGCAGGACGGCGTCGGCCTCGCCGTTAGCGATGATCTTCTCGGCCTGTTCGGCCTCGGTGATCAGGCCGACCGCGGCGACCGACAGCGAGGTCTCGGCCTTCACCCGCGCGGCGAACGGCACCTGGTAGCCGGGGCGGACCGGGATGCGGGCGCCGGAGGCGTTGCCGCCGGTCGAGACGTCGAGCAGGTCGATGCCGTGGGCCTTGAGGTCGGCGGCGAAGCGGACGGTGTCGTCGGCACTCCAGCCGCCCTCCTCCAGCCAGTCCGTGGCCGAGATGCGGAAGAACAGCGGCTTGTCCTGCGGCCACACCTCGCGTACGGCGTCCACGACCTGGAGGGCGAAACGGGTGCGGTTCTCGTACGAGCCGCCGTACTCGTCCGTGCGGTGGTTGGAGTACGGCGAGAGGAACTCGTTGATCAGATAGCCATGGGCGCCATGGATCTCGGCGACCTCGAACCCGGCGGCGAGGGCACGGCGCGCGGCGTCCGCGAACTGCCCCACGATCTCCTGGATCCTGGCGACCGTCAGCTCGGTCGGCACCGGGTGCCCCTCGGCGAACGCGATCGCGCTGGGCGCCACCGGCTGCCATCCGTGGGCGTCCGGCCCCACCGGCGCGCCACCCGTCCAGGGCCGGTCGGTCGAGGCCTTGCGGCCGGCGTGGGCCAGCTGGATGCCCGCAATCGTGCCCTGTGACTCCAGGAAGCGCGTGATCCGGCGGAACGCCGCGACCTGAGTGTCGTTCCAGATGCCCAGGTCGTACGGGGAGATCCGGCCCTCGGGGCTGACTCCTGTGGCCTCGACGACGATCAGTCCCGTGCCACCGGTCGCGCGGGCGGCGTAATGCGCGAAGTGCCAGTCGTTGGGGACGCCCGCGTCGGGGCCGTCGGGCGCGGCCGAGTACTGGCACATCGGGGGCATCCACACCCGGTTCGGGATCGTCACATCGCGCAGGGTGTAGGGCTCGAAGAGCGCGCTCACGGCGGACTCCATTCGTTCGCGGGACCAGTCGTCGACTCGTACGATAGGCATCGTAGTACGAGAAGTGTCAAACTACGAGAGGTCTCGTACAATGAGGGAACCCGAGCCCGGGAGATCCCGAGTGAGGGAAACCGACGAAGTGGAGCCGCCGTGACCAGCCCCGCTGTCAGCAGCCGAGACCTCCCGCACCCGACGCGCGAGGAGATCCGTCTGGAGGGCGTACTGCACGCGCTGTCCGACCCGCTGCGGCTGCAGATCGTACGAGAGCTCGCCGCGGTCGACGGCGAGCTCTCCTGTTCGTACTTCGACCTGCCCGTCACCAAGTCCACCACCACGCACCACTTCCGGGTGCTGCGCGAGAGCGGTGTGATCCAGCAGGTCTACCGGGGCACGGCCAAGATGAACGGCCTGCGCAAGGAGGACCTAGACGGTCTCTTCCCGGGACTTCTCGACGCCCTCCTCGACGCCGCCGCGCGGCAGGCCGTCCGTCTCGCCAGCGCCTGAACCCACCCTGCCGGGCAGGTGGTTGAAGAGCAGGTTCAGCACGATCGCCGTCAGACAGCCGGCGCTGATGCCGCTGTTCATCACCGTCTGGAACCAGTCCGGGAACTTCTCGTAGATCGTCGGCACGCCGACCGGCAGCATGCCCACGGCCACGGAAACGGCCACCACCGTCAGGTTGTCGTTGCCCTTGAAGTCCACCGCGGCCAGCGTCCTTAGCCCGCTCGCGGCGACCGTCCCGAACATCACCAGGCCCGCACCGCCCAGCACCGGCGCCGGTATCGCCGCCACCACCGCGCCCAGCTTGGGCAGCAGCCCCAGCAGCACGAGGATGCCGCCCGCGGTGGCCACCACCCAGCGGCTGCGCACCCGGGTCATGCCTACGAGACCCACGTTCTGGGCGTACGCCGTGTACGGGAAGGTGTTGAAGACGCCGCCCAGCACCGTCGACAGACCGTCGGCGCGCAGGCCGTCCGCGAGGGAGCGCGGCTCCACCTTGCGGTCCGTCATCTCACCGACCGCGATCAGGTCACCGGTCGTCTCGGTCATCGTCACCAGCGCCACCACCAGCATCGACACGATCGCCGAGAACTCGAAGGTGGGCGCCCCGAAGTGGAACGGCGTGCTGATCCCGAGCCAGTCGGCCTCGCCGACCCCGCCGAAGTCCGTGAACCCGAACGGCACCGCCACCGCCAGCCCGACCGCGATGCCGATCAGCACGGCGATCCGGCTGAGGAACGCGGGCGCGAACCGCTGCACACCGAGCACCACCGCGAGGACGAACGCCGCCAGCGCGATGTTCTTCGGCTCCCCGAAGTCCGACGAACCGACGCCGCCTGCGGCCCAGTTGCCCGCGACCGGCAGCAGCGAGAGGCCGATGATCAGGATCACCGTGCCCGTGACCAGGGGAGGGAAGAACCGGAGCAGCTTTCCGAAGACCGGCGCCAGCAGCACGATCGCGAGCCCCGCGACGATCACCGAGCCGTAGATCGCGGGAAGTCCGCCGCCCGTCGTGCCGATCAGCACCATCGGGGACACGGCGGCGAACGTACAGCCCTGCATGATCGGCAGCCGTACACCGAACCGCCAGAAGCCGACGCACTGGATCAGGGTCGCGATGCCGCACACCAGCAGGTCGGCGGTGATCAGATACGCCAGATCCGCGGGCGGCAGCTTCATGGCACCGCCGACGATCAGGGGGACGGCCACGGCGCCGGCGTACATCGCGAGTACGTGCTGGAGGCCGAAGGCGGCGAGGTGGCGTGCGGGTGGGACTTCGTCGACGGGGTGCGGGGGTGAGCTGTCTGTCATGGGCGAGACCGTAGGCTCCTTGAACAGATTGTTGATTTCGGGGGTGTTGCTGGTTCGTTTCTCTCTGCGGGTTCGTCTGTGGCTGGTCGCGCAGTTCTCCGCGCCCCTACGGCGCGCTGTTGCGCGCGGCACCCAACAACGACTCCCAGTCGGGGAGCTTCACCACACCCCTGCTCAGTGACGCGCCGAGTTCCGCCTCGGCACGCTCAATCGCGCACCAACCCGCCCACTCCACCGGCTCGACCCCCTCGGCGCGCAGTGCCGTAAGAGGCTCTTCGGGTACTTCCTTCGCTACGAGCGCGGAGGCGTCCTCCAGCAGCGACGTCACCGTCTCCTTGGCGTCCGAACGGTTCGTGCCGATGACACCGGTCGGGCCCCGCTTGATCCAGCCCGCCACGTACTCGCCCGGCGCGACGATGCCCTCCCGCAGCACGCGGCCCGCGAGATGCGGCACCGTGCCGGTCGCGATGTCGAACGGCAGCCCCTCAAGGGGCACTCCGCGATAGCCCACCGAGCGCAGCACCAACTGGGCCTCGACGTCCTCGAACTGGCCCGTGCCCGTCACTCCGCCCCGTCCGTCGGGCGCCGTCCGTTCGAAGCGCACCGCGCCCACGCGCCCTGCGTCGGCGAGGACTTCGACGGGGCGCAGGAAGAAGCGCAGCCGGATGCGGTGGCCGGCGTCCCGCGCCGGGGACCCGGCCCAGCCGCGCAGCACCTCCACGTTGCGGCGCTGCGGCGCGGGCAGGCCGGAGGGGTCGGCGTAGGCGGGATCCATCGCCAACTCGGCCGGTTCCACGATCACTTCGGTGTCCGGCAGGGTGCCCAGCTCCCGCAGCTCCTTGGTGGTGAAGCGGGCCTGCGAAGGACCGCGCCGGCCCACCATCGTGACGTCCGTGACGCGGCTCGCGGCGAGGGCGGTGAGCGCCGCCTGGGGCATGTCGGTGGGACTCAGTTCGGCCGTGCCTCTGGCCAGCATCCGCGCCACGTCCACCGCGACGTTCCCGACGCCGATCACCACCGCCGATCGTGTACCGGCCACGAACCCGTTGTCGACGGCGTCCGGGTGGGCGCTGTACCAGGACACGAACTCGGTGGCCGACCAGCTGCCCGGAAGGTCCTCGCCCGGAATCCCGAGATGCCGGTCGGTGGCGGCGCCCACGCAGTACACGACCGCGTGATACAGCTCGCGCAGCCGTGCGGCCGGAATCCCGCCGGGACCGATCTGGACACCGCCGAGGAACCGCACCCGCTCGTGCTCCAGGACCGTGCGCAGGTTGTTCTGCAGTGACTTGATCTTCTCGTGGTCGGGCGCGACGCCGTACCGCACCAGGCCGTACGGGCACGGCAGCCGGTCCAGGACGTCGACGGCCACGTCCGGATCCTGCTGTACGAGACTCTGGGCGGTGTAACACCCGCTGGGCCCGGAGCCGACGACGGCGACATGAAGCACGGCGGAACTCCTTGTCCGGAGATCGTCAGGAGTCGCTCTCAAGTCCAGCATCGCACCGCGACCGCTCCGCTGACAGGGTGCTGTGCGCCGTGCGGGGCGCGTGTTCGTTCGTATGGAGTGTGATCATGCGGTTACGTTGCGTGTGTGCTGGAAGCATCCTTTCTTAATCTTTCCGATCGCTCCGCGACGGACGGTGCCGTATCGGTGTGGCCCGCATGGCAGGTGCGGGACGGCGGCGGTGCCACGGCGTGGTTCGGCGTCCGGCTGGAGTTCGGCGACGGCGCCCGGGTCGACGCGCTCGCCGTGGTCGCCCGGGGGTGTGTCTCCATCGAGGACGTACGGGCCGAGCCGGCGCTGTCCCTCGACGACCTGGCGGCGCTCGCCGACTGGATCGAGGATCCCCTCTCCCGGGCATGCGGGATCGGGAACGAGACGGATGAGACGGACGAGGCGATCGGCGACGACGGCAGGGAAGCCGGGCCGGGCCGGGTACGCCCGGACTGGCCGCGAGGTATCCAGGGGCACTGGCTCGTCGCGCAGAAGTACCGCGCCGCCCAGGAGGCGGGTCTCGACCCCGTCCTCGCGGTGATGACCGCGACGGGGCACGGCCGGCGCAGGTCGCTCCGGCTCATCGGCCAGGCACGCGACGCGGGCTTCCTGACTCCTCGCCGCGCCCGACGCTGACCCCGGTCCGGCCCGTACTGCCTCGGCGCCCCGGGCCGAGGGGAGCTCCTACGTCGACCGCTCCTCCGGACAGTCGGTCGAGGACCCGGTGGCGAAGAAGCGCGACAGATCCGTGTCGCCCGCCCGACCCGGCTCCGCCGCCTCGTCCGGCGGCATTCCCGACTCCCAGTCCAGCCGGTACCGCTTGAACAACTCGGCCCGCAGCACAGTCACCGGCATCGGCACCCCGGGCACCAGCGCCGCGTAGACCGCACCCATGAGCAGGGCACGCAGCATCGGATAGTCGGTGTCGACATTCAGGGAGCCGTGCCGTTCGCAAGTCTCGCGCAGCAGCTCGGCCAGGCGCCGCTGCTCCGGGCACTGCACAAAGCCCTCGGCCTGGAGGATCCCCGCCATGTGCTGACGCATCAGCACCGGCCGGTGCTGGGCCAGGCCGAGAATCGCGTCGATGGCCCTGGCCATCCGCTCCCGGCCGTCCTCGGCGCGCGGCTCGCCCTCCAGCGCCTCCTCCAGCGTGCGGTGCATCAGCCGGTGCACGGCGGACTGCACCAGCTGGCGCTTGCCGGGGAAGTAGTACGACACCAGTCCGCGCGCCGAGCCCGCCCGGTCCGCGATGTCGCCGAGCGTCGTGGCGTCGTAGCCGCGCTCGCCGACCAGCTCGACCGCCGCCTGCAGCAGCCGCTCCCGGGATCGCCGCCGCAGTTCTTCATTGACCGAGGCGCTGCGCGGGGACATGCTGAAACTCCTGCGTTGACTGGCTGCCAGCCAACTATACTCAGTGCGTGCGGCCCGGCCTTGATACGGCCTGGTCGAGGTTGCCGCCTGTCCCGGGCGACGCGGGGGATCGTCCGGGACAGGCCCGACCGCCGGGATGGTGGCCGGAGGCTACTTCCCGGCGGTCGGGTCGGCGCCGTCGGCCCGCGGTCCGGCGCCGTCGGTCGGAAGTCCGGCGCCCACGAGTTCAAGCACCGGTCGCAGCGCGTCCGGCCGTTCGGCCGCCGGCAGATGGTCCACGAAGTGCACCGCACAGCCCAGGGCCGCCGCACCGCCGTCCGCGCGTCGGTTGTCGCCGACCATGACGACGTCCCCCGGATCGGCGCCGAGCGCCTCGCAGGCCGCCGCGAACAGCCGGGGGTCGGGCTTCTGGATGCCGTGCTCGTAGGACAGCACGTATGTGTCCACGTACGGGTCGAGACCGTGCTCCCGGAACACCGGTCGCAGATCCCAGCCGATGTTGCTGACGACGCCGATGCCGACGCCCCGCTCGCGCAGGGTCCGCAGTACGTCGGCGGCATCCGGGTACGGCAGCCACGCGGGCGGTGTCATGTGGCGGTCGTAGAGCATGTCGTGCAACCGGTCGTCGGGCAGCTGCACATGCCGCGAGAGGCCGGTGTACGCCGCCCGGTGCAGCTCCGCGCTCTTGTCCCGCACTCCCCAGACACTCGCGACGTTCTCCGGCAGCCACGAGGGGTCGACCCCGCCCGGCAGCGCGCCCATCGCCTCCAGTGCCTGCACGGCCTCGGCCAACTCGGCCTCGGCGATCTCCACTTGGGCCTCGGTGAGCGCTCCGCGCAACCAGCTCTCGGTGGACTCGACACGGAAGAGGGTCCCGGAGAAATCGAACAGAACTGCGGTCATGAAGGGATCCTACGGGGCGCGTTCCACCGCGCGGGAAGATCGCCGCCGCGGAACACACGGACGAATTCGCCCACTCGCGGTAGCGCGCTCACCCTCGCCACCGCGCGTGCACACCCACCGCCAGCACCACGACCAGCGCGCCCAGCAGCCACCCGCCGACGACGTCCGTGGCCCAGTGGACGCCCAGCCACACCCGGGTCAGGCCGACACCGGCCACGGAGATCACGGCCACGGTCACGGCCGTACGCCACAGGGCGGGTTGGGCGCCGTAGCGGTGCAGAAGCCACAGCAGCAGACCGCAGACCACCGTGGCGGTCATGGCGTGGCCGGAGGGGTAGGCGGCGTAGTGGGCGGAGTCGACGGGGTCGGACCAGACGGGGCGGGGGCGGTCGATCAGGACCTTCAGCGACTGCTGGATCGCCGTGGCCAGCGCGCAGGTGACAACCAGCCATACGGCCGTCCAGCGCGCGGCTCTGCGCCACACCAGCCAGATCGCGACCGCGAACGTCAGAACGCGCATCGTCCACGGATCCCAGACCCAGTCCGTCAGGATGCGGAACGTGTGCGTGACGCCGCCCTCGTCGACCGCCCAGCGGTGCGTGGTGTCCGCGATGCCGTCGTCGAGGGTCATCAGCGGGTACCACCGGACCGCGACCAGGGCGATCAGCAACGCGGAGCACAGCGTGAGGGCACCGGCCCAGCGGGAGGCTGTGCGCTCGGCCGGTGGGCGGGGCGGGGACTCGACGGACTGGGTGTGCATACTGCGATCCTCGCCGACCGGTGGGGCGGGAGGCCAGCGCAGGGGTGGGGTTTGCGACGCCGCCGCCACAGGAGAGCGCGGGTCGCCCCCCGGAGCCGCGCGACCAGCTGACGGGTTGCGGGTACCCGGCCGCGGACTTCGCTATCGCAGCGTCAGAAATCGCCACCCCCGGCGGTTCATCCCCTGCTCGCTCAAGGGGTGTGTCCTTCAGAGGGTCAGCAGCATGGCCGTCATGGCGATCCCCATCGACAGCCGGCAGGCCCGCGCGAGTTCCGGGCGGTCGCCCCAGCGGGCCCCCGCGCCGGCGGCGGCGACGGGCACCAGGCGGACGCCGGACAGCAGCACGTACGCCGTGAAGTAGACGAGCAGCGCGCCCGTCACGAGCGGGACGCCGGAGCCGCCGTGTCCACCCTGATGGCCGGGTGAGGCGGCCATCGAGAGCGACATGTAGACCATGGCCGAGGACCCCACCAGATGGTGCAGATGGTGAGTGCCCGTCCGTGCCGACCACAGGGCGTGCAGCGCCGCCGCGCCGAACACGGCCGCATAACCGGGCCAGGCCCACGCCGGCGGCGTGAACACCGCGGCGGGCACCGCCATCGCGGCCATGCCGAAGCCCATCAGCGCCTCGCCGCCCGCGGTACGGCGCTGCTCCTCGACGTGGCTGCGCATCCGCAGCAGACAGTAGGCCCCGGTCGCCGCACACAGCGCGACCAGCAGCCAGCCGGGCGAAGCCGGTCCGTGCACGCGCACCTCCCCGCTCGACGGTCTCGGACAGTCCGTCGATGCCCCGGCCGTGCGGTGCGCACGCGAGCGCAAGGGTGTACACGGGGAGCACTCGGCGGAGCACGACAGGTCACGGCACGTCAGGGCGGGTCCAGGCATGTTTTTTACGAGTAAAACACTTGCTAAGGTAATGGGTATGAGCAGTCGCCTTCCGCTCCTCGGGGTGCTGCGCCTCGGCCGGCCCTCGGACATCTGGTTCAAGCCCGCCCTGAGCGTGGTCGCCGCCGTCGCCCCGCCCAACCTCGCCCTGCTCGCGCTGGGCCGGCTCGACCTGGCGATGTACACCATGGCCGGGTCCCTGTGCGCGCTCTACGCCCACAACCGGCCCTACGCCGCTCGAGCCCGCGCCCTGGCGTGGGTGCTGCTCGGGATGCTCGGCGGTCTCGCCGCCGCCCTGGTCACGGCCTCGCTCACCCGCAGCACCATCGTGCTGGTCGCCGTCGGCGCGGTGCTCGCAGCCGTGCAGAAGGTGCTGTGCGACGCCACCCGCATCGGTCCGCCGGGCAACGTCGTCCTCACGTTCATCAGCTCCGCCGCCCTCTTCGTCCCGCAGACCTTCGGCCGGCTCCCCGGCCACCTCGCCCTGGCCGCCGCGGCCGGCGCCTGGGCCTGGCTCGTCGGCATGGCCCCCGGCCTGCTGCGACCGCACGGCCCGGAGCGCCGGGCCACCGCGGGCGCCCTGAACGCGGCCGCCGCCTACGCCGAGACCCACGGCACCGACCGGGACCGCGCCCCGGCCCACGCCGCCGTCCGGACCGCCCGGCAGGCGCTGCTCTCCGCGGGCAGCCCCTCCGAGACCCGCCGCGCCCTCGAACGCCTCGTCGTCCACGCCGAGGTCGCCCTCGCAGCCCCGGCCGACGCCGACCCGGCGCTGCTGCGCACCTGGGCCCGCCAGGTACGGGGCAACCGGCCCCTGCCCGACGTCGACGACCTCACCGGCATCGACACCGAACTCACCGTCCACCCCGGCCCGTTGTGGCGCCGTCTGCGCCCGCTGACCCCGCTCGCCGTGCGTACCGCCCTCGGCTGCGCCCTCGCCGGCTACGCCTCCCTCGCCCTGGGGACCGGCCGCCCCTACTGGGCCCTGGTCACCGCCGCGTCCCTGTACCAGGCCAACCTCACCCTCACCTGGGGCCGGGGCGTCCAGCGCGTCGTCGGCAACCTGCTCGGCGTCCTGCTCTTCGCCGCGCTGGTGCCGCTCGCCCACACCGGCGAGGTCGCCCTGGTGCTGTGCTGTCTCGCCCTCAACTTCGGCGCCGAGGCACTGATCGGGCGCAACTACTGGCTCGGCAGCGTCTGTGTGACGCCGATGGCGCTGCTCATCACCGAGTTCGCCGGGTTCCAGCAACCCGGACGGCTGATCAGCGAGCGGATCGTGGACACCCTGGTCGGCGCGCTGGTCGGGCTCGCCGCGGCGGTGGCCGTTCCGCACCGGTCGCGGGTCGCGCGTGCCGAGCGGACCGGACGCCGTACGCTCGCGGCTACGGGACGGAGCCCAGAGCCGCACCCGGACCAGCGCACAGCTACCACGACGGAGGGCGTACGGCCATGACGGGGACGAACGGCGGGCCGGCCGGGGCGAGACATGACACGGTGGCCGCGGTGGTCCGGCAGTGGCAGACCGTCCATCCCGACCTCGACACCGCCCCCATGGAGATCATCGGCCGCATCAACCGCTGTGCCGCTCTCCTCCAGCAGGCCGAGGACGCCCCCCTGCGCCGTGCGGGCCTCAGCCGCCCCGAGTTCGACCTGCTCGGCGCGCTGCGCCGCACCGGTCACGAGCTGACCCCCAGTGAGCTCGCCCGCGAGACCTTCTCCTCGGGTGCCGCCGTCACCAAGAGGCTCAAGCAGCTGACCGAGCGGGGCCTGGTCGAGCGCCGCGGCGACACCCGCGACCGTCGTGTCGCCCACCTCCGCCTCACCGACGCGGGCCGGGACCTGGTCGACGGCATCCTGCCGGAGCAACTCGCGTACGAGACGGCCGTACTGTCCGAACTCGACCCGGAGGGGCGGGGCGAACTCGCCGCCCTGCTCGGCGACTTGCTGGGCAGGCTTGAGGGACGGCTCGGAGCCCTGCGCACCTGAACCGCACGAGCCGTCGCGTCAGCGCTCGTCGGCCGCCCGGTACACGCCGAACACCGCGCCCTGCGGGTCCCGCAGCACGGCGATGCGCGGACCGTCGGGGACCGACGTCGGTTCCATGAGGATGGTGCCGCCCGCCTCGGTCGCTTCCGCCGCCGTGGAGTCCACGTCCGCCGCGGCGAAGTACGGCAGCCAGTGCGCCGGCACCTCGTGCGGGAACTTGTCGTCCATCGTCAGCATCCCGCCGAAGTCGGCCCCGTCGATGCCCCACTGCGTGTAGTGCTCCGAGGCGTTGACGGTCCAGCCGAACACCGTCGTGTAGAACTCCACGGCCCGCTCGGGCGCCCGGGTCAGCAGTTCCACCCAGCCCAGGGCGCCGGGCGCGTTGAGCAGCCCCGCGCCGCTGAACGACCGTGCCTGCCACAGCTGGAAGACCGCGCCGGTGGGGTCCACGGCCACCGCGAAGCGGCCCACGTCGAACACGTCCATCGGGCCGACCAGTACGGTGCCGCCGGCCCGCGTGACCCGCTCGGCGGCCGCGTCCGCGTCCGGCACCGCGAACGACACGTTCCACGCCACCGGCTGCCCCTCCTGGTACAGCGGCGTCAGCGCGGCCACTGCCGCGTCCCCGAGGTGCGCCACGGTGTAGCCGCCCGCCTCCTGACGCGGATCGGTCTCGGCGCGCCAGCCGAACAACCCCTCGTAGAACCCCTTGGCCCCGGCCAGATCACTGGTCCCGAGCTCCGTCCAGCAGGGTCCGCCGGTCACCGGCTTGTCGAGCTTCATGGCGCTCCTCCCGCGAAGGAAAACCCCCTCCAGCACGCTAAGCCCCGCCCAGAGCCCCGGCCAACCGGCGGAAGAGCCACCGGGCCCCGCGCGGCACAGCCGGCCCGCGGGGAGCACCGGCCCTAGATTCCGGGCCGGTACCGCAGCGGATGGTCCGCCGGCACCTCCACCAGCACGATCCGCGTCCCGTCCGGGTCGGCGATCCACATCTCGATCAGCCCCCAGGGCTCCTGGACCGGCGGCCGCACGATCTCGACGCCCTTCGCCGCCAGCTCCTCGTGCGCGGCGGCGGCGTCCTCGACCTGCATCCACAGCTGCACGGCCGGGGACGGCGGCGTCTCGGAACGCCCCGAGACCTCAAGGAAGCCCCCGCCGAGGAAGTAGACGGTGCCGCGCTCCGGCCCGGTGCCGAACTCGCGGTAGACGGCGAGGCCCAGTTGCTCGCCGTAGAAGACACGGGACCGTTCGGGATCGGTGGGGCGGAGCAGGGTCCGGCCGCTCAGTACATGCACCATGCAGCCGGAGCCTAGGGCCTGTCGGGCGGATCATGCCGGCGTCGCGGGGTCTGGCACGCACATCTGCCGCGTTGTCGTCGGTCGCCGACGCTCCGCGTCGACTCCCTCCTCCGCCTTGCAGCTGCACGCACCAGACCCCGCTCGGGTCGGCTGGAAGGCGCCGTTGCCCTGAGCCGACCTGATCCGCCGGACAGGCCCTAGTGGCGCGTTACGCTCAGCGGTGCCCGAGCCGCGCCCGAGAGTGGAGAAGCGCCCCATGGACACCGCCGCGAGCCCCGCCGACACCGGACTCACCTTCCGCGACGCCGTCGACGCCGACGTGGACGCGCTGGTCGCGCTGATCGAGTCGGCCTACCGCGGGGACTCCAGCCGGGCCGGCTGGACCACCGAGGCGGACATCCTCGAAGGGCAGCGGACCGACCCGGAGGGCGTGCGGGAGGTCATCAAGTCGCCCGACAGCCGGCTGCTCACCGTCGAGCGGGACGGGCGGATCGTCGCCTGCTGTCAGCTCGAACACCGCGGTGAGTACGCCTACTTCGGGATGTTCGCGGTCAGCCCCGCCCTCCAGGGCGCCGGCCTCGGCAAGGTGATCATCGCGGAGGCGGAGCGGCGAGCCCGCGAGACCTGGGGTGTGACCGAGATGCACATGACCGTGATCTCCGTACGGGACGACCTGATCGCCTGGTACGAGCGGCGCGGCTACCGCCGTACGGGCCGGATGACCCCGTTCCCGTACGGCGACGAGCGCTTCGGCATCCCGCAGCGGGACGACCTTCAGTTCGAGCTGCTGGTCAAGGAGCTGGTGTGACGTTCACGCGGTGGACGGTCAGGCCGTGAAGCGGCCGGTGCGCTTGATCTCCGGGTAGTCGGTGGTCGCGCCGTCCAGTCCCAGGGCCCGTACGAGACGCAGGTGGTCCTGCGTGTTGACGACCCAGCCGATGATCCTGAGGTCCGCCTTGCGAGCGCGCTCCACGATCTCCAGGGTGAGCCGGCGGATGTTCAGGCAGACCGTCGCCGCGCCGACCGCGACGGCCCGGTCGACGATGTCGGTGCCGTAGCGGCTGGCGATCAGCGCGGTCCGTACCCCGGGCACCAGGCGGGCGATCTCGGCGACGGCGTCGTCGTGGAACGAGGACACCTCGACCCGGGGCGCCAGGTCCCGCTCCTTCATCACCTCGGCCAGCGCCCGTGCCGCCGCGACGTCCTTGATCTCGGCCTGGATCGGCACCTTCACGGCGTCCAGGACCTCCTCGAACACCGGCACCCGCTCGCCTCGGCCCGCGTCCAGGGCACGCAGCTCGGCGAGGGTCTTGTCGGCGATCGCGCCGGTTCCGTCGGTCGTGCGGTCCACATCGGTGTCGTGCATGACGACGAGCGCGCCGTCCTTGCTCAGGTGGAGATCGAGTTCGATGACGTCGAGGCCGGCCTGCTGGGCGGCGACGAAGGAGCGGACGGTGTTCTCGGGTTCGACACCCATGACTCCGCGATGACCGATGGTAAGGAAGTTCAACGTTCAACTCGCTTCCGTCGACGGCGGCTCGGCTCGCGCGCGAACCGGAGCGGACTGTTCGCGCGGCAGTGCCGCAGCCTAGTGGCCTGTGCGCGTGATGAACCCCACGTGTACACAGGGTTTGCGGCCATGGACGTGCCGTGCCTGGATCCTGCCCCTCTGGCCGGTCACCCTGGGGTGGGCGAGTCCCGCGCGAATTGACCGGTTCCGGCGGGTCGGCTCTGCGTCTGCCCAATGGATGCCGGTCTAATCGCCGTTACGGCATTCAACAGGAAAAAGTTCTGTGACCTTGGGGATACGCAGGATATTTTCCCGGACCTCCTCTTGCTGAGAGGAACCTCGTATGCATACGGTGTCCTTACGTAAGGTTCTCCCGTGGAGGATGGGGCATGACGGAAATTCTTGTGCAGGCGGCAGTGGAGGGGAAGGTTCCTCCCGTGACCAGGGTGGTTGAGCACCCGGCATGGCCGGTGCTCAAGGATGCCGTGGAGCTGATCCGGCCATGGCAGTCCAAGGACGGATCGATTGACTTCGAGGCCGAGGGCGCGCCCTCCCGGGCGGACGCCGAGGCCGCCGTACGGCGTGTCGTCGAGGCCGTGGGTGAGCTGTCCCCGCTGCTGCCGCACGACGCCGCCTACCACGAGGCCCTCGTGAAGGACCTGACCCGCTGGGCCGAGGGCGGCTTCGAGGTGCCCGACTTCCTCGACTCGCTGCTGGCCTTCCAGCCCGCCGCGAGCCGCGCGGACGGCCTCCAGCACCTGGTGGTCTTCGCGATGTACACGCAGAACGGCAACCCCGACCGCAACCTCGAGGCGGTCGTCCTGCGCATGGTCTGGCCGGACTGGCTGGCCGAGCTGGAGCGCACCCGCTACGACAACCCGCTGTTCTGCGGCATCAAGTTCGAGGACTTCACAGCCGGCTACGACACCAACTCCGCCGTGCTCTTCCCCGAGACGATCGCCGTGCGCGAGGCCCCCGAGCGCTTCACCTGGGGCGGCATCTTCTGCGACCGCGAGGCCGCCCGCTTCCGCCGCGTCACCGACGCCGCCGTCGACATCCTCGGCCTCGACCTGCCCGAGGACGTCGCCGCGATGGTCCACGACCAGAAGCGCTGCGAAGAGGCCTTCGTGCTGTGGGACATGGTCCACGACCGCACCCACAGCCACGGTGACCTGCCGTTCGACCCGTTCATGATCAAGCAGCGCCAGCCGTTCTGGATGTACGGCCTCGAAGAGCTGCGCTGCGACCTCACCGCCTTCAAGGAGGCCGTGAAGCTGGAGACGGACGGCGTCCCGCAGGCCCGTGACGTGCAGTACGCCGTGCTGTTCGACCGCATGTTCCGCTTCCCGGTCACCGGCGAGCGCGTGCGCAACTACGACGGCCTCGGCGGCCAGCTGCTCTTCGCCTACCTGCACAAGCACGACGTCGTCCGCTGGACCGACAACAAGCTGTACATCGACTGGGACCGCGCCCCGCAGGTCACCAACCAGCTGTGCGCCGAGATCGAGAACCTGTACCGCGAGGGCATCGACCGCCCGAAGCTCGTCCACTGGTTCGCCGGCTACGAGCTGGTCTCCACCTACCTCGCCCCGCACCCGGGATCGCGCTGGGCCAAGGGCCCGGACGCCCTGGACCTGACCCTGCCGCCGCGCAAGCTCGTCGATGACGTGCTTCCGGACGAGTTTCCGCTGAGCATGTTCTATGAGGCACTCTCCAAGAAGCTGAAGAAAGTGATCGCCTCCACCAAGGGCATCACCGCGGAGAGCGCCGAGCGAGTCGCCGCGTGAGCGACGGCAGCACCGAGAACACGGCTCAGCAGGAGGCGAAGAAAATGGCGGGGAACGGAGCTCTCAGCGGTGCGGTGATCGCGGTGGCCGGCGCGGGCGGACCCGCGGGCCGGGCGGCGCTGCGGCGACTGGCCGAGGCGGGCGCGACGGTCGTCGGCGCGGACAACGACCCCGAGCGGCTGGCGGAGGCCGTGGACGCCGCGCGCTACGCCTCCGGCGGCGCGTCCGTCACCGGCGAGACGGTCGATCTGCTCGACCTGGAGTCCACGCGTGACTGGGCCCTGCGCACCGAGAAGGAGTTCGGCCGCGTCGACGGCCTGGTCCATCTCGTCGGCGGCTGGCGCGGCAGCGAGACCTTCATCAAGACCAGCCTCGACGACTGGGACTTCCTGGAGCTGCTGCTCATCCGCACCGTGCAGCACACCTCACTGGCCTTCTTCGAGGCCCTGCAGCGCAGCGACCGTGGGCGGTATCTGCTGATCAGTGCCGCCGGCGCCTCGAATCCGACCGCGGGCAACGCCTCGTACGCCGCCGCCAAGGCCGCCGCCGAGGCATGGACGCTCGCGCTCGCCGACGCCTTCCGCAAGGCCGGGGGCGCCGAGGGCCCGACGTCCGCGGCTGCCATCCTGGTGGTGAAGGCGTTGGTGCACGACGCGATGCGCGCCGATCGCCCCAACGCGAAGTTCGCGGGTTTCACGGACGTCAAGGACCTGGCCGACGCGGTCGTCGGCGTCTGGGACAAGCCCGCCGCCGAAGTGAACGGAAACCGTCTGTGGCTGACCGAGAAGCCGTGAACCCTCCGAAGACCGACGCTCGGCGTCATCACGACCCGGACGTCCGCGGCTTCGCCAGTGACAACTACGCCGGCGCCCACCCGGAGGTGCTCGCCGCCCTGGCCCTGGCCAACGGCGGGCACCAGGTCGCCTACGGCGAGGACGACTACACCGAGAACCTCCAGCGGATCATCCGCAGCCACTTCGGCGCCACCGCCGAGGCCTTCCCGGTCTTCAACGGCACCGGCGCCAACGTGGTCGCGCTCCAGGCGGTCACCGACCGCTGGGGCGCAGTGATCTGCGCCGAGAGCGCGCACATCCACGTCGACGAGGGCGGCGCACCGGAGCGGATGGGCGGCCTCAAGCTGCTCACCGTGCCCACGCCGGACGGCAAGCTCACCCCCGAGCTGATCGACAGGCAGGCGTACGGCTGGGAGGACGAGCACCGGGCGATGCCCCAGGTCGTCTCGATCACCCAGAGCACCGAACTGGGCACCCTCTACACGCCGGACGAGATCCGCGCGATCTGCGACCACGCCCACGCGCACGGCATGAAGGTGCACCTGGACGGCTCCCGGATAGCCAACGCCGCCGCCTCGCTGAACGTGCCCATGCGGACGTTCACCAACGCGGTCGGCGTCGACATCCTCTCCCTCGGCGGCACCAAGAACGGCGCCCTGTTCGGCGAGGCGGTCGTCGTCCTCAACCAGGACGCCGTCAGCCACATGAAGCACCTGCGCAAGCTGTCCATGCAGCTGGCCTCCAAGATGCGCTTCGTGTCCGTGCAGTTGGAGGCACTGCTCGCCAAGGACCTGTGGCTGCGCAACGCCCGGCACTCCAACGAGATGGCCCAGCGCCTCGCCGAGGGCGTGCGTGCCGTCCACGGCGTGGAGATCCTCTACCCGGTGCAGGCCAACGGCGTCTTCGCCAAGCTTCCGCACGACGTGAGCGAGCGCCTGCAGAAGAGGTTCCGGTTCTACTTCTGGGACGAGGCGGAGGGTGTCGTGCGCTGGATGTGCGCGTTCGACACGGCCGAGGACGACGTGGACGCGTTCGTGGCGGCGCTGAAGGAGGAGATGGCGCGCTAGCGGACGTCGTCCGTCAGTTGACCACGAGCTGTGCCCTGTTGTTGCGCAGGTTCGGGTCGAACCTGCTGATGGGCAGCTCCGGTTCGTCGTTGAGGGTCTCGACGGTGGTGCGCGCCCCGCGTACCACCTCGTCGATCCTCAGCCGCACCTCCACCCGGTGGGACGCCCCGTCGCGCAGGTAGATCGGAGTCCAGCAGAAGTACGTCGTGACGGGCGCCCCCTCCTCGGACGGCGGCAGCGGCGAGCACTCCTCCGGCACACCGACGATCGTCGTGCCCTCGGGCGCCTGGATCCGCACCACCGCCACGGGCGCGCCCGCACCCAGCGACGCCACCCAAGCCGGGCCCCGGTTGTGCACGGTGACGGCCGCGGTCACGGTGTCACCGGCTGCCCCGCGCACCCTGCTGCCGGTGAGCTTCAGGTCGGCGGTGTTCCTGGCTTCGAGGATGACGACCCGGTAGTTGTCCGACAGATCGATGTCGTCCTCCCCGGCGACGGCCGGCGCCGCCGTCACGGGGCCAAGGTCCAGCTCGGGACCCGTCCCCGGGGTCCAGGTCCACTCGGCGCGGGCTTCTTCGAGGGCCTGGTCCGAATACGGCAGTACGGAGTGGTCGAACCGCTCGTACAGCGCCCTGCGCTCCACGCGCAGACCGGTCGTCAGCGCGTACCGCTCGCCCGGAGCCACCGGCTCGTCCAGCACACACAGTGCGGACTCCCCGGTCCCGTGCTGCCGGTACTCGCAGTTGGAGTGCCGCTCCTTGAAGCGCAGTCCGTACGACGCGTTGATCCACAGCAGCGTTCGCTGCACGGCGCGGTTGCCGTTGTTGCCGACCGTCGCGCTCACCCGGGTGTTCGTTCCGGGCCTGAGATCCCGCTGGTACTCGGCCTGGCTTAGACCGAGGTCCGGACCGTCGCCCAGGCTGACCCGCGTCTCCGCGGGAAACGACGTCAGCTCACCGGCGTTCGCGCTGTAGCGCACGTACTCGGAGGCGGCGAGGTCCGCGTCTGGCAGTGCGCTCAGGCCGAGTCGGGCCGCCGTCACGAGGTCCGTCCCGGCCGGCATCCCCGGGAAGTCGCAGACCGCCTTCACCGCCGACTCCGGCACACAGTTCGAGGGCCACGACACCCGCGCGAAGGAGGCGACCTCGCTCGTGTCCACGGTCAGCAGGCCGGGCTCGACCTCGTTCTCGGTGTTGTCGTGGCTGACCCGCACCGTGAGCGTGCGCTCGGCCGGGCCGCCAGAGCCCTGCGCCGGCAGCACGGACTCCGACGGCGCGTCGATCCACAACTGGTCGGACACGGCGTACACGGGCCCGGCCCCGACTGCGGCGAGAGCGCAGCCGGCGAGCGCGGCTCCGAGCAGACGATGCTTCATGGATTCCCCCTGGTCGATGAGAACGTCGGTGAACTCGTCGGTGATCCGGTCGGTGACCGAGACCGCCGGTACGGGGGAGGGGTTGTAACAAGGCGCGGGGGTTGCGGCTGTGTTCGGCCGTTTCGCGTCGCCGCATATCTATGCGATGGCTCGCAATTTGATTGACCATCGGCTCCGCTGCCGCCTACCCTCTCCGTCATGCAGATGATCCAGGAAACCGCAGATCTATCCGCCTATTTGGCCGCCGACGAGGCGATCGATCACCACCATCCGCTGGTGCGTGAGACGGCTGCGAGGCTCGCCCACGGGGTGGCTGACTCGTATGAGTATGCACGAACGGCTTTCGAATTCGTCCGCGACACCATCCCGCACTCACAGGACTCCGGTGATCTCCGCGTCACCTGGCGGGCCTCCGACGTCCTGGAGCAGGGGACCGGCATCTGCTACGCCAAGGCGCACGCGCTGGCCGCGCTGCTGCGGGCCGAGGACATCCCGACCGCGCTGTGCTATCAGAAGTTCGAGGCGCTGCACGGTCTGATCGCCGTGCGGTTCAACGGGGCCTGGCATCGGCAGGATCCCCGGGGCAACAAGCCGGGCGTGGACGCGCAGTTCTCGCTCGACGGGGAGCGGCTGGCCTTCGTTCCCGACCCCGAGTTCAATGAGCTGGACTGTCCGGTCCTGTATGCTGCACCGCATCCGGTGGTGCTCGATGTCCTCAAGGCCGCCCCCGACCGGCCGCACCTGTGGCGGACACTCCCCACCGCACTCTGATCCCCGGGAGAAGGCGGACGATGACTCTCGCGCTGACCGTGTCCGACGAGTTGCGCGCGCTCGTACCCGGCTTCACGCACGTCGCCGTGGAGGCGCACGGTCTGGTCAACGGCCCGAGTACGGAGGCCAGTTCGGCGGTCCTCGACGACGCGGCCCGGCGCCTGGCCGTACGTCTGGCCGGGCGCGCCCCGCACGAGGACCCGCACATGGCGGCCTGGCGGCAGGCGTACACGGCGTTCGGCTCGAAGCCCTCACGCACCCGCAACTCCGCGGAGGCGCTGGCCAAGCGCGCGCTGACGGAGGCGGGCCTGCCCCGGATCAACCTCCTGGTGGACGTGTACAACGCCATCAGCGTCGCCCATCTCGTCCCCGTGGGCGGCGAGGACATCGACCGCATCGAGGGCGGCATGCACCTGGTGCGCGCCACCGGCGAGGAGGACTTCGTCACCGTCGCCGGCGGTGAGGAGGTCGTCGAGCACCCGGACGCGGGCGAGATCGTGTGGCGCGACGACGCGGGCGTCACCTGCCGCCGCTGGAACTGGCGCCAGGGCCCGCGCACCCGCCTCACCGAGGAGACGGTGTCCGGAATCTTTCTACTGGAGAGCCTGTCGCCGATGCCTGTGGCCGACGTCGAGAGCGCGGCGAGGGAACTCGCCGACCTGCTGGAGAAGTTCAGCCCCGGAGCACGGATCGAGGTCCGGCCGCCGGCGCCGGGCGTCTGACGGCTCATAGGTCCGGTCATGCCCGGCGTACGAAGTTCACCTCCCGCCGGGCCCAGGCTCGCAGGACGTCGTGGAACGCGCCTGGGACAGGGAGATCGGGGAGGCGGGCGCCGTCGCCGCCGTACCGCGCACGAACGTATGCCTCCAGTTCAGCCAGTGGGCCGAGTTCCGGGACGATTCGTTCGACGGAAGGTTCACGGCTGGCCTCGAGGGAGCCCAGCAGCATCACCGTGGCCCCGAGATAGCCCTCGGGGGTGAGGTCGGGCAGGCGCTGCCCTTCCCGCACGGCGAGGGATTCGGCGATGGTGATCAGGAAGGCGGACACGTCGTCGGCGTGATCGGTCCAGGGCGGCTCGGGATGGCGGACGAGCCACGTGCCGACCGCGGAGCAGTCCTGAACAGTCGTCTCGAACAAGGGTCGGCACGCCTCGGTCCCCAGGAGCAGGACGAACACGCAGCGAGAGGCGTAGGGATACCAGGCTCCAGGCCCGAAGATTCCCATCTGCCATCCTCGCCAGAGCGAGCCGAAGTCCAGCTCGCAGCGCTGGAAGCAATCCCCGAGGTCGGTCAGGCCATGGCCGAGACAGACGTCCATCAGGCCAGTGTGATCGGGTGCGATCGCCAGGAACTCCGCGGCGTAGCGGGCGATCATCTGCTGGGAGAACTCATCCCAGTGCGCATGGGCCGGAGAGGAAGAGTCGCCCCAGAACGCGGCCCCGGCATAGCCCGCCAGGAGCAGCGCGGCGCGGCGGCGCGTGGGATCGCCCGAACTCACGGCCTCGGCGACGGCATGGCTGAGTTCGTCCGTGACGACGTCGCGGCAGTCCCAGCTGCTGCGCAGCAGCGCGGCCAGCGGAGCGCTGCACTCCGTCGCCGGATCGCCGAGCATGAGGTGCTCCACTGTCGCTCGCGCAAGCCGTCGCACCGTGCGAGGTGGCGGATCCACACAGGTAAGGCAGCGTGCGAGGAACGCGAGCAGGTTTCCGCGGCCGGCCAACGACCTGCGGCGATGGTCGCTGAGCAACGCCGTGAAGACGCGTGCGGCTCCCGCGTCCGTCGCGCGGTCCTTTATCTGCACCGCCAGCTGGCCCACGACGTCCCATTCCTGGCGGGTCACTCTCGGCGCGAGGCGCCGTGCCAGCACTTCCGGGGTGTCACTCGTGCTTGCGAGTTGCGCGGCGGCGAAGTACTCCAGGAAGGTGCGGTGCGTGAAGGTGTAGAGGCTCTCCCCCTGTGCGTCGGTGCCCACGTCACTGAACACCCAGGCGCGTCCTCGGCAGAACCCGACGAACTGCTGCGCCGCCGCCCTCGCTTCAGTCCGGTCCTCGAAGCCGCGTGCGTCCAGGAACTCCATGACACGGTCGACCAGTTCGCGCTCCGCCACGGCGGCCACGTCGCCGTGCCGCGTCAACAGCCAGAAGGCGAGGTGCCGCAGGGCGGGTTCGACAAGGCGCGCCATCGAGAGTTCCACGTGGATCCTGCGCCGGACGTCCCACTTGCGGAAGAGCAGGGAGGCACACTGCTCGTACACCTCTGGGCGATTGCGCGGAAGGGAACTCGTGCCGCGGTACAGGATGCACATCAGCGCAAGCATCAACGGGTTGGCGCACAGGTCCGGCAACCCTGAGCTCTCGGTGAGGAAGGACGACGTGCTGCGACGAGCGTCCTCCGGAGTTGCTTCCTCCTGCGCGAACCACTTCTCGACGTACTCCTGGCTCTGCTCGGCATCGAACGGCCCGAGCCGGTAGCACTCGAAGAGACGGTCGTCGAGACGCGCCTCGTCGTATCCCACGGCGCGGGACGTCACCAGGACGGGAGTCAGGGGGTACTGGGCGCAGAAGAGCTCGACTATCTCGGTCATCTCGCGTCGCCGGGTGGTGTCGACCAGCTCGTCGAGGCCGTCGAAGACCACGACAGCCGCTCCGCTCAGCAGAAGCCGGTCGACGGCACCCGGTGGTGCCGGGCACTGGTAGTACGTCTCCAGGCGGTACTCGATGTGATCGACAACCGACCGCCGGACTGCGTCCGCGAGCGCGAACTCGCGCAGGACGACTAGGAACGGCACGCGCGCCCCGGAGTCGGAGGCCTGCCGGTGCAGCAGGACCTGGCAGGCGGTCGACTTGCCGCAGCCGGGGTCACCCAGCAGGACTGTCCGGTCGAGCGCGCGCTGTAGATCCGTCAGGCCGAGCGAGGGTCCGTCGTCCTGCACCGCCCGGTTCTCGAGGAGTGCGGTGATGCCGGGGGTCACATACAGGTCCCCGATCGGCACGCGCCGACGTCGCTCGAAATCGGGTGGCTCCAGGGACCCGTGGGCGAATGCGGCTTGTCGGCGGTAGGCCGAGACGAACGACTGGTCCGCCGCCAGGCAACTCGAGTCCCGTAAGGACAGGGCGCGCGTGTGCCGTTCGATGGCCCCGAGGACAGCGACGACCCGAGCCGAGAACGCCTCCTGGCGGATCCGGTCGAGCAACGTGGAGTCCGCATCACTCAACCGCCCTACGAAACCGGCGATTTCGAGGTCGCAATGATCGAAGAACTCTTCCGCCAGGCTGCCCGCCGCCGCTTCGGGAGCGTCGAGTCCGATGTGGGCGAACGTCGGGCCCAGCGCGGCGCGAGCACAGGAGGCGTAAGCCTCGCGCAGCTTGGTGATCACGGCTTCCGGGGCGTCTGTGAGACGGGACGCCATCAGCTCGTGCAGCAGAGCCTGGCTGTCGACGTGGCGGAAGAAGTCCTGCACCACAGCGGTGGGGACACCGTCCGGCAGCGTCGGGCCGAGGCCTTGGGAGGGTTCGAGCGCATAGGTGTCGAACCACCGGAGCAGGGCCCGTTCGGCGTCTTCCCCGCCCGTGGTCTCACGCCTCAGCCAGCGCGCGGTACTGACGACGGCCTCGACGATCACTCCGGCCGCGACCTCGGCAAGCACGCAGCTCGGGCCCCCTTTCCCGGGCGCGGGCCCGGTACCGGGACCGTAGCCATGGGCAGGCCGGGCGTCCAGACCGCGGAAGCGTGCGGGTGTGCGGAGGCGAGGCGACGCTCGGGCGTCAGCGCGCCTCGGCCGCGCGCACCTGCTCCGGTGTAGGGGCCGTGCCGCCCAGGTGCGCCGGCATCCACCAGGTGTCGCCCGCGTCCTTCGGGCGCACGGGGTAGGCGCGCTGGGCGGCCTCCAGCAGTTCCTGGACGCGCTCGCGCAGCTGGCGGGTGATCGCGCCCGCGTACTTGTCCTTGGACGCCTCGATCGCCTCGCCGACGCGGATCGTGATCGGGGTGTGGCTGCGCTTGAAGTTGCGGGGGTGGCCCTTGGTCCACAGGCGCTGGGTGCCCCACACGGCCATCGGGATCAGCGGTACGCCCGCCTCCTGGGCCAGTCGGGCGGCGCCCGACTTGAAGCTCTTCAGCGTGAACGACTGCGAGATCGTGGCCTCCGGGAAGACCCCGACGATCTCGCCGGATCTCAGTGAGTCCAGCGCGTGGGCGTACGCTGCCTCACCCTGTCCTCGGTCCACCGGGATGTGCTTCATACCGCGCATCAGCGGACCGGAGATCCGGTGCCGGAACACGGACTCCTTCGCCATGAAGCGCACGAGGCGCTTCTGGGGGAGCGCCGCCAGGCCATTGAAGACGAAGTCCAGGTAGCTGATGTGGTTGCTCACCAGCACGGCGCCGCCCGAGCGCGGAATGTTCTCCGACCCCTTGCAGTCGATCTTGAGGTCCCACGCCTTGAACAACGCCTGGGCGAAACCGACGACAGGACGGTAGACAAGCTCTGCCATGGACGGGGTGGACCCTTCCTTCTCTGCCTGGGCAGGGGGTTCCCAGTGGAAAAGTTACGCAGCCGTAGGTTTACGGCATGTCGCAGATCGTGCCCCAAGAACGGCCGACGGCCAAGCCCAAGTGCCGGGGAACGGCGAGATCCTCGTCACGTCAGCCCCGTGATCCACCTCGGATTTTGGCGTCGCCTTTACCCAGCGCGCACCGTCGCCCGCCGCACGAGCAGGTACATCTCGCACCCCAGGCAGTAGCCGAAGACGGCGTTCAGGAAGGCCGCCGCGAGCGCGGCCCCGGTGGCGGCGAGCCCCAGCCAGTCCGGCCCCAGCGTGTATCCGACCAGGCCGAGGCCGGCGAAGACCAGCCCGACCGACTGTGCGAACCGCGGCGGTTCGGGGGCCTCGAACTCGGTCGGCGGCCCGAGCCGCGGCCGCACGACCGTGCGGAACAGCAGGCCGTACGGCGACCGGCCCACCCCGCCCGCCGCGCCCAGCGCGAACGCCAGCGTCTGCCAGGCGAGCAGCCAGGCGCTGCCGGTGACCAGAACGACCGCCAGCACCAGGGCCGTCACGGCCGCCCCGAAGCGCGGCCCCCTCACATCAATGTCCATGAATCAAGCATTCCGCAACGGGCAGCCTTCCGGGAGCTGGGAATCTTTGCAGTCTCATGAACGCTTGAGCAGGGTGATGACCGGACTGGTGGTGTGTGTGGCGGTGCTCGCGATGGCGAGCGCCTACGGAGTGCTGCAGCGGCGGCGGAGCGGGAGAGTAAGGGTGCGCGGGCGCGACGACGGAATGCGGCTCGGCGCGGCCGAGTTGGGCGGGGACCTGGGCGAGCGCGCCACCCTCGTGCAGTTCTCCAGCGCCTTCTGCGCGCCCTGCCGGGCCACCCGGCGCGTGCTCGGCGAGGTGGCCGGCCTGGTCCCCGGTGTGAGCCACGTCGAGATCGACGCCGAGGACAACCTGGACCTCGTACGCCGGCTCGACATCCTCAAGACCCCGACCGTGCTGGTGCTCGACGCCGACGGCAATGTCGTACGGCGGGCCACCGGCCAGCCTCGCAAGGCGGACGTGATCGCGGCCCTGGGGGAAGCGGTCTGAGGGGGCGTGACACGAGGGTGAGTCATCTCCCACATCCCGGGACCTACTTGACTGTGCGCACCACCTATCGTCAGCCTGACCGTATGTGTGAGGAACTCCTTCTCTTCGGACGGGTCCACGTCGATCTGGCCCGCACCGCGAGCGCGTGCTGTCCGGACTGTTGAGCAACCACGGATCCGGATCCCTCCCCTCGCAGAAGGACAACTCCATGACGGCCACGTCCGGCCTGGGTACACCTCGGCTAGCCTCCCCCGACCTGCTTCGCTCCGTGTTCCGGCGTCATGCCGCCGGAGTGGCTGTGATCACCGCGCGCGGTGAGACGGGCCCGGTCGGCTTCACCGCCACGTCCCTCACCTCGGTCTCCGCCGAGCCCCCGATGCTCTCCTTCGGCATCGGCATCGGCGCCTCCAGCTGGCCGGCGATATCCACGACGGACCACGTCGGCGTCCACATACTCGGCGAGCACCAGCAGGAGCTGGCCGGCACCTTCGCTCGCAGCGGCGCCGACCGCTTCGGCCCGTCCACCGACTGGCGTGAGGGCCCCGAGGGGGTCCCGCTCCTCGACGACGTGCAGGCCTGGATGATCTGCCGGGTCACGGCGCGGGTCCCGGCCGGCGATCACCGCATCGTGCTGGCCGAGGTCGTCCTGGGCGACCCCACCGGCCCCGGACGCCCGCTGCTGTACCACCAGGGCCGCTTCAACGGGCTACGTGACTGAGCTCACCGAACCCATGTGACCGAACCGGCCGTCCACGGTTCTGCGAGCACGTCGATTTCCGATTACGCTGCGTTGCAAAGGTCACAGTTCAAAGCGCTTGCTTAGCGGGCACGAACTGGGTGTACTGACGAGTAATATTTCGCTCGGGGCGCGGGTCGCCCCGATCGGGATCGTCCGCTTGGGGCGCCTATGCTGCCTGCAAGTAGGCAGCAGAGAAATGTCGACGCAGTAGGAGAGCCGGCGTGAGCTTGAGGATCGTTGTCACTGTGAAGTACGTGCCCGACGCCACTGGCGACCGGCACTTCGCCGATGACCTGACCGTCGACCGGGACGACGTGGACGGTCTGCTCTCCGAGCTCGACGAGTACGCGGTCGAGCAGGCGCTGCAGATCTCCGAGAACTCCGACGACGACGTGGAGATCACCGTCCTGACGGTGGGCCCGGAGGACGCCAAGGACGCGCTGCGCAAGGCGCTGTCCATGGGCGCCGACAAGGCGATCCACGTCGAGGACGACGACCTGCACGGCACCGACGCCCTGGGCACCTCGCTGGTGCTGGCCAAGGCGATCGAGAAGGCCGGCTACGACCTGGTGATCTCCGGCATGGCCTCCACCGACGGCACCATGGGTGTCGTACCGGCCCTGCTGGCCGAGCGGCTGGGCGTCCCGCAGGTCACCCTGCTGTCCGAGGTCTCCGTCGAGGACGGCACGGTCAAGGGCCGCCGCGACGGCGACTCCGCCTCCGAGCAGCTGGAGGCATCCCTGCCGGCGGTCGTGTCCGTCACCGACCAGTCGGGCGAGGCGCGTTACCCGTCCTTCAAGGGCATCATGGCCGCCAAGAAGAAGCCGGTGGAGTCCTGGGACCTGTCCGACCTGGAGATCGAGGCCGAGGAGGTCGGCCTTGAGGGTGCCTACACCGTCGTGGACGGCGCGGCCGAGCGTCCGGCCCGCACCGCCGGCACGATCGTCAAGGACGAGGGCGAGGGCGGCAAGCAGCTCGCCGAGTTCCTCGCGAGCCAGAAGTTCATCTAAGGGCCTGTCGGCCCGCTGAGGCTCAACACCCCTTCCGCCCCTCAAGCCTTCGCAATCCGCAGGAGAGCAATCCCATGGCTGAAGTTCTCGTCTACGTCGACCACGTGGACGGCGCCGTCCGCAAGCCCACCCTGGAGCTGCTGACCCTGGCCCGCCGCGTCGGCGAGCCCGTCGCCGTCGCGCTGGGCAACGGCGCCGGTGACACCGCCGCCACGCTCGCCGAGCACGGCGCGGTCAAGGTCCTCACCCACGAGGCCGCCGAGTACGCCGACTACCTGGTCGTCCCGAAGGTCGACGCCCTCCAGGCCGCCGTCGAGGCCGTCTCCCCGGCCGCCGTGCTGGTGCCGTCCTCCACCGAGGGCAAGGAGATCGCCGCCCGGCTGGCGCTGCGCATCGGCTCCGGCATCATCACCGACGCCGTCGACCTGGAGGCCGGCGACGAGGGCCCGGTGGCCACCCAGTCGGTGTTCGCCGCGTCCTTCACCACCAAGTCCCGTGTCTCCAAGGGCACCCCGGTCATCACCGTCAAGCCGAACAGCGCTGCCGTCGAGGCCGCCCCGGCCGCCGGCGCGGTCGAGGCGCTGTCCGTCACCTTCTCCGCCCAGGCCACCGGCACCAAGGTCACCAGCCGCACGCCGCGTGAGTCGACCGGTCGTCCGGAGCTGACCGAGGCCGCGATCGTGGTCTCCGGTGGCCGTGGCGTCAACGGCGCGGAGAACTTCGCGATCATCGAGGCCCTCGCCGACTCCCTCGGCGCGGCCGTCGGCGCCTCGCGTGCCGCGGTGGACGCCGGCTGGTACCCGCACACCAACCAGGTCGGTCAGACCGGTAAGTCGGTCTCGCCGCAGCTGTACATCGCCTCCGGCATCTCGGGCGCGATCCAGCACCGTGCCGGTATGCAGACCTCGAAGACGATCGTGGCGATCAACAAGGACGCCGAGGCCCCGATCTTCGAGCTGGTCGACTATGGCGTCGTCGGCGACCTCTTCGACGTCGTCCCGACCCTGACCGAGGAGATCAAGTCCCGCAAGGGCTGATCCCGAACAGGCGCAGCGAGGCCCCCGTGACCGTGCCGACGGTCACGGGGGCCTTGTGTCATCCCAGGCTCAGGAACGCCTGTACGGGCAGATGGTCGCTCGGGAACTGGCCGTTCTCCGCGTAGGTGTTGATCGCCGCCCGGTGCGCTGTCACGCCGGGCGTGCTGAGGATCCAGTCGATGCGGTCGCCGTTCGGCGTCAGCGGCTTGTAGCCGTGGAAGGTCGCGTACAGATCGCCGCGCTCGCGCGCGCTGTCCCAGGTGTCCACGAGACCGGCGCCGAGCAGCGTGTCGTACACCGTGTTCTTGTGGGCGGCGACATTGAAGTCCCCGGTCACGACGACCGGCAGCGAGCGGTCGAAGCCGTCGATCCGCTCGGCGATGAGCCTGGCGCTGCGCTCGCGCGCGTACTGGCTCACATGGTCGAAGTGGGTGTTGAGCACGTAGAACTCGCGGCCGCCGTCGGTCAGTTCGCGGAAGCGGATCCAGGTGACCATGCGGGGGAAGGCGGCGCCCCAGGTGTTGGAGCCGATCACGTCCGGGGTGCCGGAGAGCCAGAAGTGGTCGTACTCGGTCGGGCGCAGTCGATGGGAGTCGTAGAAGATCGCCATGGACTCGTCGCGGCCGCCGTGCAGCCGGCCGGTGCCCACCCAGTCGTAGCGCGGGCCGAGGTCGGAGTCGATGTCGAGCAGCTGCGAGAAGATGCCCTCCTGGGTGCCGATGACGTGCGGGGCCTCGCGGCGCAGCAGCTCGCGCATCACCGGTCTGCGCACGGCCCAGCTGTTGGGCTCCGCCGTGCTCGCGAAGCGCAGGTTGAAGGACATGACCTGGAGGTGGCGGCGGGCCGGCCGCTCACCCGCCGAGGCGGCCGACGTGGACAGTGCTGTACTGGAGAGGGGCGCGGTGACCGCCGCGGCTAACGCGGCCTTCAGGCCCAGACGGCGCGTGACTCGACTGTGGTTCGGCACAGGGGCTCCTTCGGTGGGAACTGCCGGACGAGTCGTGCGGGGCGTGCGTATGGAAGTGTGATACCGCGTCCTGAGATGAGCGTGAACATGGCGAGATGGGGGAGTGACTCCCCGTGGACATGGTGTTGACCAGGTGGAAGGTCCCCGGATAACTTCGTTATACGGATTGTTGATTCCGTATCGCGGAAGTAGGAGGGTGTGGGAATGGGTCAGGGCCAACAGGAGAAGGTGGCGACGAGCCTCGCGGGCGCCGTCAGCGAGGAGATCAGCGCCTCCCTCGCGCCGGTCGACGCCGAGCTTGAGCGCCGCTACCCCGGAGACCCCGGCACCCGTCAGCCCGTCCACACGGTCTACGTCCCCGGCGACGCCTTCGCGGCCGACACCATCCGCTCCTGGGGCGACCAGGCCCTCGCCGCCCTCGACCGCCACGCGCCCGACGCCGCGTCCTTCGCCGCCGTCCTCGGCCTGTCCGGCGAACTCGCCGAGCCCGTGTACGCGCGCGTGCGCGCCAAGCTGGAGCGCGAGCCCATCGAGGACCTGCGCGTCGACTTCGAGGACGGCTACGGCCCCCGCCCCGACGCCGAGGAGGACGAGACGGCCGCCCGCGCGGCACGCCTGATCGCCGAGGCGTACGAGAACGGCACGGCGGCCCCGTACATGGGCATCCGCATGAAGTGCATGGAGGCGCCCGTACGCGACCGGGGCATCCGCACCCTCGACATCTTCCTCACCGGCCTGATGGAGGCCGGCGGCCTGCCCGACGGACTGGTGCTGACGCTGCCGAAGGTGACCTATCCCGAGCAGGTCACCGCGATGGTGCGGCTCCTGGAGGAGTTCGAGAAGGCGCGCGGTCTCGAACCCGGCCGGATCGGCTTCGAGATCCAGATCGAGACCAGCCAGTCCATCCTCGCCACCGACGGCACCGCCACCGTCGCCCGGATGATCCAGGCCGCCGAGGGTCGCGCCACCGGCCTGCACTACGGCACCTTCGACTACAGCGCCTGTCTCGGCGTCTCCGCCGCCTACCAGGCCAGCGACCACCCGGCCGCCGACCACGCCAAGGCGATCATGCAGGTCGCGGCGGCGGGCACCGGCGTACGCGTCTCGGACGGCTCGACGAACGTCCTGCCGATCGGTACGACCGAGAAGGTCCACGACGCCTGGCGGCTGCACTACGGCCTCACCCGCCGTGCCCTGGCGCGCGCCTACTACCAGGGCTGGGACATGCACCCCGGCCACATCCCGACCCGGTACGCGGCGGTCTTCGCCTTCTACCGCGAGGGCTTCGAGCAGGCGGCGGGCCGCCTCGCCCGGTACGCGAACCGGGCCGGCGGCGACGTCATGGACGAGCCCGCGACCGCCAAGGCGCTCAGCGGCTATCTGCTGCGCGGACTGGACTGCGGTGCCCTCGACATCGCCGAGGTCGCCCGGCTCGCCGGTCTGACCCGTGTCGATCTGGAGGGATTCGCGGCACCCCGGCGCGGTGACCTGACGGTGTCCGCCAAGTAGCGGGCCAGTCACAACGGCCGCCGGCCGCTGGCGTTGTCACTGCCGCCCCGTAGTCTGTACGGACGCAAAGACGTGTCACAGGAACGGGGCAGCGGTGTCTTCGGGGGAGTACGGACAGGCGGACGAGGCCGGTCGACTGCTGGCGGGGCGCTATCGCGTCGTGACGCAACTCGGGCGCGGCGGCATGGGCGTGGTCTGGAAGGCCGTCGACGAGGTCCTCGGCCGCGAGGTCGCCGTCAAGGAGCTGCGCACCTACAGTGATGCCGACGGCCCCGAACTGGCCGATCTGCGGCTGCGGATGCAGCGCGAGGCCCGTGCGGCGGCCCGGGTGCGGCACCCCGGTGTCGTGGCCGTTCACGATGTCGCGGAGGTCGACGGCCGCCCGCTGATCGTCATGGAGTTGGTCGACGGCCCCTCCCTGGAGGCCGTGCTGCGCGAGCGCGGCACGCTCGATCCGCGTGAGGCGGCCGGGATCGGCGCCAAGGTCATGGCCGCGCTGGCCGCCGCGCACCGGGCCGGCGTCCTGCACCGTGACGTCAAGCCCGGCAACATCCTGCTGGAGACCTCCGGCCGGGTCGTGCTCACCGACTTCGGCATCGCGACGATGGACGACCCGGGCGACGGCTCGGCCACCCATCTGACCCGCACCGGCCATCTCGTCGGCTCCCTGGACTACTTGGCGCCCGAGCGCGCCCAGGGCGCCGAGCCGGGCTCCTCCTCGGACGTCTGGGCGCTGGGCGCCACGCTGTACGCGGCGGTGGAGGGCTCCGCGCCCTTCCGCCGCACATCGACCTTCTCCACGCTCACCGCGATCGTCAGCGAGCCCCTGCCCGAGTCCCGAAACGCGGGACCGCTCGGCCCCGTCCTCCAGCGACTGATGGACAAGCGGCCCGAGTCCCGCCCCGAGGCGGACGAGGCGCGCGGACTCCTCCAGGCGGTCGCGGACGCCGACGGCACGGACGCGCCGACGGCGGCGCTGCGGGGGCCGGCGGACCCCGGGCCCGGGCAGACGCAGCGCAGTGTCCCGTCGGTGCCGCCCGGATTCGGACCCACGGCCCCCGTCGGCCCCACCGGCCAAGCAGAGCCACAGGTGTACGGCGGCCAGGGACAGGGCGCGCCCGCGGCGCAGGGCGGCGGCGACACACCGAGGCAGGGCGTGCCCGCGTCCGGCCTCCCCGGGGCACCGGTCTTCGGCGCCCCGGCCCAGGGAGCGCAGGGAGCCGCGACTCCCGGGCAGGGCACACCGCCGGCCCAGGGCTTCGGCGCCGTCGGCCATTCCGGCCCGGCCGCACAGGGGCCCGGTGGCCCCGGGCAGCCGCCCGTGTCCCCGTACGGCGGTGCCCCGGCACCCTCCGGGCCGTACCAGCACGGCCACGGCGGCCCCACCCCGCCGCACGACGCGGACGCCACCGGCCCGATGGTCACCTCCTCCGATCCGCCCTCCCGGCGCAAGGGGCGCGCTCTGCTCGCCGCCGTGGCCGTCACCGTCGTCCTCGCGGCGGCCGGGGTCACGGTCGCCCTGGTCAACAACAAGGGCGACGCCAAGACCGAAGCGCAGGACTCCTTGTCCGCCACCGCGCAGGAGGGCAGGTCCGCCGAGGCGAGCGGCAGCCCCGACACCGACCCCTCGAACGACTCCGGTCTGACCGAGAAGGGCGACGACGAGAAGTCCCCCGACGCGTCCAAGTCCCCCAGCCGTTCCGCGGAGACCGAGCCCTCGGACCGGCCCGGCACCTCGTCCCCCTCCAGGACCTCGGGCGGGGGCGGGACCAACGGCGGTACCACGGGCGGCGGTTCCGGCGACGGCGGCACCACCGGTGGTGGCGGAACCACAGGAGGCGCAGGCACCACGGGCGGAAGCGGCGGCACCACACCGGACCCGTCCTGCTTCTCCATCGGCGGGGGCAAGTACAACTGCCAGGTGTGGAAGACGGCGGACTCCTACACCGCCTCCGGCACCAAGGTCGGCGTCCTCAACGCGGGCACCAACTACTTCTACTGCCAGCAGAACCTGGGCCGTCGTGAGACGTCCGGTCAGTGGACCAACGTCTGGTGGGCCAGGACGGACGACGACAGCGGCAACACCAACGTCTACGTCAGCGACGTCTACATCGAAGGCGGCAACAACGACGAGCCGGTGCCCGGACTCCCGGTCTGCTGAGCTCAGGACCGCTCGGCGGGGAGGTAGCCCTCCAGCCCGGAGGCCGTCACCAGCTTCTCCTCCGCGAACAGCAGGGTGCCCCTTCGGCACAGCTCGGCGTCGGCCCGCGCCCGTTCGCAGAACTCCTCGGGCGCGACACCGAACAGCTTCCGCAACCGGGCCGACCCCATCAGGAGTTCGGTGAGCAGCGCGCGCTGGCCGGGGTGGGTGCGCGGCGCGCCGCCGCCGTCACGCAGGACGCCATGGCGGTTGACGTACACGAAGGCCCCCGGGAGCGTGGTCCCGTCGGCCAGGTCGATCCGTACCTCGGTCGACGGCAGCCAGGCGCGGCCGAAATTGCCGTCCGGCAGCGGCACGCCCTCGCTCGCGTCGATCACCGCCAACTGCTCGTCGTCGAGCCAGGTCAGGAACAACTCGCGTACGTGGCCCGGCGCGTGGAACGGCGACGCGGACACATAGCCCAAGCGGCTCACGTGCGCGGAGACGCCCACCTCGATGCCGGTCACCCGTACCTTCACCATCGGCAGCGGTGAGACGATCCCGAACGCGTTCATCTTGCGCCGCAGTTGGCCCGGGCAGGCGTTGGAGCCGACCGCGAGGACGGGCACCCGGTCGTCGTACACCAGGCGGTCCAGGGGCAGCAGCCGGTTCCCGTCGAGGAGCCCGGAGTCGGCCGGCCAGGCGCCCGGGTAGAGCAGCGGATGATCGCGCGGCGCGTCCGCCAGGCCGAGCGTCTCCAGGTCGCGGTCGTCCATACCCGGATCAGTCCTCCGGCGGCAGTTCGCCCGAGCCACGGGTGATCAGCCGCGTCGGCAGGTCGATGCGCTCCGGAGCGACCAGGGTGCCGTCCAGTTGCCGGAACAGCCGCTCGGCGGCGGTGCGGCCGAGGGCGGCGGCGTCCTGGGCGACGACGGTGACGCCCGGCTGGAGCAGGTCGGCGAGTTCGATGTCGTCGAAGCCGACCAGGGCGACACGGCGGCTCTGCTCGGCGAGGACACGGATCACGGTGACCGTCACACGGTTGTTGCCCGCGAAGATCGCGGTGACGGGGGAGGGGCCGGTGAGCATCACCTCGGCCGCCCGGCGCACCCGCTCCGGGTCCGTGACGCCCAGGGACATCCAGGAGTCGGCCACCGGTATGCCCGCGTCCTCCATGGCGGCCCGATAGCCGCGCAGCCGTTCGGCGGCCGTGTGGATGCGGGGCATGTCGCCGATGAAACCGATCCGGCGGTGGCCGTGGGCGATGAGGTGGGCGACGCCGTCGCGGGCGCCGCCGTGGTTGTCGGACAGGACGCAGTCGGCGTCGATCTTCCCCGCCGGGCGGTCCACGAACACCGTGGCGACACCCGCCTTGAGCTCGGGCTCCAGGTACCGGTGGTCGTCACCGGCGGGGATGATCACCAGCCCGTCCACCCGCCGCGCGCACAGCGCCAGCGCCAGTTCCTGCTCGCGGTCGGGGTCCTCGGCGCTGGAGCCGTTGATGAGCAGCGCGCCGTGCGCCCGGGCGACCTCCTCCACCGATCGGCTCAGCGGGCCGTAGAAGGGGTCCGCGAGATCCTCCAGGACCAGTCCGATACTCGCCGTACGGCCCTTGCGCAGCACCCGCGCGCTGTCGTTGCGGCGAAAGCCCAGGGCGTCGATGGCTTCCTGGACGCGGCGCTCCGTCTCCGGGGTGACCCCGGGCTCTCCGTTGACCACGCGCGAGACGGTCTTCAGGCCGACTCCGGCACGCGCGGCGACGTCCTTCATGGTCGGACGGTTGCCGTAGCGGTTCTCGGGCGCGCGGTCGGATCGGCGGATGGTCTCGGGCACGATGCGGATGTCCTGTCCTGTCGTCGTCCACGGGGATGCGTCGGTCCATGGAAATGCGTCTATCCATGGGACGGATGGGGACGCGTCGGTCCATGGGGATGCGTCGGTCCATGGGTTTGTATGAGGATGTGGCGTCGAGCATAGAGCCTGGACAACGTTGTCAGATCCGGGAGACACTGTCCACCGCAATCTCCGGCCTGCGTCCCCACCGCGAGACCGGCTCGCCCATTTCCCGTGGTTGACGGGGAGATCCGAATGGTTGACGGGGAGAACTGACACTGATGCACACCGACCTCGTGGCTGCGCTCGACATCGGCGGCACCAAGATCGCCGGAGCGCTGGTGGACGGCCACGGCACGATCGTTTCCCGGGCCCAGCGCTCGACGCCGGCCCAGGAGGACGGTGAGACGGTGATGCGGGCCGTCGAGGCGGTCGTCGGCGAACTCACCGCTGCGCCCCTGTGGGGGCGCGCCACGGCCCTCGGAATCGGCAGCGCGGGACCGGTGGACGCCTCGGCGGGCACCGTGAGTCCGGTGAACGTGCCCGGCTGGCGCGACTACCCGCTGGTCCGGCGGGTCCAGGAGGCGGCCGGAGGGCTGCCCGTCGAGCTGATCGGGGACGGGGTGGCCATCACGGCTGCCGAGCACTGGCAGGGAGCGGCCCGGGGGCACGACAACGCGCTCTGCATGGTCGTCTCCACGGGCGTCGGCGGCGGTCTGGTGCTGAACGGCCGGCTGCACCCCGGCCCCACCGGCAACGCCGGCCACATCGGTCACATCAGCGTCGACCTGGACGGCGATCTGTGCCCGTGCGGTTCGCGCGGCTGTGTGGAGCGCATCGCGAGCGGTCCCAACATCGCCCGGCGGGCGATCGAGAACGGCTGGCAGCCCGGCCCGGACGGCGACACGTCCGCCGCCGCGGTGGCCGCCGCCGCGCGCGCCGGCGACCCGGTCGCCGTGGCCTCCTTCGAGCGGGCGGCACAGGCCCTGGCCGCCGGGATCGCGGCCACCGCGACCCTTGTCGAGATCGACATCGCGGTGATCGGCGGGGGAGTGGGCAAGGCGGGCGACGTCCTCTTCACGCCACTGCGCAAGGCCCTCCACGAATACGCCACCCTGTCCTTCGTCCAGCGGCTGACCATCACACCGGCCCAGATGGGCACGGACGCGGGGCTGGTGGGAGCCGCGGCGGCCGCGCTCGCGCTCGCGGGCAAGGCGGGGGCGACCGCGGCGAAAGTGTGAGGCGGCGGCTGGGGCAGGAACGTTCAGCCGCCGGAATCAGGGGTGAGCGGCACACCACAGGCGCGCGCACTCACCCCGGCTTCCCCCGCTCAGCAGCTCAACCGCGCCTCCGCCCAGTCCCCGTGGTCCGAAGTGACGCCGTCGCCGCCGTCGGTGACGACCAGCCGGACCACCTGGGCGCCGGTCACATCGGCCGTGATCGGCTGGGCCGGCGACGCGTTGCCGAGGACTCCGGTCGCGGCGGCCCTGCGCCCGTCCGCCCAGATCTCGAAGGCGACGGTGCCGTCCGCGCCCTCCTCGTCGTCGACCCCGACCTGCGCGGTGACCGTCTCGCACGCACCGCCGGTGTAGTACTCGACGGCACTGTCGGCGTGGACCCCGAGGCCCGTGCCGTACACCACCGCGCCGATGGTGATCGGGTTGCCGTCGCCCGCGCCGCTCTCGCCGTTGCTGGTGTTGCGCTCGACCGGGCCCCAGCCGTTGGTGGCCGACAGCCAGGGAAGGTCACCGAGCCCGGACGTCCCCGAGGGCGGTGGCGCCACCACGGTCGCGGTTAGCGGCAGCGCGCTGTCGACGCGGACACCGGTCGGTGAGCGGTAACTCGCCTTGAGGGTGAGGCCGTACGACCCGGTGGGCGTTCCCTTCGGCGCCGTGACCGTCCACTTGGTGCGCAGGGAGCGGCCCGTCGGGAGCGTCGGCGAGGTGGTCGGTGACGTCGCCTTCACGGACCATCCCTCGGGGCCGGTCAGCGTGACGGACACGCGCCTGGCAGGGGTGCGTCCGAGGTCGGTGACGGTCGAGGTCAGCGCGGCCGCCGTGCCCGCCTCGACCAAGGGGCTGCCGTCCAGGCCGAGTTCCACGGCCGGCGGGTGCTGGGCCCACGTGTCGTCGGCGGAGACACGCAGCAGGACCGTGCCGTGGGCGGGGACGGTCGCCGAGATGGTGCCCGCGGTGTTGTAGTCGCGGTGCTGCCACAGGTCGCGCAGCGTGTACGCGTCGGCGTCGGGCAGGCCCACCGCCTCGGCGCTCGTGGTGACGCGCTGGGCGGTGCCGGACTCGTTGAAGAGCGCCACCGCGCGGCTGCCGTCCCGCATCTCCTTGGCGACGACCCAGCGCCCGCCCGCCGAGGAGACGACGCTGCCCTGTTTGCCCAGCGGGTCCTGGTCGACCGCGATGACCTCGCGGTTGCCGAGTATCGCGAAGGTCTCCTCGGAGGCGGACCGCAGGTCGGAGCCGATGAGCAGCGGCGCGGCCATGATCGCCCACATCGAGAAGTGCGAGCGGTACTCGGTGCCCGTCATGCCGCCGTTGCCGACCTCCAGCATGTCGGGGTCGTTCCAGTGGCCGGGGCCGGCGTGCGGCGCGAGGGCCAGGTTCTGCTTGAGGATCGACAGCATCGAGCCCCAGTTGTCGCTGATGTCGCCGGTCGTGCGCCACAGCTGACCGACGTCGGCCGCCCACTCCCAGGGCTTGTTCTCGCCCCATTCGCAGATGCTGTACACGATCGGGCGGCCGGTGGCCTTGAGCGCGTCCCGCATGGTCGTGTAACGCAGCTTGGCGTCCACGCCCTGGTTGTTGCAGTTGTCGTACTTGAGGTAGTCGACGCCCCAGTCCGCGAACTGCCGGGCGTCGCTGTACTCATGGCCGAGGGCGCCCGGGAAGCCGATGGTGTCGCAGGTCTTCGTGCCCGCGCTGGTGTAGATGCCGAGCTTCAGGCCCTTGGCGTGGACATAGTCCGCGACGGCCTTGATCCCGTGGGGAAAGCGAACCGGATCGGGCACGAGCTTGCCGTTCGCGTCCCTGGTGGGCAGGGCCCAGCAGTCGTCGAGGTTGACGTACTGGTACCCGGCGTCCTTGAGGCCCTTCTCGACGAAGATGTCGGCGATCCCCTTGACCATGGCCTCGTTGAACTCGGCACGGCAGTGCGTGGAGTTCCAGTTGTTGAAGCCCATGGGCGGGGTGAGCGCGAGACCGTCGTCCGCGGCGGGTGCGGCGGGCGCTGCGGTGGCCGCGGGGACGGCGAGTCCCGCCGCGCACAGCAGGCCCGCGGCCAGGGCTCCGGCCAGCCTTCTTCGGGTTGTGCGGGTGTGAAGGTGACGCATCCTTACGTTCCTCCGTACCTGCGAGAGCGAGATGACGGCATGTACGCGTCATGGTGCGCTCACGGTAGAACCTGTCGGAGTGTGTTGGAAAGTGTCTGGACCGGGAATGGCGTCACAACCGACTTTTGAACATGTTCAATACTCTGCGCTAGGCTCGTTCCGACACTCGAGGGGGAGCCGATGAAGATAGTGATTCCCGGTGGAACCGGGCAGGTGGGCACGATCCTGAACCGCGCGCTGAGCAGCGCGGGGCACGAGGTCGTCGTCCTGACCAGGCGGCCCACGCGCGACGGCGAGGTCCGGTGGGACGGCGCGACCCGGGGCCCGTGGACCGAGGAGATCGACGGCAGCGATGTCGTGATCAACCTGGCCGGGCGCAGCGTCAGCTGCCGCTACACCCCGGCCAATTTGCAGGACATGATGGATTCGCGGGTGCACTCCACCGAGATCGTGGGCGAGGCGATCGCGAACGCCGCCCGGCCGCCCGGCGTCTGGCTCCAGATGAGCACCGCCACCGTCTACGCCCACCGCTTCGACGCCGCCAACGACGAGGCGACCGGTGTCATCGGCGGCGGTGAGCCCGATGTGCCGGGCTACTGGTCCTACAGCGTCGAGATCGCCAGGGCCTGGGAGCGGGCGCAGGAGGAGGCCGACACGCCGCGCACCCGCAAGGTCGCCCTGCGTTCCGCGATGGTGATGAGCCCCGATCGCGGCGGTGTGTTCGACGTCCTGCTGCGGCTGGCGAGGCTGGGGCTCGGCGGGCCCGTGGCGGGCGGCGGGCAGTACGTCTCCTGGATCCACGACCGGGACTTCGTCCGCGCGGTCCGGTTCCTGGTCGAGCGGGACGATCTCGTCGGGCCCGTGAACCTCGCCGCGCCCGAGCCGCTGCCGCAGCGCGCGTTCATGCGCGCCCTGCGCTCCGCCTGGGGTGTCCCCGTGGGACTGCCCGCGACGAAGTGGATGGCCGAACTCGGCGCGTTCGCACTGCGCTCGGACACCGAGCTGCTGCTGAAGAGCCGGCGGGTCGTCCCCGGCCGGCTGCTCGCCGAGGGGTTCGAGTTCGCCTTTCCGGGATGGCCGGAGGCGGCCGGCGATCTGGCCCGGCGGCGCCGACATGATCGGCGGCAGGCCGGGGCCGAGGTCGCGTCGCTGTCCGGTTCGTCCGGAGGTGGGGCGTGACTCCGGGGCCGTTTCGCAGTTGAACCGGGCATGAAGAAGCGCAGCATGCTCGCCATCGCCTCCCTGGCCACCGGATTCGTCGTCGCCGCTGTCACGCCGTCCCACTCGGCCGAGTCCTCCGGCACCTCCGGCACCGGGTCCCCTTCGGCCGGACTGCCCGGCACCGGCGGTCAGATCAAGGCCGCGGGCCTGGACATGAGCGGTAAGAACAAGCTCGCCGGCCTCAACACGACCGCTCCGACCAAGCTCGCCGGGATCAACGTGGACCAGACCCTGGACACCTTCGGCAAGGCGATCAACCGCGAAACGGACCGGGCGGTGAACAACGCCCCGCACGGAAAGCACGGGAAGAAGGGCTGACGAGCCCGCCGACCCGACCACACGGCGCCGTACCCCCGTATCCGAGCGGAGGACGGCGCCGTCGTCATGCGCTCTCTACGAGAGGTGGTTTCCGTGGCAGGGTGGAGCGGGCAAGCCACAGGGGGCCAACAGAAGAGGGGGAAACGTGATCGTTTGGATCAACGGCGCGTTCGGTGCGGGGAAGACCACCACCGCACGGGAACTGATCGAGCTGATCCCGAACAGCACGCTCTTCGACCCCGAGGTCATCGGCGGAGCACTCACCCACCTGCTTCCGCCCAAACGCCTCACCGAGGTCGGTGACTTCCAGGACCTGCCGATCTGGCGACGTCTCGTGATCGACACGGCGGCCGCGCTGCACGCCGAGCTCGGCGGGACCCTCGTGGTCCCCATGACCCTGCTGCGCCAGGAGTACCGCGACGAGATCTTCGGCGGCCTCGCCGCCCGCCGCATCACCGTCCAGCATGTCCTGCTCGCCCCGGCGGAAACGATCCTGCGCGAGCGAATAGCCGGGCGGGAGATCCCGCCCGACCTGCCCGACGGCGACATACGGATCCGGCAGTGGTCGTACGACCACATAGAGCCGTACCGCGCCGCGCTCGCCGCCTGGCTCACCGCCGACGCCTACCCTGTCGACAACAGCGGCCTGACGCCGTACGAGACCGCCGCGCGGATCGCCGAGACGGTCGGCGACGGTACGCTCCCCGTCTGCGACATCGTGCAGACCCCCGAGCCCACCGCCGAGACCCTCGCCTCGGGTGTGCTCCTCTTCGACGAGCAGGACCGGGTGCTGCTGGTCGACCCCACGTACAAGGCCGGCTGGGAGTTCCCCGGCGGTGTCGTCGAGCGCGGCGAGGCGCCCGCGCGCGCGGGCATGCGCGAGGTCGCCGAGGAGACGGGGATACGGCTCGACGACGTGCCCCGCCTCCTCGTCGTCGACTGGGAGCGGCCCTCGCCTCCCGGCTACGGCGGTCTGCGCCTGCTCTTCGACGGCGGTCGGCTGGACTCCGAGGAGGCCCAACGCCTCCTGCTGCCCGGCCCCGAACTGCGTGACTGGCGCTTCGTCACGGAGGAGGAGGCGGCCGACCTGCTGCCGCCGGTGCGCTACGAGCGGCTGCGCTGGGCGCTGCGGGCGCGGGAACGAGGGGCGGCGCTCTACCTGGAGGCGGGCATTCCGACGCCTTCATGAACGAGCCGCAGCTCGTCGTACGGGTACGGGGCCAGCCTGCTCTCGTGCTGCAGCCGCCTGGCGAAGTCACCCATCACGACGGCCAGTGGCGCATACCGCTCGATGATGCCGGCGGCGACCCGCGGGATGTCCCGCGGCCTCGCCCCGTCGGCGCAGTCACGCACAAAGGCCTCGCGATCGTCCGTGCCGTAGCCGTACAGGGCGGTCGCGAGCCAGTTCACGAAGTGGAACGCCGTGTAGTCACGGTCGTAGTGCCGGTGCCGCTCGAAGAAGCCGCGCTCCTGCGGGGTGAGGGGGAAGCGGGCGGAGAGGGCGAGGCCGTAGTCGGCGAGGTAGAGCCGGTGGCCGTCGGTGAGGAAGTTCAGGAAGTGGGCGTCGAAGTGCACAAGCCCGCTCTCGCGGAGGAAGCCGGTGGTGGCCGCGAGTTCCCTTTCCACCAGGGCGCACGCGGCGTCGGCCTCATCCGTGCGCAGCCGGGCGTCCAGCCATTCGTTCAGCGTGTACGGCACGTACTCCAGGAACAGCGCCAGGCTCGCGGACGCCGTCCGCAGCCCCTCGATACGCTCGCGCACGCGCGGGCCGCCGCCCCAGTAGGCGACGGCCCGCTCCACGTCGGACAGCAACTCCGGCAACGGCTGCGGTACGTCGGGCAGAACCCGCCAGTGGTGCGTCAACGGGAACCCCGCGAACCGGTCGGCCAGGACCCAGTTCGTGGTCATCGTGTGCACGGCGAGCTCCCGCCAGGCCCCGAATCCCGGACTGCCGATGCCGTAGTGGAAGAACGTCGGCAGTCCGAGGAGATTCGCCGTGGAGCGGACGTTCGCCGGCCGCAACTCGACGTCGGTGAGCGGGACCCGCTTCACGAAGACCCGTCTGCCGTCCACCTCGACCAGCGTCGAACGGCCACCGATTCCGGTGCCGAGCGGTTCGCCCGACTCCACCAGGGCCGCGAGTTCGTGGTCGCCGAGAAGCGCGAGGGACGTGGCGATGTCGGTGTGGGCGGCGAGGCGTTCGTTGCGGATCATCGCCCCATCATCAGCTGCGGGTCCCTCAACTCGCCGCGTAATTACGGAGGAACAGCGCCTCGGTGACCGAGAGCCGCTCCAGCTCCTGCGGGGACACGCTCTCGTTCACGGCGTGGATCTGCGCCTCCGGCTCGCTCAGGCCGATGAGGAGGATCTCCGCGTGCGGGTAGAGGGCGGCGAGGGTGTTGCACAGCGGGATCGAGCCGCCCTGGCCGGCGTACTGCATCTCCTGGCCCGGGTACGCCACCGCCATCGCGTCCGCCATCGCCTGGTACGCCGGGCTGCTCGTGTCGGCGCGGAACGCCTGGCCCTGCCCTATCTGCTCGCTGCGCACCCGGGCACCCCACGGCGTGTGGGTCTCCAGGTGGGCCTGGAGCAGCTTGGTCGCCTCGGCGGCGTCGACGCCCGGCGGCACCCGGAGGCTGATCAGCGCACGCGCGCTCGCCTGCACGGACGGGGTGGCGCCGACGACCGGCGGGCAGTCGATGCCGAGGACCGTGACGGCGGGGCGCGACCAGATCCGGTCGGCGACCGTGCCGGAGCCGATCAGCCCGACACCGTCGAGGACCTTGGCGTCCTCGCGGAACTGCGCCTCGTCGTACTGCAGCCCCTGCCATGTCGATTCGCCGGTCAGCCCGTCCACCGTCGTCGAGCCGTCCTCCGCGCGCAGCGAGTCCAGTACGCGGATCAGCGCGCCGAGCGCGTCCGGCGCGGCACCGCCGAACTGGCCGGAGTGCAGGTTGCCTTCGAGCGTGTCGATCTGCACGCGCACCAGGGTCATGCCCCGCAGGGTCGAGGTGACCGTCGGCAGGCCGACGCGGAAGTTGCCCGCGTCGCCGATCACGACGGTGTCGGCCTCCAGCAGGTCCGGGTGCTGCTCGGCGTACCGCTCCAGACCGCCGGTGCCCATCTCCTCCGAGCCCTCGGCGATCACCTTGACGTGCACCGGCACGCCACCGTTGGCCTTGAGCGCGCGCAGCGCCAGCAGGTGCATGATCACGCCGCCCTTGCAGTCGGCGGCACCGCGTCCGTACCAGCGGCCGTCGCGCTCGGTCAGCTCGAAGGGCGGGGTGCTCCAGGCGGCCTCGTCCAGCGGGGGCTGCACGTCGTAGTGGGCGTACAGCAGGACTGTCTTCGCGCCCTCGGGGCCGGGCAGGTAGCCGTACACCGACTGCGTGCCGTCGGGGGTGTCGAGCAGGGCCACGTCCTCGAAGCCCTCGGCGCGCAGCGCGTCGGCGACCCAGCGGGCCGCGCCCTCGCTCTCGGCCTTCGGGAACTGGTCGAAGTCCGCCACCGACCTGAATGCCACCAGCTCGGTGAGCTCCGCCTTCGCCCTTGGCATCAGCGAGGCGACGGTCTCGGCGACCGGATTCGACGACATGGGCACGCTCCTTGTGGGTGCGACGTTGTACGTATGAGTGGTGTGATCCTCCCACAGCGGCCTGCGACGACGCCCGCCGTAGGATGCGGGGGACAGCAGCAGGCGGCGGCTTGATCGGGAGCAGTAGACCATCGTGAGCAGCGAGAACTCTTCGGCGGACGACGTGCGGCAGGTGTGGGACGTCGTCGTGGTGGGCGCGGGACCCGCGGGGGCCTCGGCCGCGTACGCGGCGGCGGTCGCCGGGCGGCGCGTGCTGGTGCTGGAGAAGGCGGAGCTGCCGCGCTACAAGACGTGCGGCGGCGGCATCATCGGACCCTCGCGCGACTCGCTCCCGCCCGGGTTCGAGCTGCCCTTCCGGGACCGGGTGCACGCGGTGACGTTCTCGAACAACGGCCGTTTCACCCGCACCCGCCGTTCCAGGCAGATGCTGTTCGGGCTGATCAACCGGTCCGAGTTCGACCAGCAGCTCGTCGAGCACGCGCAGAAGGCGGGTGCCGAGCTGCGCACCGGCGTCACCGTGCAGCGCGTCGAGCAGCACGGCTCGGCGGTCCCGGACCGGCGCAGCGTCGCCGTCGTCCTGCAGGACGGCGAGACGCTGCTCGCGCGGGCCGTGGTCGGCGCGGACGGCAGCGCGAGCCGGATAGGGGCCCATGTCGGGGTGAAGCTCGACCAGGTGGATCTCGGCCTGGAGGCGGAGATCCCGGTGCCGGACACGGTCGCCGAGGACTGGAAGGGACGGGTCCTCATCGACTGGGGCCCGATTCCCGGCAGTTACGGCTGGGTGTTCCCCAAGGGCGACACGCTCACGGTCGGGGTGATCTCGGCACGCGGTGAAGGCGCCGCGACCAAGCGGTATCTGGAGGAGTTCATCGGCCGGCTCGGGCTCGCCGGGTTCGAACCGAGCGTCTCCTCCGGGCACTTGACGCGCTGCCGGGCCGACGACTCGCCGCTGTCACGCGGGCGCGTGCTGGTGTGCGGTGACGCGGCGGGTCTGCTGGAGCCGTGGACGCGCGAGGGCATCTCGTTCGCCCTGCGCTCGGGGCGGCTCGCGGGGGAGTGGGCGGTCCGGATCGCCGAGGCGCACGACGCGGTGGACGCCCGGCGCCAGGCCCTGAACTACGCCTTCGCGGTCAAGGCGGGCCTCGGTGTCGAGATGAGCGTCGGCAAGCGGCTGCTGACGGTGTTCGAGCGCCGGCCCGGCCTCTTCCACGCGGCGCTGACCGGTTTCCGGCCGGCCTGGAAGGCGTTCACGGACATCACCCGCGGCTCCACGTCGCTGGGCGAGATCGTCCGCAGCCATCCCATGGCCCAGCGCGCCCTGACCGCGCTGGACCGCCGCCCCGCGCAGGAGGGCGACGAGGTCACCGCCTGACGCGGGCGCGGCTCACCGGCCGACGGTGATCCGGAAGACGGGGTGGTCCTTGGCCGCCGCGATGATCTCCTCGTCGGAGGACTTCGCGGTGACCCCCTGGAAGTACTGGTTGACCTCCCAGCCCCACTTCTCCAGATAGGTCCGCAGGATCGGGAGCTTCTCCTCGTCGGGAAGCTCCACCGCGGAGAACGCACGGACCCGGCGCCCGACCCGCAGCTCCCCGCCGCCCGCGGCGCGCATGTTGCGCACCCACTGGGAGTGGCCGCGGGCCGAGACGAGGTACTGCCCGCCCTCGTGGGTGTGCGGGTTGACCGGGATGCGCTGCATCTTGCCGCTCTTGCGTCCGCGCACGGACATCTCCGCCGTGCCGGCGATGCTCAGTCCGTGCCGGGCCAGCCAGCCGATGACGCTGTTGAGGCGGACGTTGAGCGGGCTGCCCTTGAGGTAGTACGGCGATGACATGGGAACCCCCGGTGAGAGTTTGAGAGAGCGGTGCTCTCGCTTGAGAGCAGTGTGCACGAGATCGCCGATCCAATGCAAGAGCAGTGCTCTCGATTGTGTGCACTGCTCCGATATTCGTGGGAGACTGGCTCACATGAGCAGTCGCACCGCACAGGGCGCCCGTGCCCGCGCCAGGATGGAAGTCACCGCGGCCATCAAGGACGAGGCCCGCAGACAGCTCGCGGCCGAGGGCGCCGCCAAGCTGTCGCTGCGTGCCGTGGCCCGCGAACTCGGCATGGTCTCCTCCGCGCTCTACCGCTACTTCCCCAGCCGGGACGACCTGCTGACCGCTCTCATCATCGACGCCTACAACTCCATCGGCGAGAGCGCGGAAGCGGCGCACGACAAGTCCGCGGACGCCGCACCCCTCCGCCGCTGGACGGCGGTGGCGGAGGCCGTACGGGACTGGGCGCTGCGGCATCCGCACGAGTACGCCCTGATCTACGGCTCGCCCGTGCCCGGATACACCGCGCCCGACACCACGGTCCCGCCCGCCTCCCGCGTCGGCCTCGTCTTCATCGGCATCGTCCGTGACGCCCATCGGGGCGCGGACCTCACCGAACCCCCGTCCCTGCCCGCCGATCTGCGCCCCGAGGCCGAGCGCATGGCCGCCGACCTGGCCCCCGACCTCCCCCCGGCGACGGTCGCGGCTCTGATCGCCGCCTGGGCCGAGCTCTTCGGACTCGTCGGGTTCGAGCTGTTCGGGCAGTTCAACCGGGTCGTCGAGGACAGGGAGGCGTTCTTCCGGCACGCGGTGACGCGGCTCGCGCAGGGTGTGGGCCTGAGGTGAGTCGGTGAGCGGGGCGTACTTCGCGGGGAGTACGCGTGATCACCACGCGCGGGGGACGCCGCTCGGCGGCCATCGCGTCTAGCGTGGCGGACATGGACGAGCAGCAGGTACGCCGGGGCGGCGGCCCGCCGACGTGGTGGCGGCACGGGCCGCCGTGGTGGAACCGCTGGGACGACGAGGAGCACACTCCCCGCTGGCCGTGGCGCTCCACCGTGCTGATCACGGTCTTCGTGATGGCCGGTTCGAACTTCGCGGCCGAGGCCCAGGGGGACTACCGGGAGCAACTCGACCCCTTCGCGCGTGTGCTGCTGTTCGTGGCGTCGGGACTGCTGTTGTGGCGCAAGCGGTATCCGGTGGCCGTCATGTTCGGCACCTCGGTGGCCGCCACGCTCTACCTGGGCGCCGGCTACCCCTACGGGCCGGTCTTCCTGGCCGTGGCGGTGGCCTGCTTCAACGCCATCCTCACCGGGCACCGCAAGGCCGCCTGGGCGGCGGTCGCGGTGTTCTGGGTCGGACACGCGCTCGTGGCCCACTGGCTGTACCAGTGGCTGCCGCCGTCCGGTGACTCGGCTGCCTCCTGGGGGCAGGAAGGTGTGATCGCCGCCTGGGTCGCGGCGATCGTCGCGGTCTCGGAGCTGGCCAGGACGCGGCGCGAGCAGTGGGCGCGGGAGCGGGCCGAGCGCGCGCAGGCGGCACGGCGGCGGGCCGACGAGGAGCGGCTGCGGATCGCCCGTGAGCTGCACGACGTCCTCGCGCACAGCATCTCCGTCATCAATGTCCAGGCAGGCGTGGGCCTCGCGCTCCTCGACACCGACCCCGAGCAGGCGCGTACGGCGCTCTCCACCATCAAGGCCCAGAGCAAGGAGGCCCTCGGCGAGGTCCGCCAGGTCCTCGACACACTGCGCACCCCCGGCGACGCCCCCCGCGCTCCGGCGCCCGGCCTCGACCGGCTGCCCGAACTGGTGAGTCAGGCGGCAAGCGCCGGCCTCACCGTGGAGGTCGAGGGCGAGCCGCCCCGCCTCGCGCCCGGTACCGACCTCGCCGCCTTCCGGATCGTCCAGGAGGCCCTCACCAACGTCGTACGCCACTCCGGATCGCGGCACGCGCGCGTGCACCTCGATCAGGACGACCACGCGACGCTACGGTTGCGGATCGACGACGACGGTCCCGCGACCGGCGCCGACGCGGGCGGCAGCGGCAACGGGCTGGCCGGAATGCGGGAGCGGGCGGCCGCGCTGGGTGGCACGATCGAGGCGGGCCCGCGTGCGGAAGGCGGGTTCCGGGTGCTCGCCGTACTGCCGTTGAAGGCTCCTGCCCACACCAAGGAGGACCGGTGATCCGCGTACTGCTCGCCGACGATCAGTCACTGGTGCGGGCGGGCTTTCGGGCGCTGCTCGACGCACAGCCCGACATCGAGGTGGCCGGGGAGGCGTCCGACGGCGAGGAGGCGCTGCGCAAGGTACGCGAACTGCGGCCCGACATCGTCCTGATGGACATCCGCATGCCACTCCTCGACGGCCTTGCCGCGACCCGCCGGATCACCGAGGACGACGCCCTGGAGGGCGTGAAGGTGGTCATGCTCACCACCTTCGAACTCGACGAGTACGTCTTCGAGGCCATCCGCTCGGGCGCCTCCGGCTTCCTGGTCAAGGACACCGAGCCGCAGGAACTCCTGCGCGCCGTAAGGGCGGTGGTCGAGGGCGACGCCCTGCTGTCACCCGGAGTGACCCGGCGTCTGATCGCCGAGTTCGCCGCCCGCTCGAAGGAGCCGGCCGCGGCCGATTCCCTCGCCGAACTCACCGAGCGCGAGCGGGAGGTGATGGCGCTGGTCGGCATCGGCCTGTCCAACGAGGAGATCGCCCGCCGCCTGGTCGTCAGCCCCCTCACCGCGAAGACCCACGTCAGCCGCACGATGGTCAAGCTCGGCGCCCGGGACCGGGCTCAACTCGTCGTACTCGCCTACGAGTCGGGGTTGGTGCGGCCGGGCTGGTTGGGCTGAGACGCCTGCCGGAACCGCGTCAGCACGCTGACGACCCGGGCGAAGAACACCACCACCGCGACCGTGGTACCCACGCCGACGAGGGTGCCGCGGGCGCCGTCCGACACGTCGAAGGCGAACGCGGGCCCGACGATCGCTCCGAACAGCACCGCCGCCGCGAACGCGGCGCTGAACAGGGCGTATCCGATCTCGACGGTGATCGCGTCCCGCTCGGCCTGACGGCGCCGTCCCCCATAGTTCTCCATGTCTTGAGTCAAACAGGCGTGCGCCCGACGGAGCAAGCGGCTCCACCGGGCACACGTGGGAGGCGTCCCCCCTGGGCCGTGTCCGGCCCAGGCCCTGTCGTTTGGATCATCTCGGCGTCGCGGGGCATGGCACGCGACGGGTCGGCTGAGAAGAACCGCACCTCACGGCCGAGCTGATCCAAACGAAAGGTCCTAGTACTGCAACGGTGCTTGTGCTGATTGCTGGGCAGGTTTATGGGCTGTGTCCGCGTCGCCTGTAGTGGCTGATGCGGGCTTGGTGTTGGCG
>NZ_JBVKCZ010000045.1:0-76800 GCF_055634335.1 Streptomyces sp. NPDC111802 | reverse complement strand
CGTCGTCCACGGCCTTCCCCCACAGCGACTCATCGTCCGACAGACGCTCCACACGCACCTGCCCGACGAGCGGCGCCAGCAACTCCATGAGCCGGTCCACCGCGATGCCGACCGGGGCGGCCTGGGCGGCCGTCCCCCACACGCCCTCGACCAGGACGAACCGCCCTCCCGGGCGCAGCAGGCCGCGCCAGTGTCGGAGGGCCCGGCCCGGGTCGGGCAGGGCCCACAGCACATGCCGTACGAGCACGACGTCGAACCGCTCCTCGCCCACCGGCGGCGCCGCCGCGTCACCGACGAGGAACGCCGCGTCACGCCCGGCGAGCTTGGCGCGGGCGAGGTCCACCATCGCCGGAGACCGGTCCACCCCGGTGACCCGGTGTCCCTGCTCGGCCGCGAGCAGCGACAGGCTGCCGGTGCCGCAGCCGACGTCGAGGAGGTCGCAGGCGGGCTCGGGCAGCCAGGACCGCAGCCGCGCGGCCCATGCCAGGCGGACCTCCGGGGCACCCAGACCGTGGTCCGGCTCGTCGTCGAAGGTGGCGGCGGCCGCGTCCCAGTCCACGTCCTGCCCTGTGACGTCGTGTTCACCGTTCGTCATGTCGGTCATGCGGCCAAGAGTGACACCCGCCACTGACAGTCGAATGGTGACAGCCGCCACTGACAGGACCAGCGGCGATGAGGAACTCTCCCCGCACGGGTCTACCTCCGTGAAAACGCGGAACTCGGTCGACCCTGAAGGAGGCAGCCATGCGCCGCGTAACCGTGCAGAAGCCCCTGAAGAGGCAGTCGGACACCCGCCGAGTCCGTGAGGAGGCCGACGATCGCCCCTCGGGACGACCGGAGGTCCGCAAGGACATCGCACGGACCTGGTGGCCGGAAGGCTGAAACGCCCTGCCGACCGCTTGAGACCTGTCAGTCGAGCCGCTTGCGGTAGTGGATGCGGTCGTAGGACCCGTCCACGCGGCGCTCGATGACCTCGTAGCCGTACTTCGGGTAGATCTTCTGGTTCTCCCACATCAGCGCGTTCGTGTAGAGCCTGACCTCGGACAGGCCGAGCGCACGCGCGTGTGCGTCCACGAAGTGCAGCAGCCGTCGCCCCACGCCCTTCCCCTGGGCGTCGGGGTGAACGGCGATGTTGTCGAGGTACAGGTGATCCTCGTACGCCTCGACCACGACGAGCCCGACCACGCGCCCCGTGCCGGGTTCCTCGGTGACGAACACCTTCCCCTCGGCCACGCTTGCCGCATGGTCCCTCTCCATGGGCTGCGGCACCCTGCCGATCCGCTCGATGTAGTGGTGGTACGCGGCATCGGTGACGGTCTTGACGGCCGGCACGTCGGCGGCCACGGCGGGCCGGATCCCCTCATCGGTCATGCCAGGAACCGTACCTACCTGATCTCAGTCTGAGCACTCCCTTAAGGCGACCCTAAAGATCGCCGCGAACCCCCTGCGACAGGCGATTTCACGGTTTCTTGGATCCGGCACTCATCAGTTCCGGTTCCGAGGAGATCCCCCATGCCCGCACGCCGCAAGGCCGCCACCGTCGCCGCCCTCGGCCTGACCCCGCTGGCCCTGACCGCCCTCACCGCAGCCCCCGCCTCGGCGCACGGTTCGATGGGCGACCCGGTCAGCCGGGTCTCGCAGTGCTACGCGGAAGGCCCGGAGAGCCCGAAGTCCGGCGCGTGCGAGGCGGCGGTCGCGGCGGGCGGCACACAGGCCCTCTACGACTGGAACGGCATCCGCATCGGCGACGCGGCCGGCCGACACCGGGAACTGATCCCGGACGGCAAGCTGTGCAGCGCGAACAGCGAGGAGTTCAAGGGCCTCGACCTGGCCCGCGCCGACTGGCCGGCGACGAGCGTGAGCAGCGGGTCGTACACCTTCAAGTACCGCGTGACCGCCCCGCACAAGGGCACCTTCAAGGTCTACGTCACGAAGGCCGGTTACGACCCGGCCAAGCCGCTGGCCTGGGACGACCTGGATCTGTCGAACCCGGTGGCGACGGCCACCGACCCGGCGGCCTCGGGCGGCTTCTACACGTTCTCCGGCACTCTGCCCGAGCGCTCCGGCAAGCAGCTGCTGTACGCAGTGTGGCAGCGCTCGGACAGCCCGGAGGCGTTCTACTCCTGCTCGGACGTCACCTTCGGCGGCGGCTCCGGCGACTCCGGCGACTCCGGCGGCGAGGAAGGGCCCGCCCCGAGCGCCTCCGCACCCTCCGAGGAGCAGATCGACGCGGGCGCCGACCAGTCGACGATCGAGCACCACGGCCATGGTGACCAGGACGCCGGTACGTCGGCGGAGCCGGCCGCGGCCGACGAGGCGCCGTCCGGAGCGGTCAACCAGCCGAAGGCGGCCGGCGCCGGCGAGAACCTCGCCGAGACCGGCGGGGACAGCAGCACGGCGTATCTCGCGATGGGCGGTGCGGCGACCCTGGCGCTGGGTTCGGCGGTCCTGTTCGCGTCGGTGCGCAGGCGGGCGGCCGGCGGCGGTCGCCACAGCCGCTGACGAAAGACTCCGGGGCCTGAACGGCGGCTCAGGCCGGTCAGGCCCCGGCGGTGTGTTCCGGTTCACGTACTCACATACTCGAAGCGCTCACACACTCACGCACTCACTCGCCGACGCGCTCAACTGATCGCGGACGCGCAGGTGGTCGGGGTGGCGCGCGCCGGGTCGAGCGCGTTGGCCACCTCGTGGAAGGCGATGCGGTCGGTCAGCCCGAGGAAGGCGTGCTCGGAGATGTCGACCGAGCACAGGTCCTGGATCAGGACGTTCTTCACGTCGGCCCCGGTCAGGAACTGGCTCCGGTACGGCGTGACCACCTCGTCGTACCTGGTGGCGATGACCGTGTAGCGGACGCCCGGTACGGTGTCGCCACCCGCGTTGAGCCTGGTCATGAAGTCGGATCCGACGACCTGCTGGGCGAGGGCGGGGGTGGCGGTGCTGAGCAGGTCCTCCGCGCCGGGGAAGTACGGCAGCAGGTTGGTGAGCCCGGCCAGGGTCGTGCCGTGGTTGTTGGGCGCGATGCCGACGAGGGCGTTCACCTTGGCGGCGCCGCCGAGGAACTTGACGTAGTAGCGGGGCATCATGCCGCCCTGCGAGTGGCCGACGACATCGGCCTCGGCGGCGCCGGTGGCGGCGAGCACCTTGTCGACATAGGCGGAGAGTTGCTCCGCCGACTTGTCGATGGGGCCGAGGGCGTGGAAGAACGGCACGCCCGGCAGCTGGCCGTAGTCGAGGGAGAAGACGCAGTAGCCGCGGTCCGTCAGATAGGGCGCCAGGCCCAGCCAGTTGTCGACGGAGTTCGCGAAGGTGCCGTGCACCAGGACGACGGGGTGGGGATGGGCGGCGGACGGCTTGCAGGAGTAGTCGTTCCAGCCGCTGCTCGATATCGCCGCCGTTTCGGCCGCCTGGGCGGTGGTGGCGGGGACGACGGCGACCGCGGCGGTCAGCAGCAGCGCGGCCAGGGGTCTGAGCGCTCGTTTCCAGGGCAGCATCGTGTGATCTCCTTGCGGCTCAAGGGAGGTGCGACGGCCTTACGCCCTGTGATCCGGATCACGAGGATGCTGTTCACTCGTCAAGTTACGGGTGAGTAAGTGACGTGTGAAGTTACGCGTCAGTAAAAACTTCCAGTGGTAGTAAGGGGCGGTTCACCAGACCTGACAATCCGTCACCAGGAGGGCCTGATGGGGCCATAGGGCGCAATACGCCCCAACTGCCCGAGCAGCGCCCGGACTTCACCCTCACCCAGCACATCGACCCAGGCCCGGACGGCGTCGGCGGCAGCCTCCTCGGCCGCACGGGTGCAGGCCCACCCCCGCTCGGTGAGCACGACCAGCCGCGCCCGCGCGTCATCGGGATGCGGCCGGCGCTCGGCGTACCCCTTGCGCACGATCTCGTCGACGAGCTGGCTCGCCGCCTGCTTGGTCACACCGAGATGGGCGGCCAGGTCGGTAGCGGTGGCGCCGTCCGGGGCGAGCCGGGCGAACGCGAAACCGTGCGCGGGCCGCACCCCTTCGAAGCCCCGCGCGACCACGCCGTCATTGATGCGTTGCGTGAGCTCGCCGGCCACGGCGAGCAGGGCGGCGGACAGGGCCATGGCTTCGGAGTTGTGCACGCAGGCATTGAAACACCCTTGACTGATTGGTCAAGCAGCTTGACCATGTTCGTATGGTCAAGCTGCTTGACCATCTGACGAACAGGAGTCTCCATGCCCGTAATCCGTGCGTCCGAGGCCGTGACCCATGAAATCCACGGCGCCCGCTTCGTCTCGTACGCCACCCCCCTCACCGGCAGCAAGGAGTTGTGCGCCTGGCGCGGCGAGATCCCGGCGGGGACCAAGGCGCCCGCGCACACCGTCAACCGGGAGGAGATCCTGCATCTGCTCGACGGCGAGCTGCTGATCAAGCTCGACGATCACACCGACCGGATCACGGCCGGCGACACTCTGATCATCAACCCCGGCGCGACGCTGACCGTCGAGAACCCGACCGACCGGACCGCGCTCACCTGGGTCACCACCTCCATCGGCCTGACGGCGGAGCTGGCCGACGGCACGCGCATCACGCCGCCGTGGGCCAACTGAGCCCTAAGGAGGCCAGCGACCCCGGCATCACCGCACGCGGTCCGAACTTCGCTCGCGCGCGGTCCGCGACCTCCTCGATGCGGCGGGCCTTCTCATCCAGCGGGTCGAAGGTGAGCTGGTGGGAGGCCTGCTCGGCGGGGTCGAGGCCCTCGGCGCGCAGGGCGAGGGCGCGCACCCGGGCGCGCTGGAGGCCGAGAGCCTCGTACATGCCGTACGCCGCCCTGGTCAGCGCCGCCGAGTGGGCCGTCGGCTCCTTCAAGGTACGGCTGCGGGTCGTCGAGGAGCGGTCGGCGTAGCGGGCGGTGAGGGTCAGGGTGCGGCAGACCTTGTCGAGGGCGCGCAGCCGGGCGCCCAGTTCCTCGGCGGCCGAGAGCAGGGCGCGGCGGTGCCGGTCGGGGTCCAGCTCGTCGCGGGTGAAGGGGCGTTCGGTGGCCAGCGAGCGCGACACGGCGTTCGGCACCACCCGGTCCCGGTCGATTCCGCTCGCCTTCTCGCGCAGCTCACGGCCGGCCTTCGCACCGACCAGACGCTGGAGCGTGGACAGGGGTGCGGCGGCGACCAGGCCGAGGGTGTCGAGGCCGTACTCGCACAGGGTGCGGGCGGTCGCGGCGCCGGCGCCGGGCAGCGCGGCGACGGGCTTGCCGGCGAGGAACTCCGCGACGGCGTCCGGCTCCTCGGGAACCGCACACGTCACCCCGGGCCGCGCGTCCCGCAAGGCCACGCGGGCCAGCATCGGCCCCGGCCCGGCGCCGATCACACAGTCGACCCCGTGGTGGGCGAGGGCGCGCACCCGGATCACCGACGCCAGTTCGACCGCGTCGCGCCCGAAGTACCGTTCGGCTCCCCGCAGATCGGCCAGCGCCCCGTCGGGTGGCAGCGCCTGAACGACCGGCGTGAAGTCCTCGAGCAGTCCGAGCAGCCCCGGCAGGGCCGCCTCGTGCGTCGGCGGCAGCTGGAAACGTACGCAGAGGATGGTCATCCCGCACTCCCCGGACTCTGGTGCCACAACTTCCGTACCTGTGAAGGCTCTTGACCCGCAGGTCGCAGATCGGCCCACGGGTTCAGTTCGTATCCGGTGGGCAGCTGGATTCGCCGGCCGCGCGCGGGATCTCCGTCGTCCCCCGCCGGCGCCGCCACCGGTTCCGCCAGCCGCGCCGCCACCACGTCAAGGCCGCCCTCGGCACGCAGCTCGCTCAGCTCGGCGAGGTTCCAGGCGGCGGAGCCCACCACACTCAGACTGCGCGGCCCGCGGCGCTGCACGACCCCGCGCACCAGCAGCAGCCAGGAATGGAAGACCGTGTGGGCGCACGCGTCGTGCGAGTCGTCGAAGAAGGCGAGGTCGACCAGGCCCGTCCCGTCGTCCAGCGTGCTGAAGATGACCCGCTTGCCGGACCGGATCGGCGGCGTCTGGGTGGCCGCCTTCGCCCCCGCGACCAGCACGGTCTCGCCGTGCCGGGCATCGCGCAGCCGCCGCGCCGAGACGACGCCCAACTCGTCGAGGAACGCCCGATGGTCGTCCATCAGATTGCGCGAGGCGTCCATCGACAGCACCCCCAGCTCGGCACTGAGCCGCTCCGCCGAGGTGAGGTCGGGCAGCCCGGCCGGGGCAGTCTTGCGTCCGCCGGCCAGGGGGAGCTGCCCTCCGCCACCGCCCCGGGCGCCCCGGTGCAGCTCGGTCAGATGCAGTTGCAGATCGCGCCGGTTGGCCCCGAAGGCGTCCAACGCGCCGACCTGCGCGAGCCTTTGCGCGAGCGGACGACTGGGCCGCGCCCGCTCCCAGAAGTCGAGCAGCGAGGCGTACGGCTGTCCCTGAGCGATCCGGGCCGCCTCGGCCTCGCTGATGCCGTGCACGTCACAGAGGGCGAGCCGCAGCCCCCAAGTCCCCCCGGACTTCCCGGATTCAGACACCAGTTCGATACGGTGTGCGACTCCCGACGCATTCACGTCCAGCGGCAGGATCGGCACCCCACGCCGCCGCGCGTCCGCCAGCAGCAGCCGCTTCGGATACATCCCGGGGTCATGGGTGAGCAGCCCCGCATAGAAGGCGGCCGGATGATGGGTCTTCAGCCAGGCCGACTGATAGGTGGGCACCGCGAAGGCGACCGCGTGCGCCTTGCAGAAGCCGTACGACCCGAAGGCCTCGACGATCTCCCAGGTCCGCCGGATGGTCTCCGTGTCGTACCCCTTGGCCGCCGCGTGCTGCGCGAACCACACCTGGATCCGCCCCTGCGACTCCGGGTCGGAAAGACCGCGGCGCACCCGATCGGCCTCGTCCCGTCCACAGCCGGTCATGATGTGCACGATGTCGATGATCTGCTCGTGGAAGACGACGACCCCGTATGTCTCCCGCAGCGGCTCCTCCAGATCCGGGTGCGGATAGCGGATGGGCGCCCGCCCGTGCCGCGCCTCGATGAACGGCCGCACCATGTCGGCGGCGACCGGTCCGGGCCGGAAGAGCGAGATGTCGACGACGAGGTCATGGAAGGTCGCCGGCTGAAGCCGCCCGACCAGGTCCCGCTGGCCGGGCGACTCGATCTGGAAGCACCCGAGCGTCTCCGTCGAACGAATGAGCCGATACGTCGCCGGGTCGCCGTCCCCACGCTCGAAGTCGAGCGCGTCCAGATCGATCCGCTCCCCCTGGCTCCGCTCCACCTCCGCGACCGCGTGCGCCATCGCCGACTGCATCCGCACGCCCAGCACGTCGAGCTTGAGCAGGCCGAGCTCCTCGACGTCGTCCTTGTCGAACTGCGACATGGGGAAGCCCTCGCCGCTGGTCGGCATGACCGGCGTACGGGAGAGCAGAGAGGCGTCGGAGAGCAGCACCCCGCACGGATGCATGGCGATCCCGCGCGGCAGCGCGTCGAGCGCCTCGACCAGCTCCCACAGCCTGCCGTACCGCTCCCGCTCCCCGGCCAGTTGCCGCAGCTCGGGCAGCTCCTCCAGCGCCGCCCGGGCGTCCCGCGCCCGGATGTGCGGGAAGGACTTGGCGATACGGTCGATGTCGGCGGGGTCCATGGACAGGGCCGCGCCCACGTCCCGGACGGCATGCCGCACCCGATAGGTCTCCGGCATCGAGACGGTCGCGACCCGCTCGGTCCCGAACCGGTCGATGATCGCGCGATAGACCTCCAGCCGGCGCGCGGACTCCACGTCGATGTCGATGTCGGGCAGCACCAGCCGGCGCTTGGACAGGAAGCGCTCCATCAGCAGCCCGTGCTCCACGGGATCGGCGTGCGCGATGCCGAGCAGATGGTTGACGAGCGACCCCGCACCGGAGCCACGGGCAGCTACCCGGATCCCCATCTCCCGTACATCGTCGACTACTTGAGAGACCGTCAGGAAGTAGGAGGCGAACCCGTGGTGGGCGATGATGTCCAGCTCCTGGTGCATCCGCTCCCAGTAGGCCCGCCGCCCGTCATAGCCGCGCAGCACCATGCCCGCCACCGCCCGCGAGGCCAGCGCCCGCTGAGCGGTGCGCCGCCCGGCACCGACGAGATGCGGTTCGGGGAAGTGGACGGTGCCGATGCCGAGATCGTCCTCGGGGTCGACGAGACACCCGGCGGCGGTCGCCCCGGTCTGCTCCAGCAGCCGGTGCGCGGTGTCGCGCCGGAAACCAGCCGCCTCGACGACCCGCTCGGCGACCCGCGCCATCTCGTCCGCGTCCTTGAGCCAGGCCTCACCGGAGTCCAGCTCCTTGGTGGCGTCGATGGGCACCAGCCGCCGCGCGGCGTCCAGCACATCGGCGACCGGCCCCAGCCCGGGATCGGCGTACCGGACGGCATTGCTCAGCACGGGCCGCACCCGCTGCTCGGCGGCGAAGCCGACGGTACGGGCGGCCAGCCGCAGCGACCCCGGACCGGTGCCCTCGCGCCCGTGCCAGACGGCCTCCAGCCGCAGGGCGTCGCCGTAGACCTCCCGCCAGGGCACGAGCAGCCGGGCCGCGCGATCGGGACGGCCGGCGGCGAGCGCACGCCCGACGTCGGAGTCGGGCCCGAGCAGAACGGTCAGACCGTCCCCCCGGTTGTCGGCCGGGGACAGTATCGGCGGTCCCTCCCCGGCATGCACAGCAGAAACGATTCGGCACAGATCGGCCCATCCTCGGGCCCCCTCCCGGGCGAGGAAGGTGGCCCGAGGCGCCGACTCATCGACAAAGGCTCCACCCCGCACCGGAGCCCGCCGCCGCCCCCCGGACCCACCCGCTTCCGAAGACCCGAACGCCTCCACGGCCAGCTCCACACCGAACAGTGGCCGCACCCCGGCCGCCGCACAGGCCTTGGCGAACCGAACCGCACCGCCGAGCGAGTCACGATCGGTGAGCGCGAGGGCGTCCATGCCCCGCTCGGAGGCACGCTCGGCCAGCCGCTCCGGGTGTGAGGCGCCGTACCGCAGGGAGAACCCGGAGACGGTGTGCAGATGCGTGAAGCCCGACACACGCACCTCCCGCGTCAGCGAGTCCGAGCCAGCGCTCGAACATCAGTTCCCAACTCTCCCACCTCCACCATAGACCATTTCCGGACCGTTTCTCGAACACTCGTACGACATCCGTTCGGCCGCCTCCCACCTGCACAAACGCCCGGAGCCCCGGACTGTGGGGGCATGACGCAGCCCACCGGCGCCGGCGCTCCGCGCACCTCCTTCCTGGCCGAGGTGAAGGACGCCGTCACCCCACGGGCCACGGTGCTCGTGACCGGCACAGTCGCCCTCGCTCTGCTCTTCATCGCCTCCTATGTGGGCGCGCTCCACGACCCGAAGCCCAGGAACATGCCCCTGGGGGTAGTGGCCCCCGAGGTCGCCGCCCAGCAGACGGTGACCCGCCTGGAGAACCTGCCCGGCGACCCGCTGGACCCACGCGCCCTGCCCGACGCGGCAACGGCCCGCGACCAGATCCTGAACCGCGAGATCGACGGCGCCCTGCTGATCGACCCGGCGGGCAGTACCGACACCCTCCTGGTCGCCACCGGAGGCGGAAGAGCGCTGGCCGCCACCCTGGAGTCCCTCGTCGCCACCCTGGAGAGATCCGAGGCCCGCACCCTCCGCACCCTCGACGTGGCCCCGGCCGACCGACACGACGCCAACGGGCTCACGTCCTTCTACGTGACCGTGGGCTGGTGCGTGGGCGGTTATCTCTACGCATCGATCATGGCGATCAGCTCGGGGGCCCGCCGTCCCACCCCGAGACGCTCGGTGATCCGCCTCATCGTCATGGCCCTGGTCGCCATCGTCGCCGGCCTGGGCGGCGCCCTGATCGTCGGCCCGATCCTGGGCGCGCTGCCCGGCAGCATCGCCGCCCTCTGGGGTGTGGGCGCCCTGATCGTCTTCGCGGTAGGCGCGGCCACCCTCGCCTGCCAGGCCCTCTTCGGCCTGGCCGGTATCGGCCTGGCCATCCTGCTCGTGGTGATCCTGGGCAACCCGAGCGCGGGCGGCGCCCTCCCGCCCCCACTGCTCCCACCGTTCTGGCGAGACATCGGCCCGGCCCTGCCACCGGGCGCGGGCACCTGGGCATCCCGTTCGATCGCCTACTTCAAGGGCAACGACACAACCGACTCCCTGCTGGTCCTCTCGGCCTGGGCAGCCGCCGGAATCACCATCACACTCCTGGCGGCGACCCTACGCGGCAAGGAGCCGAAGCCCGCCGAGACATGAAGGCGCGTACCCCCACCGCCCGGCAGCCGCGTACGGCGGCAAGGGGCCGTGCCGGGGGGTGTCCGCCCGCAGCGGCGGGCGTCAAAAGACAGCACCGCCTGCCCAACAGCAACCGCCCGACCGAGGACGGACACCCCCCGGCACGGCCCCGACCCACCCACCAACCGTTGGCGCTACACAAGCCCCCACCGAACCCGCACAGGCCGCCGCAGGCATCCCCCACCCAACCGCCAGAGGCACCCGCCACCCGCCACCCAACGCGAAAGCCCCGCCCCTCACACGAGGGACGGGACTCCGCAAACGACGAACGAACGCGTCAGCCGATCTCGGTACCCGTGGCGGACAGCGCCTCGGTCACCGGCTGGAAGAACGTCTCACCACCGGCGGTGCAGTCACCGCTACCCCCGGACGTGAGCCCGATCGCCTTGTCACCGGAGAACAGCGAGCCACCACTGTCGCCGGGCTCGGCGCATACGTCGGTCTGGATCAGCCCGTTGACGATGTCACCGTTGCCGTAGTTCACGGTGGCGTCCAGGCCGGTGACCTTGCCCTCGTGCACCTGGGTGGTCGAACCGCTACGGGTGACCGCCATGCCGACGGTGGCCTCGGCGGCACCGCTGATGGCCTGCGAGGAGCCGTTGTAGAGGTTGACCTCGCTCGGGTGGTCGACCTCGGCGGTGTACTTGACCAGCCCGAAGTCGTTGTCCGGGAAGCTGGACGTCTCGTTGGCGCCGATCTCCTTGCCGCTGGAGTCAGACCAGGTGGAGATGGACTCGGTGCAGTGCCCGGCGGTCAGGAAGAACGGCTCGCCGCCCTTGACCACGTTGAAGCCGAGCGAGCAACGCCCGCTGCCGTCGGTGATCGCGTCACCACCGGCGACGAAGGGCTTGAACTCCCCCTTCGTCCGCTTCAGTTCCGCCGTGGCACCCAGCCCGTCGACAACCTTGCCGAGCTTGCCCCACTCGGCGTCGGACACCGTACGGTCGGCGGTGACGACGACCTTGTTCGTCGCCGGGTCCGTCACCCAGGCGGTGCCGGGAATGGTCGCGTCCTGCTTGAGCGTCGTACGGGCGCTCTTCAGCTCGGCGAGCGAGTTCTCCACGACCCGCGCCTTGGCGCCGGCGGCCTCGACCGCGTCGGCGGCGGCGGCGTCAAGGACGTTCACCACGAGGTTCTTGGTCTGCGCGTCGTAGTACGTGCCCGCGGCGTCACCGCCGAGGTCCTTCGCCAGCGTCGATGCGAGCTTTCCGGCCGCAGAGATCGACAGCGTCTTCGGCGCGGACGCCTCGGGCGTCTCACTGGCGTTCGCACTCTGCAAGGTCACTCCCGCGGCGACCAGTGCGGCGATTCCCGCACCTGCCACGGCTGCACGCCGCTTGGGTATGCGTCGGTGCTTCAACTCACGTCCTCCTGTGGGGGGTCGGTCCGAGAGGTTGTGGGGACCTCGCCGGACCGGAAGGCGTACGGCCACGGGGGCGACTCACAACAAAAGTCACGCCCGCGCCGGTTGAACAAGGTTCACTATTCCTAGGTTCGAAGGGAGCACACAAGGTCGACTTCCGGACGCGCGTAGAACACGGTTACGCGCCCCTTCCGTCTTGACCGTGCACAGTCACACCCGCTCTCTTCGCTCAGCAAACACCGCAAGCGAGCGAACCATAAGCAGCGTGTGAGGTCTACTCCTGTCTCGAAATCGCCCCTTCGGGGTCCGGATCCAAGCGAGCTTCACCAGGAGGGAGTTCGTCCTGTCCGGTCCGCGATTCAACAGATACCTGCCGCTGCGGTCCGGCACCCGCCTCCTGTCCGGAGGTCACGACCTGCGTCCCTTTTTCCAGAAATCGCAGCAATTCCACCGGAATCGGCAACACCAGCGTGGAGTTCTTCTCGGCCGCCACCGCCATCACCGTCTGCAGCAACCGCAACTGAAGAGCCGCGGGCGCGTCGGCCATCTGATGCGCCGCCTCCGCCAACTTCTTGGAGGCCTGAAGCTCCGCGTCGGCGTTGATCACCCGCGCCCGCCGCTCCCGGTCGGCCTCCGCCTGCCGTGCCATCGACCGCTTCATGGTCTCGGGCAGGGACACGTCCTTGATCTCCACCCGGTCGATCGTCACGCCCCACTCGACGGCCGGGCTGTCGATCATCAACTCCAGCCCCTGGTTGAGCTTTTCGCGGCTGGACAGCAGATCGTCCAGCTCGCTCTTGCCGATGATGGACCGCAGCGACGTCTGCGCCATCTGCGAGACCGCGAACCGGTAGTCCTCCACCCGCACGACCGCCTCGGCCGGTGCGGTCACCTTGAAGTAGACGACGGCGTCGACCCGCACGGTGACGTTGTCGCGGGTGATGCCCTCCTGCGCGGGAATGGGCATCGTCACGATCTGCATGTTCACTTTGCGCAGTTTGTCGACACCCGGCACGATCATCGTGAACCCGGGCCCGCGCACTTGGGATCGGAGCTTCCCGAGACGGAAGACCACCCCCCGTTCGTACTGCTTGACGACCCGCGCGGCCGCCGCCACATACACCACTCCGGCGGACGCGAGCGTCACTCCCGCCGCCACCAGCTCCTCGACCATCAGCGACCCCCTGGGTCCGACGTGGGCGCATTACAGGGGAGTTCTGCCTGCACATCGACGGTAACCCCGCCACGCGAACAAGGGCGAGCCCCCGCACGACGGTTGCGTGCGGGGGCTCACATTGCTGCTGGCTGCTGCTCAGGTCGAACAGAGGTGTCAGAAGACGCTGACGCCGTACGCGCTGAGGGCCTCGGTGACCGGCTGGAAGAAGGTCGTGCCACCGGAGCTGCAGTTGCCGCTGCCGCCGGAGGTCAGACCGTAGGCGACACCACTGTTGGAGTAGAGCGGGCCGCCGGAGTCGCCGGGCTCGGCGCAGACCGTGGTCTGGATCATGCCGTAGACGATGTCACCGCCGCCGTAGTTGACGGTCGCGTTGAGGGCGGTGACCCGGCCGCTGTGAATGCCGGTGGTGGAGCCGCGGCGGTAGACCGTGGTGCCCACGCTCGGGGTGGCGGCGCTGGTGATGTCGACGCTGCCCACGGTGCCCGACTTGGTGACTGACGAGTTCGAGTAGCGCACGATGCCGTAGTCGTTGGTCGGGAAGCTGGAGCCTGCGGTGCTGCCGAGGGTGGTGGTGTGCGAGGAGTTCGACCACCAGGTGCCCGCGCCGTCGGTGCAGTGACCGGCGGTCAGGAAGTAGTAGTTGCCGCTGCTGTCGCGGACGTTGAAGCCGAGGGAGCAGCGCCAGCTACTCGCATAGATGGCGTCGCCGCCTGAGATGTACTTCTTGAACGTGCCCGAGGTCCGCTTGATCGTGAGCGCGTCGGCGTTGCTGCCGGCCTGCTCCTTGATCTTGTTGATCTCGGCCTGGGAGACCGTGCTGTCGGCAGTGACGACGACACGGTTGGTCTTGCTGTCGACCACCCAGGCGGTGCCCGGGATGTCGGCCTTCAGCACCGAGCTGTTGGCGCCCTTGAGCTCGGCGGCGCTGAAGGTGGTGGGAGAGTCGGCGGCGGTCGCGTTGGGGATCGCGATCGCGGCCGCGGCCACGAGGCCGGTGGATACGGCGATCAGCCGGGTCCGTCTCGTGATGCCGCTGCGGGGGATGGTGCGCTTGATCCTCACTTTTCGTTCCCTCCAAGGGAAGTCGGGGGCCCGCGTGGGGTCGGGGCCTGTGAGGCGCAGTCAGAAGAGCGGCTGTCCGGATTCCGGACATGCCGTGCCCCTGACAAGCGCTGAGGGGAATATTCGGCCGAACGACCGGTAGGCGCAAGGGCGCCTTTCGGCCGTCAATCTTTGAACGATCTATGTGAGTTGGCCGCTCCCGCCCCGGTCAGAGCCGGTCGGCGAGGTTGTGCTCACCCGCCGCGCCGGCGACTTGGAGCGTCCGGAGCGGCGACGGAAAGGGACGACGAAGTGGCCGGTGAATGCGCACGCCCACATCGGCCTTTCCTCGGCGGGGGCGAAGTCGCGTACGCCCCACGCCCTTTCGCGCACCGACACGACCGGCCGACGCTCCCCGTACGCGCCCCGAGCCCGGCTCGCTCCTGGTCCCCGTCGGCCACCCGCTCCCCCGGATGGCCGGAAGTCGCCCTCCCTAGCAGCCGTCGCAGGGGCAGCAGCAGTCGCAGCCGTCACAGTCGCAGTCCCGGCAGCAGCCCTCGCGCTTCTTGCGGGACCAAGGACCCTCGTACTCCTCGGCGCAGCACAGCTTGCAGGTGCAGCACAGCAGCCAGAACATCCCGCAGCCGGCCCAGAACCCACGCCGTCCCTTCGGCGGCTGAGGCGCGGGCCCACCGCCGAACCCGCCGAAGCCACCACCGCCACCACCGGCACCGCCACCACCGGCACCGCCACCACCGCCGGGCGCTCCCCCACCACCGGCGTACGGGGTGCCGCCCAGGTACGGATTCCCGCCCCCGGCATACGGATTCTGCGGCGCCCCGTACGGCCCCTGCTGCGGCGGCTGTCCATAGGGCCCGGGTCCTGGCTGGTGGGACGAGCAGGTCGGCACCGTGCCGAACGCCCGGTCCACCGACCGCCGCAGCTCGTGCACCAGAAGCAGATGGGCGAGCTTGGGATCCGTGAACTCGACCTCGCGCAGCGCCAACCGCACTCCGTGCACGGCGTCGTCGGCGAGCCGGCGCGCCTCGGCGAGCGAGGTCCCGGTCGCGGTGAGCGGGTTGTACGCACCCGACTCGGCGTCGGCCGCCCGGTCCTCCACGGCGTCCAGGAGGTGCGCCAGCCGGCCGAAGAGGCGCCCGACCTCGGCGAGCGGCTCGGCATTGCCCGGCCGTCCGGCCAGGATCGCGGTGTGCGCGAAGGCCGCGGCGGTCGCCGTCTCGGTCGGTTCGGTCACGGCCAGGACGGAGGTGCCGAGCCCGGCCAGCGCCTCGATGCCGACCTGCCGGTCCACGGCGTCGACGAGTACGGCGGTGTCGAACCCGACGGCCGAGCCGCTACGGGCACCCGCCGCACCCCAACCGGCGGCCACCCGGCGCGCGGCGAGCGCCACCGGCCTGCGGGCCAGCAGCCCGTCACCGTCGGCCACATGGTCACGCACCTTGGCGGAGGCGAGCACCAGCGAGACGGCGGCGGCGAGCCGAGCACCCTCACCCTGTGCGACGGACGCGGTGCGCATTCCGCGCAACGGGCAAGGTCCCGCCGTACGCCGCAGTCCACTGGCCTTCTCCGCCTGAGCTTCCGTCAGGACGGAGATCAGAAGCCCGTCGTAGTTGGTGACGATCCGCGCGAACTGACCGTGGTCCCCGCGCAACGAGAGGCACAGTCCGCACAAATGCGCCAACCATTGCCCTGTGAGGTTCTCTCCGAGCCGATGACGACATGGCCTGACGATTCCGAACACGACGCTCCCCCGAGGTTCTTACGACGTTCCGACGACGTTGAGCTGCCGCATCGTACCGACCGCCGTGTCGATCACCACGGCAGCATCGTTCACCCGTACGCACCCCGCATCACCCATACGCCGTGAAGAATCATATTTCACTCACAGTCAGCAGCCGTACGTGGCATGCCCCTTGGGGGACACGGGCTCTCGACGTATTCGCTGTGCACCAGTACCGTCACAAACCCCCCGCGCGGCGTCTATCCACTTGGCGCGACGTCCGCATCATGGATGACCATAGGGATGCGGAATGCAAGAAAGACCGCTCTGAGAGGAGGCGTCCATGGGATCGGTGCGCAAGGCGAGTGCCTGGCTGGGCCTCGTTGACGACAACGATGACGAGCGTTACTACGACGACGAGTACTCCGACGGGACCGAGCCCGGGGATGCCTGGGTCACCGACCCGCGCGTCAAGGTGGCCACGGACGTCGCCGAGGAGAAGGGCCGCCGCATCGGCACGGTCACCCCGGACAGCTTCCGGGACGCCCGCGCCATCGGCGAGCTGTTCCGGGACGGGGTCCCGGTCATCATGAACCTCACGGCCATGGAGCCGGGCGACGCCAAGCGCGTCGTCGACTTCGCCGCGGGGCTCATCTTCGGTCTGCGCGGCTCGATCGACCGCGTGTCCAACCGGGTGTTCCTGCTGACTCCGGCCGACACGGAGATCATCAGCGGCGAGCGGGCGGCTCACCGCGAGGACGGCTTCTACAACCAGAGCTGAGGCAGGGCCGCTCACCGGCCCTGCCCGCTCGTGGGTTCAGCGGAAGGCGTCGAGCCCGGTGAGCGCCTTGCCCAGCACGAGCTGGTGCATCTCGACGGTGCCCTCGTAGGTGAGCACCGATTCCAGGTTGGTCGCGTGCCGCATCACGGGATATTCGAGCGAGATCCCGTTGGCACCGAGAATCGTCCGCGCCGTACGGCAGATGTCGATGGCCTCACGGACATTGTTGAGCTTGCCGAAGCTGACCTGCTCGGGACGCAGGCGGCCGGCGTCCATGCGCCGCCCCAGATGGTGGGCGAGCAGAATCCCCTTGTGCAGTTCGAGCGCCATGTCGGCGAGTTTGGCCTGGGTGAGCTGGAAGCCCCCGATCGGCCGGCCGAACTGCTCCCGCGACTTCGCGTAGTCGACAGCGGCCTCGAAACAGGACCGCGCCGCGCCCATGGCACCCCACACGATCCCGTACCGGGCGTGCGAGAGACAGCTGAGCGGCCCCTTCAGCCCGACGACGTCGGGGAGTACGGCATCGGCGGGCAGCCGTACGTCGTCGAGGACGAGTTCACTGGTGACGGAGGCGCGCAGCGACAGCTTGTGCTTGATCTCCGGGGCGGAGAACCCGGCGCTGTCGGTCGGCACGACGAACCCGCGGATCCCCTCGTCGGTCTGCGCCCACACGACGGCGACCCCGGCGACGGACCCGTTGGTGATCCACATCTTCCGCCCGCCCAGCACCCAGTCGGAGCCGTCCCGCTTGGCGTAGGTCCTCATCGAGGCGGGGTCGGACCCGTGGTCGGGCTCGGTCAGCCCGAAGCACCCGATGACCTCACCGGAGGCCATACGAGGCAGCCACTCCTGCTTCTGCTCCTCGCTCCCGAACCGATGGATCGCGTACATGGCGAGGGACCCCTGCACGGAGACGAGGGACCGGATCCCGGAGTCGGCGGCCTCCAGCTCGAGACAGGCGAGCCCGTACTGCACGGCCGAGGCGCCGGCGCACCCGTACCCGCTCAGGGACATCCCGAGCGCACCGATCTCCCCGAGTTCCCGCGCCAGCTCCCGGATCCCCGGCAGCTCACCCGTCTCGTACCACTCGGCGACATACGGCAGGACCCGATCCGCCGCCCACGCCCGCACGGTGCCCCGGATGGCCAGATCCTCGGGCTCCAGGAGGTCGTCGATGCCGAGGGGGTCGGCGGGGTCGAACGGGGGCAACTTCGAGGACGCGGACATGCAGGACCCTCCGGCAACGACGAAAACTAGCGCCGCTAGTTACGATTGTGGGCCAGACGCTACGACGCAGTGTCCCGCACGTCCAGTACGCACGGGGCACCGCAACGGGAGAAGGCCGGTCAGGCCGAGACTCGGGACTCCGCGACTTCCCTCGGCTTGGGCAGCTCCACGGCCGGGGCGTCGCACTGCATGGTCCGCGGCAACCGCAACGCCATCACCGCCCCCAGCAGCAACAGCCCCGCGCTCACGAGCAACGTCACATGCAGCCCGTGCACAAACGCCTCCCGGGCCGCATGATGCAGGGCCATCCCCGCCGACCCGCCCAGCTGCCCGGCGACCTCGTACGCCTCCCCCAACGAGTGCGAGGCCGCCGTGGAGGCCGACGCCGGCACTCCCGACACGGACGCCAGCCCGGGGGCGTACGCCGCGTTCATCACGCTGCCCAGCAACGCGATCCCGATCCCGGCACCCAGCTGGTAGGACGTCTCACCGATCGCCGCCGCCCCACCGGCCTGCTCCGGCGGAGCCTCGCTCAGCATCGACTCGTACGCCCCGAAGAGCGTCGTCTCCAGCCCGAAGCCCAGCAGCACGAACCCGCACAGCAGCAGGCCGGGATTGTCCTCGGCGCCCATGGCGGTCAGCACCACGACCGCTACGGCCGTCAGCAGGAACCCGGCGCACACCATCCGCCGCGGCCCGAAGCGCCGCAGCATGCGCGCTCCCGCGAGCCCGGACGCCATCGCCGCGAACGTCAGCGGCAGCAGCCGTAGCCCCGTCTCCAGCGGCGACAGCCCGAGCACCAGCTGGAGATACTGCGCCGCGATCAGTTCGAGCCCGACCAGCGCGAGCATCGCCAGCACGATGCACCCGACCGACGTACTGAACGCCGGTCGCGCGAACATCCCCAGGTCCACCAGCGGATACGTCCGGCGCTTCTGCCGTCGGACGAACAGAACCAGCAGCACCGAGCCGACCACCAGCGGCACCAGGGTGAGCAGGCTGGCCGCCGGCTCCCCGCCGCCGAGCCGCTTCACGCCCAGCACGACGCCGAACAGCCCGGCCGCCGCGAGCAGCGCGCCGACCACGTCCCAGGGGCCCTTGCCGTCGCCCTTGGACTCGGGCAGCAGCAGCCGGCCCACCGGAAGGCTGATCAGCATCAGCGGGATGTTGACGAGGAAGACCGAGCCCCACCAGAAGTGTTCGAGGAGGAATCCGCCGATCAGCGGCCCGACCGCCGCGCCCACCGCGGCCACCGCGCTCCAGATGCCGATCGCGAGGGCCCGCTCGCGCCGGTCGGGGAAGACCTGGCGCAGGATCGACAGGGTCGCGGGCATGATCATCGCGCCGCCGACCCCGAGCAGGGCACGGGCCAGGATCAGCACCTGTGGGTCGTGGGCCAGGGCCGCGAGGCCGGAGGCGAGGCCGAAGAGGCCGTATCCGAGCAGCAGAACGCGTCTGCGGCCCACCCGGTCACCGAGCGTGCCGAAGAGGATCAGCAGCGAGGCGCAGACGAGCGGGTAGATGTCGACGATCCAGAGCAGCTCTATCGCGCCGGGCCGGAGGTCCTCGGTGACGGCGGGTACCGCCACATGGAGGACGGTCGCGTCCACCGCGACGAGCAGCAGGCTGACGCAGAGGACGACGAGGACGACCCAGCGGTTGGCACCGGCCCCGGCCGCCCGACGGCGCAGCGCAGCGGCGGCCGTGGTCGTCCCGGACATGTACGTACCTCCCAGATGTTCCCTCGCCCTCGGCGGGCACACGGGGTGGGGACTCCCCGCGACTCGGCCGGAGAGGAGCGGTTGTCTCCGGCCCGCGCAATCAAGGGCGAGTGACTCGTCAGCGTACGCGAGTCCGCCTCCGCGCCCAGTGGCGGACCTCTCAGAGGCCACACGAACGCGTGTGGCGTACGCCACACAGTCCGGCCCGGATCGGTGAGCGCCGGGAGAATTCCACCCGATGATTCGGTGAACGAATTCATAAGCAGCGAAAAACGAACGAACAGAATGATCAAAGGAATTGAAGGATGCGGCGCCCGATGATTGCGGATTCCTTGGAAATAAACCTCCTCCTGAGAGGAATCCCACATCACATCGTCATCACAAAGCCGTGGAATCGCCGTTGAACTGCGCTCACTCGCTGTAACGTCGATTGGGTGTGTACCGAACGAAAGCTGACCCGTCTGGACCGGGTCTTCGCCAGGCTGGACCGGGAGCCGGAACGCCCGGCCCACATCGATGTGCCGCGGATGACCCGGCACCGGATCGTGCTGTTCGGCGCGACCCTGGCCTTCTACGGGGCCATCGTGTGGGCCGTCGTCATCACCTCGTGGCTGGTCCGGCTCGACTGGCAGGTCATGTTCTTCCGGCCGTATCAGCAGTGGGCGGAGATCCACTGGTTCGTCGACTACTACGTGGTGCTCGGCCAGCGCGGCCCGACCGCCGTGATGGTCGCGGCCTGGCTGGGCTGGCGGTCCTGGCGTCAGCACACCCTGCGTCCGCTGATCGCACTCGGCGTCTCGCTGCTCCTGCTGAACATCACCGTCGGCGCCGCCAAGCTCGGCATGGGCCGCCTCGGACCGCACTACGCGACCAGCATCGGCTCGAACGAGATGTGGCTGGGCGGCGATATATTTCCCAGCGGCCACACCGCCAACGCCGTGGTGACCTGGGGAATCCTGGCCTATCTGGCCTCGACCCCGAGAGCGCGCCGCTGGCTGTCGGCCCTGTCGGCGGTGACCTCGCTGGGCGTCGGCCTGTCCACCGTCTACCTCGGTACGCACTGGCTGAGCGATGTGCTGCTGGGCTGGACCGCCGGTCTGCTGATCCTGCTCGCCCTGCCGTGGTTCGAGCCGCTGATCGCCCGCTCCGAGACCCTGATCCTCGACCTGCGCGACCGCCGGCGCGCCCGCCGGGCCGCCGCCGTTCCGGTGCCACCCGCCCCGGTCGAGGCCCCGGTGCTGCTCAAGCCGCTGGCCACGGCGGGCGACGAGGAGACCGCGGCGCGCGAGGCGTCCTCCGCGGCCCGTTCCGCCCGGCCGACCGCCTACCACCTGGCGCCCGGTCCGCACACGGTCCGCGCGGAGCGCACCCCGGTCACCCCGGCCGGCAAGCGCCGACCGCCGCACACGGACCGCCCCACCCGCGGCGGGACCCCGACGGCCCGCCCTCTGACGGGCGGCTGACCAGCACATCCAGCGGGTTCGGTACACACGACCACCGCATGGCGACGGCCCCGGTTCCTGTCGAGGAACCGGGGCCGTCGCCGTGTGTCAGCCCTTCCAGGCCCGCGCCACCTGGCCGTCCTTCACCTCGAAGTTCAGGCGACCGCTGCGGTACTCCATGGTGATGATCGCCCCCGGCGGCAGCGAACGCACCGTCGACCACCCGCGGTCACGGGCGAGTCGCTCGGCCCTGTCGGCATCGAGACCGACATACGCGTCCGGGTTGTCCTGGGGTTCCGCGGGGGGTTTCGGAATGGGTGCCATACGGCCAACGCTAGGGCCTCGCGCGGTGATCGGGCCAGAGCCGACCGGGATCCTTTGCAGCGGTCATCCGGGTCACACGTCCCTCTCCGGTCACGCTTTTGTCACAGGATCACGACACGCGTTTCGGTCACTTCGACATCGACGGACCGTCACACGGACGGGGGATTCTCTGAGCCTTTCGCAGGCATTCGATCGCAATTCCCGCGTGTCGTGACGACGGGCCCGACGGCCTGGCGCAAAAGTTCCCGAGAAACTGCCTCCGGACCCCTTTTCCCCTCGATTCCGCGCGGGCCACGGGAGCCGGTGCCGCACAGGAAGTACATGGTTCCACCACAGAACCTCCGTACGCCCTCTGTCGGAGCGCCGCCGACGCGAGCATCATGGCGTGAGCTCGCGTCGGCGCGTGCGACGCGGGCTTCAGCGGGCCCGGGACGCGACGAGCGAAGGGGCGAGCGAGCGATGCGGACGCAGACCGTACAGGCGACGGCACGGCCCATGCGTAGCAGGCCACCGGGCGGCCGTGTGGTCGTCGACTGGCTGACCACCACCGACCACAAGAAGATCGGCCATCTCTACCTGATCACCTCGTTCGGGTTCTTCCTGGCCGGCGGTGTCATGGCCCTGTTGATGCGGGCCGAGCTGGCCCGGCCCGGTATGCAGATGCTGAGCAACGAGCAGTTCAACCAGCTGTTCACCATGCACGGCACGATCATGCTGCTGCTGTTCGCGACCCCGACCTTCGCGGGCTTCGCCAACGAGCTGATGCCGCTGCAGATCGGCGCCCCGGACGTGGCCTTCCCACGGCTGAACATGTTCTCGTACTGGCTGTTCCTGTTCGGCGGCCTGATCGTGATGGGCTCGCTGATCGTGCCGGACGGGCCGGCCGCCTTCGGCTGGTTCGCCTACGCGCCGCTCAACAGCCTGGAGCGCTCCCCCGGCGTCGGTCCCGACCTGTGGATCATGGGACTGGCGCTGGCCGGGTTCGGCACGATCCTGGGCGCGGTCAACTTCATCACCACGATCATCGGGATGCGCGCCCCCGGCATGACGATGTTCCGGATGCCGATCTTCGTGTGGAACACCCTGTTCACATCGATCCTGATCCTGATGGCGTTCCCGGTGCTGGCGGCCGCGCTGCTGGTGCTGGAGGCGGACCGCCGGTTCGGCTCGGTGGTGTTCGAGGCGGGCAACGGCGGTGCACTGCTGTGGCAGCACCTGTTCTGGTTCTTCGGGCATCCCGAGGTGTACATCATCGCGCTGCCGTTCTTCGGCATCATCACGGAGATCATCCCGGTCTTCAGCCGCAAGCCGATCTTCGGCTATCTGACGCTGGTCGGGGCGACGATGGCGATCACCGGTCTGTCGATCGTGGTGTGGGCGCACCACATGTTCGTCACGGGCGCGGTGCTGCTGCCGTTCTTCTCGTTCATGAGCTTCCTGATCGCGGTGCCGACGGGCGTGAAGTTCTTCAACTGGACCGGGACCATGATCAAGGGCTCGCTGTCCTTCGAGACCCCGATGCTGTGGGCGACGGGCTTCCTGGTGACGTTCCTGTTCGGCGGTCTGACCGGGGTGATCCTTGCGTCACCGCCGATGGACTTCCATGTCTCCGACTCGTACTTCGTCGTGGCCCACTTCCACTACGTCGTCTTCGGCACGGTCGTCTTCGCGATCTTCGCCGGCTTCCACTTCTGGTGGCCCAAGTTCACCGGGAAGATGCTCGACGAACGGCTCGGCAAGATCCACTTCTGGACGCTGTTCATCGGCTTCCACACCACGTTCCTGGTGCAGCACTGGCTCGGCGCGGAGGGCATGCCCCGCAGGTACGCCGACTATCTCGCCGCCGACGGCTTCACGGCGCTGAACACGGTCTCGACGATCGGCGCGTTCCTGCTCGGCCTGTCGACGCTGCCGTTCCTCTACAACGTCTGGAAGACCGCCAAGTACGGCAAGAAGGTCGAGGTCGACGACCCCTGGGGCTACGGCCGCTCCCTGGAGTGGGCCACCTCATGCCCGCCCCCGCGGCACAACTTCACGACCCTGCCGAAGATCCGCTCCGAGTCCCCGGCGTTCGATCTGCATCACCCGGACCACGCGCTGGAGGCTCCGCAGCCCGAGCCGAAGAGCGAGCAAGCCGGCCCTGAGCAGTCCTGATCGCCGCCACCGGTCGCCTAATGGCTCGGGGGTGCGGATCTTGCGGGCGGGTGCGGGCTCGTCGTGGTTGATCGCGCAGTTCCCCGCGCCCCTAAGGGTGTTGCCGCTAACCGGCACACGACGCTCAGGTTGCCCTGTCGGGTCTCGTACGGGACTCGGGAGGCGAGGATGTGGACCTCCATCGCGCCCGGTGCCAAACGGTGCGGTTCGCCCTCCGTCACGCGCGCGTACGCGTCCCAGTGGCCCTCCGGCAGCGCGACGCTGCTGGGGAGTGCGGCGCGCAGATGGCCACGCGCGGCCGGGGTCAACGGAAGGCTGACCTCCTCGCGGCCTTCGCGGTGGCGCAGCACCAAGTGGGCCTCATCGGTGGCCCCGGCCGCCGTGACGTCGAAGGTCAGCCCGCCGGCCGAATCCGCGATGCAGTCGGCGCGCAGTGGTGCGGTCTGCGGCACGGGCGTCATGCGCTGCGGTTCCTCCCTCGGCTGTCGGCTCTGTGGGCTCTGTCGGTTGGACCGGCGACGCGGCCTTTTGGTTGCGTCTCAAGGCTGGTACGACAGCTGCGGCACTTCGAAGCACGAGTCGTTCATGTCCGTCTGGGAGACCCAGCCCCGGCCGTCCTCCCAGCGGGCCACCGACAGACAGGTCCGGCGGCTCTTCGGCGGCTCCGGCAGCCGCTCGAACGTGACGGGGAGCAGCAGCCCGTCGGCGGTGTATCCCCGGCTGCGGTTCATGTGGTCGTCGACGCACGCGCGCGTGACGCCCTGTCCGGCGCACGCCTTCGCCGCGTCCGTGAACCACATCGCCGCCGCCCAGCCCTCCAGCTGCCACTGGGAGTGCGTCTCAAGGCCCTTCGTGGCGTCCCTGAACTCCCGTACGGCGTCCTGGCCGGTGTCCTGGTAGTTGCGGGACGAGCCGGTCGCCCACAGGGCGTTGCGGCAGCGCGGGGCGTCCTTGTAGTCCTCGGCGACGGTGGACGTCCAGTTCTGTACGTTCGTGACCTTGGCGGTGACCTCGGCGCCGACGTCGTCCATCGCCGCGCACAGCCGGGCGTTGCCGTGGGTGTCGATGGCGTCGAAGACGAGGTCGGCGCCCTGCTCCTTCAGATCGGCCGCCGCCGCGCGGAAGTTGGGCAGCGCGAAGTCGACCTGCTCGGTGACCACCTTGTAGCCCTCGGCCTTCAGCCCCCGCTCGACGAGGCGGGCGTAGGCGGCGGACGCGGGCTGGTTGTACGAGACGACGGCGGCCGTACGGGCGCCGTGCTCGCGCTTGAAGTAACGGTAGACCTCGGTACCGCCGTACTGCTTGCCGTCCCAGCCGGTGGTGCCGTCGCGGGGCGCGAGGCTGCCGTAGATGCCGTACAGGTGCGGCCAGGTGTCGTAGGCGGATCCGATGGGCTGGCCGCCGATGTCGGGCACGCGTGCGCGTGAGACGCGTGAGGCGCCCGCGTAGTCCAGGGCGGTGGTGGCGACCAGGGCGACGACGTGGTCCTCGTCGATCAGCTTGTGCACGCACTCGTTGTTGCCGACGCCGCTGCCGCCGTCGTCGCACAGGTGCACCTCGACGCGGCGGCCGTCGATGCCGCCGCGCGCGTTGAGGCGGTCGAAGTACGCCTTGGCGCCGTCGCGCGGGCCGGTGAAGGCGTTGCCGCCGACAGGACTGGTGGCGCTGGTGATGACGCCGACGCGGACCGGGGTGCGATCCGCGGGCGGTTCGGCGGTCGGGCCCCGGTCGCGGTGTTCGAAGTCGCTCTCGGGCAGCCGGCTGCCGCACGCCGTACTCAGAGCCAGGACCAGCACGGCGATCGCCGCCTCAGCACCCCGGGATCGGCGACCCATTGCCGCTCAACTGGACCAGCGCGCACAGGGTCTTGGCGGACACCTTCCAGGTGCCGTCCTGTTCGACGGCCGTTCCGGAGGCGTCCGGGAGGGCGGTGGCGCCCTTGAGGGTGAGGTCGTAGGTCACGTTCGCCTCGGTCGGCGAGGTGAACTCGATCTTGGAGACCTGAGCCTGGACCTGCCCGCCGCGCTCGTCACCGCTGAACGCGTCGAGGACCGGCGCCAGCCGGTCGCCGTTCTCCAGGACGGCCTGCTTGTCCTTCAGGGCGGTGTCCGGGTCGAAGAACTTCTGCCAGTTCTGCTTGATCTCCGTCTCGGCCGCCCCGACGTCCGCGGGCGCGGTCGCGGCCGGCGACTGCTCGGTCCGCTCGGCGGTCGGGGTCGGCGGTGTCTCGTTGCCGCCGCCTCCCTCGTCGTCGCTGCAGGCCACGAAGGCCGGGGCGAGACAGAGGAGCAGGGCGGCCGCCAGCACCCTCCCCCGCCCCCTGTGCGCGTTGCGCCGCCTGAGGTCGCTCCCGAGAACCATCTGGCTCACCACCGGGTGTCGATCCGGGCCGTGTGCGCCCGGTGCTTTCAGGGTCAGCTTGCAGGAGGCATAGTGCAAGCCATTGGCTGACATGGACAGGCACATGCGCAGAATGCCGATGTGCGTGCGCTCGAACCCGACATGTGGGAGCCGGCGATGCGGACAGCCCGACTGCGGACCGTGCACCCCGTCCTCTGGGCCGGCTGGGCCGCGCTCGCCGCGGGCGCGGTGCTGTGCGTCATCGGCTGGTACGGCGTCTCCGGCGAGCGGTTCGCCGAGCGGCAGCTGCCGTATCTCGCGTCCTGCACGGTCCCCGGCGCCGCCCTGATCATCGCCGGGGCGGTGCTGCTGACCCACGGCCGGAGCGCGCTCGCCGCCGCGCGCGTGGAGGAGCTGTACGGCCTTCTGGTCGCCGCCGAGCCCTCCGACGCCGAGGAGTCCGGGCGGTCGGCCGCGGCGCCCCTGGCGGTCAGCGGGGAGCTGCTGATGGTGCCCGGCGGCACCCTCTGGCACCGGGCGGACTGCCCACTGGTCGCCGGGAAGGTGGAGGCCGTCCCCGTCGACGCGAAGCTGGTGCGCAGCGGCGAACTGGGCCCGTGCCCGATCTGTGAACCCGCCGAAGCGGATGACTGATGGCCTCGCTTACGTACGACCTCACCCTGGCCGGCCTCTCGGTCGGCAGCGCCGCCGCGCTCACCGGGATCGGTCTGGTCGTGACGTACCGCGCGACCGGCGTGCTGAACTTCGCGCACGGGGCGATCGCGATGGTGTGCGCGTATGTGCTGCGCCAGTGCGTGGTGGAGTGGGGCTGGCCGCTGTGGGCGGGCGCGACGGTGACGCTGCTGGTCCTCGCACCGGCCGTCGGGATGACGCTGGAACGATTCGTCTTCCGACCGTTGTCGGTCCTCGGCGGCGACCCGGCGCAGACCCTGGTGGCGTCCATCGGGGTGTTCGTGCTGCTGGTGGGCGGGGCGGCGCTGCTGTGGGGCCAGGGCGCCCGGGACGACGCTCCGGAGCTGGTGCCGGCGGACCCCTGGGGCCAGCTGTCGGTGGCGCTGCTGCTGGCGGCCGGGGTGGGCGCGGTGATCCGCTGGACGCGTTTCGGCCGGGAGCTGCGGGCCGTGGTCGACGACCGGGAGCTGGCGGTCCTCGGGGGCATCGACGCGGACCGGGTCGCGGCGGCGGGCTGGGCGTTCGGCTCGTTCACCGCGGGTCTGACGGGCGTACTGCTGGCGCCGTACGTGCGCCTGGACCCGTACGGCATGCCGCTGCTGGTCATGGAGGTGGTCGCGGTCGCGGTGGCGGCCCGCATGCGCAGCCTTCCGATCGCGGTGCTGGCGGCGCTGACGATCGCGGTCGCCCAGAGCCAGCTGACGCGCCTGCACCCGTCGGGCTGGGGCGCGCCCCTGTTGCAGGCCGTGAGCACGAACCTCTTCGTCGTCGCCCTGCTGATCGCGGCCCTGGCACTCCCCCGCGTCGGCACCCGGGACGCCCTCCCCCGCACGGCCACCGCGCGCGTGCCGACCCCTCCGGGCGCCTGGATCGTGGCAGCCGTCCTCTTTCTGCTGCCCCTGGGCTTCGCGGGCTCGGACCTGCATACGTCGGTGCAGGTGCCGGCGCTGGGCGTGGTGCTGCTTTCCCTGGTCGTCGTCACGGGCCGCGGCGGCCAGATCTCGCTCGGGCAGGCGGCGTACGCGGGCCTGGGCGCCCTGTTCACGGCCCTGCTGGCCGCGGGCGGCTTCCCGGGCCTGCCCCGCCTGCCGGAGCTCGCGGCACTGGCGCTGGCGGTCGTCCTGGTGGCTTCCTTGGGCCTCCTCACGGGCTGGCCGGCGATCAGCCGCCGGGGCCTGGCGCTCGCGCTGGCCACCTTCGCGGTCGGCGTCGGCGTGAGCCGCTTCGTCTTCGCCCAGCCGTACGCGATCTCGGGGCTGTCCCTTGGGCGCCCGGCGGGCTTCGAGGGCGACCGCGCGTACTACGTCCTGGAGCTCTGTCTGCTGGCGGCCGCCCTGCTGACGACCTGGCTGCTGCGCCGGGGCCGCACGGGCCGGGCCCTGGCCGCGATGCGGGACCACGAGTCCGGGGCGTCGGCGGCGGGCGTCCAGGTGCCCTCCCTCAAGCTGCTGGCCTTCGTCTCGGGCGCCGCCCTGGCCGCCCTCGGCGGCGGCATGCTCGGCATGGGCCTGCGCGCCTTCGACCCCGCCGCCTACGACCCGGTCCGCGGCCTCCTCTGGTTCGCCGCGGTGGTGGTCCTGGGCGCCGACAGCACCCTGGGCGCCCTGGCCGCCGCGGCCCTTCTGGTCGGCCTCGACGCGGGCGCCCGGGGCGGCGTGGCGGCGGCGCTGATCGGGGTGCTGGCGGTGCTGGTGGGGCGGTTCCCCGGGGGGCCGTACGAGGCGGTGCGGGCGGCGACGGAGAGGCTGCGGACTCGGCGGGGGGCGACGCTGACGCCGCTGGGCGCGCGGGTACGGGGGCGACTGCGCCCGGCAGAGCGAGCAGCCACGCCTCAACCACTCCTGGCGGGCCTGACGGCATCGCGCCAGGCACGCCCCCGGACCGCCGCGACCGCCGACGGCGCTGAGCCCCCACGACGGCCACGCCCACCCGCACCCACACCCACACTGACGACCCGCCACCTCCAGGCCCGCTACGACCGATTCACCGCCCTCGAAGAGATCACCCTCACCGTCCCCCCAGGCCGCATCACCGCGATCATCGGCCCCAACGGCGCGGGAAAGAGCACCCTCTTCCACTGCCTGGCCGGCACCCACCGCCCCACCCACGGCCAAGTCCTCCTCGGCCCCCGCGACATCACCCGCCAGTCCGCCCACGCCCGCACCCGCCTCGGCATCGCACGCACCTTCCAGCAGCTTGCGGTCTTCCCCTCGTTGACCGTGGCCGAGAACGTCCGCGTAGGCGCCGAACAGGGCCGCCTCCAGGACCCGGCGGCGGTGGAACGATCCTTGAGACTGCTGGGCCTGGACGGCCCCGTACGCTCTCTGCCCGCCGCAGGCCTGCCCACCGGCACGCTGCGGCGTGTGGAGTTGGCCCGGGCCCTCGCGGGCGGCCCCCGCGTCCTGCTGCTCGACGAACCGGCCGCCGGTCTCGACACGGCCGAAGTCATCGCACTGACCCGGGTCCTGAAGGCCCTGGCCGCGGACGGCATGGCGCTGCTCGTCGTCGAGCACGACCTCGACCTGGTCGCCGACCTCGCCGACACCGTGCACGTCATGGCGGCGGGCCGCGTCGTCGCCTCCGGCCCACCCGACCGCGTACTCGATGCGACAGGCGCCGAGGAGACCCCCGCATGACCACGATCTCCCTGCGCCACGCGCGCGTGCGTTACGGCCCCCTGGAAGCCCTCCACGGCATCACGATCGCGGCCCACGGCCCCGGCCTGACCGTTCTGCTGGGCCGCAACGGATCCGGCCGTACGACGGTTCTGCGCGCCCTGGCGGGCACGGTGCGGCTGTCGGGCGGCGCGGTGGTGTGGGACAGCGTCGACATCACCCGGGTGCCCGCCCACGAGCGGGCCCGGCGCGGGCTGTGCCTGGTCCCCGAGCGGCAGGCGGTGTTCGGCTCCCTCACCGTGCGCGAGAACCTCGAACTCGCGGCCCCGTCGTACGACGTCGCCCTCGACGCCTACCCGCGCCTGGAACGTCTCCTGGCACGCCGTGCCGGCACCCTGTCCGGCGGTGAGCAACGCATGCTCGCCCTCTCCCGCGCTCTGCTGGCACGCGCGCGTGTCGTGCTCGTGGACGAGCCCGCGCAGGGCATGTCACCCGCTGTGGCGGCCCGTACGTACGAGTTGCTGAGCGGGCTGGACGCGTGCGTGATCGTCGCCGAGCAACGACTGCCGCCCGTCCTGCGGGGCCGGGCGGCACTCGTTCACGAACTGCGGCGTGGCGCGGTCGTGTTCAGCGGAGAGGCGGGCGAGTACGAGCGCCGGGCAGCGGCGCGCCCAACCGGATCGACCTCCTGGGCATGAGCAGCACAGCGCCGTTCAGCCTGGGCTTCGCGGACTGGGGACGGCTGGGCTTCTCCAACTTCATGCGGCCCTTGAGCCCGTACCGCCTGGAGCAGTGCGGCCAGGCCCCCCAGCCCTGTACGGCCACCACCTTCCGGGCGATGTCGATCTGCTCCTTGCGGGTGGCGAGATCCGCGCGCGGGGCGTACTTCCGCCCGCCGAAGCCCTCCCAGGTGGGCTGGGAGAACTGAAGCCCTCCGTAGTGCCCGTTGCCGGTGTTGATGTGCCAATCGCCGCCACTCTCGCACTTGGCGACACAGCTCCAGGGCCAATGGCGTTTGGCACAGGACAGGGACGCGGGTTTGGGCGGTGGTCCGGACATATGTTCCACATGCGCCACCTGGGGCGCGTGCATGGCGTGCGCGTGCGCCGGGCCCGGGGTGACGGAGGTCAACAGGGCAGCGGCGACGGCGATCGTGAGCGGTGCGTATTTCATATGAGCACGCTAGGCAGCTGATTGCCGTCGTCCTGCGCGGCGCGTCCGAGGGCCGCGGGGGCCCCACCCGGTCGGCGGACCGGGCGGGGCCCCTGGAGGGTGCTCAGAGTTCGAGGCGCAGCCCGGGAACGATCAGGTCGGGATCGCCGCCGATGACGGACTTGTTGGCGGCGTACAGCTGCCGCCAGGTGGTCCCGTGCCGGGCGGCGATGCCGCTCAGCGTGTCGCCCTCACGGACGGTGAGGTCACCGCGGGACGAGTCGCGGGTCGTGTGCTCCGACGAACGCTGCGGCGTCCGCGAGGGAGTCGCCGGAGCCGGGGCCGCCTTGGCGGCGGGGGCCTGCGCGCCGGTGTCGGGAGCGGCGGGTGCGCCGCCGTTCGCCCCGGCCCGGGCCGAACAGGTCGGCCACGCGCCCCATCCCTGGGCGCGCTGGACCTTGGTGGCCACAGCGATCTGCTGGGTCCTGGTGGCCTGGTCCGCCGTCGGCGCGTAGGCCGTACCGCCGTACGCGCGCCAGGTGGAGGCGGAGAACTGCAGCCCGCCGTAGTAGCCGTTGCCGGTGTTGATGTGCCAGTTGCCGCCGCTCTCGCACTGTGCGATGCGGTCCCACACTCCACTGTCCGCCGCTGCGGCGTTGCCGGTCGCGGCCAGCAGTCCGAGCGGGGCGAGCAGTGCCGCCCCGGCGAGGACCACCGTCGTACGAGTCTGGCTCCGGTGCGGAGCCTTCGCCGTCTTGCGAGCGTTGTCGTGAGTGTTATCGGCACATTCGGACATGTAGATCCCTCTCGAAGGACCCGGGGTCCCCCAAGGCGGAGCGCGACTTGACACGCCATCGGGCGCTCAGGTCGCGCTCGCCCCGTCCGCCGGAAGGTCGTTCTGCGAGCTGGCTGGTGCGGTCGGCGGACGTACCCGGGCGGTGCTCGTTGCACACGGCGGAGGAATGTAGGGACACGGGCCGTGAGGTATCAACCAACTACTTGTCATTCCAGGCCAGTTCGCCGTTACCTTCGGTATCAGCGATTTTCGGCCACCCACTTCATTCGCTGATTTCAGGATTTGTCGACCACAGGTCCTGACGATGTGTGACATAGCCCACGCAATCAACTTCCTTGGAACTCCTGCGAGTTGACGGTGAGTAGGCGATTCCGCACGGGAGGTGACGGTGCGCGTCGGATGGTTCGATTCCGTTCGCCGTGGTGCGTGACTCCCGCCACAGATCGTCCGTTGTCATCTTCATGAGCCCGGGACCCGCCCGGTTCACGGGCCGGGAGCCACCCGGCCCCACCACGCACCAGATCCCGAGGAGCCACCCGTGCCGCGCATGCTCGATGTCAGCGACGAGGTACGTGCCGAGATCGGCGACGAGGAAGCCGACCGGCTGCTCGCCGGAGAGAACGCCCCCGGCAGTTACGACTGCACGTCCTGCCGCACCCCGGGCGACTCCGAACAGGAGCGCACCAGCACCGTCCTGTTCATCGGGGACGAGACCGCCGTCCTCGCCTTCGCCCACGCCACCTGTCTGCCCTCGCAGGTCGTCCAGGTCACCGAGGAGCAGCTGAAGGGCGCGGTGAAGTCCATCAGCGGCGACACGGTCGACCTGGAGCCGGACAGCATCGTGCCGGAGCAGGCCGTGCTCGGCGTGACCAGCGGACTGGTGCTGATCGCCGGGGAGTTGCACCCCGCCCTGGTCGTCGAGCCGACCGGGCCCATCGTGCGGCCCGGCGCGATCGGCGCCGGGGACGACTTCCTGCCGCTGCTCATCGAACAGGGGTTCATGCCGGTGACCGAACTGGCCGATGTGCCGCCGGTGCTGCACGGCTGGTCCGTGCTGCTGGCGATGGGCCAGCTGCACGCGGTACTGCAGCCGGGCACGAACGGCGGGCAGCCGGTCGCGTGGTGGCAGGCGCATCAGCCGCTGCTGGTGACGGACGGGTGGCGGGCGGCGGCCAACAAGCACCAGCAGGTACTGATGTTCGCCGCGCCGGTGGGTTCCATCGGGCGCCAGCCCCGGGAGGACCTGCTGCGGGACGCGCTGGACAAGGCTGCGGCGAACGGGAAGTTGGTCGCCGCGGCGCTGCCGCTCGCGGGGACCTGACGGCGCCTGTTCAGCGGGGGCCGCGCGTCGTTCGGCGGCCGCGGGTCAGGTGTGCCCGGTCGCGCCCACGCGGCGGAGCCGCCCATCGATGCGGCCGCGCGCCGCTTTGGGGCGTTACCCAGCCGCATCTCTTCCGGTGCCGGGTCGTTTGGACATACGTGCATGCATACGACGTTCCCCGCCATCAGGGCGGTCCCTCGCCCACGCCTATCTACGACGCGCTCTACGCCGAGTACGTCAAGTCCTTCCGTTCGCTGCCGGGTGATCGCAGCGGTGAGGAGGAGCTCGGGTTCGTCGCCTTCGGGAGCATCCAGCGCAGTACGGGCTCGTACGGCGGCCATCGTCCGGGGTCGTTCAGCAGCTCGTACAGCGCCTACAGCGCGGGGGCGCACAGCGCCCGCCACAGCGGCGGTCAGCAGCCGCAGTGGCAGCGCGTCGGGCATATCGGCCCACAGGGCTCGGGCATGCACCATGTCCCGGCCGCGCTGCCGCCGGCGCGCAGAGGCTGAGCACACGACGTGGGGGCGGCCCGGTGACGGGCCGCCCCCACGTCGTGTTCGTCACTTCTTCTTGCCGCGCTTCTCGCGCACCCGCACCGAGATGTGGATCGGCGTCCCCTCGAAGCCGAACTCCTCGCGCAGCCGGCGCTCGATGAAGCGCCGGTAGCCCGCCTCGATGAAGCCGGAGGCGAACAGCACGAACCGCGGAGGCTTGGTGCCGGCCTGGGTGCCGAACAGGATGCGGGGCTGCTTGCCGCCTCGGATCGGGTGCGGGTGGGCGGCGACCAGCTCGCCGAGGAAGGCGTTCAGCCGGCCGGTCGGGACCCGGGTCTCCCAGCCCGCGAGGGCCGTCTCGATCGCCGGGACCAGCTTCTCCATGTGCCGCCCGGTGCGCGCCGAGACATTCACCCGGGGCGCCCACGCGACCTGGCCGAACTCGGTCTCGATCTCCCGCTCCAGGTAGTAGCGGCGCTCCTCGTCGAGGGTGTCCCACTTGTTGTAGGCGATCACCATCGCACGGCCCGCCTCCACGGCCATCGTGACGATGCGCTGGTCCTGCACCGAGATGCTGTCGGTGGCGTCGATCAGGACGACGGCGACCTCGGCCTTCTCGACGGCGGCCGCGGTGCGCAGCGAGGCGTAGTAGTCGGCGCCCTGCTGGAGGTGGACGCGCTTGCGGATGCCCGCCGTGTCGACGAACTTCCAGGTCACGCCGCCCAGTTCGATGAGCTCGTCGACGGGGTCACGGGTGGTGCCGGCCATTTCGTTGACGACGACGCGCTCCTCACCGGCCACCTTGTTCAGCAGGGAGGACTTGCCGACGTTCGGGCGGCCGATCAGCGCGATACGGCGCGGGCCGCCGATGCCGCCCCCGCCGAAGGCCTCGCGCGGCGCCTCGGGGAGCGCCTCCAGGACGGCGTCCAGCATGTCGCCGGTGCCACGGCCGTGCAGGGCCGAGACCGGGTACGGCTCACCGAGGCCCAGCGACCACAGGTACGCGGCGTCCGCCTCGCCGCTGGGTCCGTCGACCTTGTTGGCGCACAGCACCACGGGCTTGCCGGCCTTGCGCAGCAGTCGTACGACGGCTTCGTCGGTGTCGGTGGCGCCGACCTTGGCGTCGACGACGAACACCACGGCGTCAGCGGCTTCGATCGCGAACTCGGCCTGCGCGGCCACGGAGGCGTCGATACCGAAGACGTCCTGCTCCCAGCCGCCGGTGTCGACGACCTTGAAGCGGCGGCCCGCCCACTCGGCCTCGTAGGTCACACGGTCACGGGTGACGCCCGGCTTGTCCTCGACGACGGCCTCGCGGCGCCTGATGATGCGGTTGACGAGAGTCGACTTGCCGACATTCGGCCGGCCGACGACGGCGAGCACCGGCAGCGGGCCGTGACCGGCCGCCTCGATGGCACCCTCGACGTCATCGAGGTCGAAGCCCTCTTCCGCGGCGAGCTCCATGAACTCCGCGTACTCGGCATCGCCAAGCTCTCCGTGGTCGTGCTCTTCGCCCGAGCCCTCGGAGTGGATGTGGTCGTTCATGAAGTCCGTACCTCGTCGTTCATCGTGGTGATCGGTGGAACATCCGGTTTTTCCCGGCTGATCCACTACTCAGTGTCGCCTAGCGGCCGGTCAGCCGCTTGGAGATTTCCAGGTGCTCGGTGAGCTGCTTCTGGATGTGCTCGGTCGCCTCGTCCAGCGCCGTGCGGGTACGCCGGCCGCTGCCGTCGCCCGCCTCGAAGGGGTCGCCGAAGACGACGTCGACGCGGTGTCGCAGCGGGGGCAGCGCCTTTATCAACCGTCCCGGCTTCTCGGAACTTCCCATCACGGCGACCGGGACGATCGGCGCGCCGCTGCGCACCGCGAAGTAGGCGAGCCCCGCGCGCAGCGCGGCGAAGTCGCCCTCGCCTCGGGTGCCCTCGGGAAATATCCCCAGGACACCGCCGTGCGACAGCACGTCGAGCGCCTGTGTGATGGCCGTGCGGTCGGCCGCGTGACGGTCCACCTTCAGCTGGCCGATGCCGGTCAGGAAGGGGTCGAGCGGGCCGATGAAGGCTTCCTTCTTGATCAGGAAGTGCACGGGCCGGGGCGACACGCCCATCACCATCGGCCCGTCGATGTTGTGGCTGTGGTTCACCGCGAAGATCACCGGACCGGCCGCGGGCACCTTCCAGGCACCCAGGACCCGCGGGCGCCACAGCCCGTACATCAGGGAGACGCCGATGCGCCGCCCGATGTCCGCGCCCCGCTCGGACGAATGGCTCACTTCGCGGCTCGCTTCTCCTCGACGAGGGTGACGACGCACTCGATGACCTGCTGCAGCGTGAGCTCGGTGGTGTCCACCTCGACCGCGTCGGCCGCCTTGGCCAGCGGCGAGGTCTTGCGGCTGGAGTCGGCCGCGTCACGCTTGATCAGGGCCTCACGGGTGGCGTTGACGTCGGCACCCTTCAGCTCACCGCTGCGACGGGCGGCGCGGGCCTCCGGCGAGGCGGTGAGGAAGATCTTCAGGTCGGCGTCGGGCAGCACGGTCGTACCGATGTCGCGGCCCTCGACGACGATGCCGTACTCGGCGGAGGTCGCCAGCGAGCGCTGCAGCTCGGTGATCCGCGTACGCACCTCGGGCACCGCGCTGACCGCGCTGACCTTGGAGGTGACCTCCTGGGTGCGGATCGGGGCGGACACGTCGGTGCCGTCGACGCTGATCGTCGGGTCGGCCGGGTCGGTGCCGGAGATGATCTCGGGCTTGCCGGCGACCGCGGCGATCGCGGTGGGGTCCTCGATGTCGATCCCGTTGCTCACCATCCACCAGGTGATCGCCCGGTACTGGGCGCCGGTGTCGAGGTAGCTCAGCCCGAGCTGCGCGGCGACGGCCTTCGACGTGCTCGACTTGCCCGTGCCGGAGGGGCCGTCGATGGCGACAATCACGGGCTTGGCGGCACCGTTTTCCACGGGAGGACACCTTCCTGGTGCGGTGTGTCGGGATGGGCGGGGCGCGAATGTGCCCCGCACAAGGTTACTGGGTGCGCGTCACTCGTCCGGCCGCGCGCCGCTCGGCGCCCTACTGCCGGATCGCCCAGCCCCGCTCCCGCAACGACGCCGACAGAACCGGCGCCGCCTTGGGCTCCACCATCAGCTGGACCAGACCGGCCTGCTGGCCCGTGGCGTGCTCGATCCGCACGTCCTCGATGTTGACGCCGGCCCGTCCGGCGTCCGCGAAGATCCGCGCCAGCTGGCCCGGCTGGTCGTCGATGAGCACGGCGACGACCTCGTAGGCCCGCGGAGCGGCACCGTGCTTGCCGGGTACCCGCACCTGGCCGGCGTTCCCGCGCCGCAGCACGTCCTCGATCCCGGCCGTGCCCTCGACCCGCTTGGCCTCGTCGGACGACTGCAGCGCCCGCAGCGCGCGCACCGTCTCCTCCAGGTCGGCGGCGACATCGGTGAGCAGGTCGGCGACGGGCCCGGGGTTCGCGGAGAGGATGTCGATCCACATCCCCGGATCGGAGGCGGCGATCCGGGTCACGTCCCGAATGCCCTGGCCACACAGCCGTACGGCCGTCTCCTCGGCGCTCTGCAGGCGCGCGGCGACCATGCTGGACATCAGATGCGGCATGTGGGACACCAGGGCGACCGCGCGGTCGTGGGCGTCGGCGTCCATCACCACCGGCACCGCACGGCAGTGCGAGACCAGCTCCAGGGCGAGGTTCAGCACCTCGGTGTCGGTGTCGCGGGTGGGCGTGAGCACCCAGGGCCGGCCCTCGAAGAGGTCGCCGGTGGCGGCCAGCGGCCCGGACTTCTCGCGGCCCGACATGGGGTGCGTGCCGATGTACGACGACAGGTCGAGCCCGAGCGCCTCCAGCTCACGGCGCGGTCCGCCCTTGACGCTGGCCACGTCGAGGTAGCCGCGGGCCACGCCCCGGCGCACGGCGTCGGCGAGCACCGCGGCCACATGCGCGGGCGGGGCGGCCACGATCGCGAGGTCGACGGGCCCGTCCGGGGCCTCGTCGGTGCCGGCGCCGAGCGCGGCCGCCGTACGGGCCTGCTCGGGGTCGTGGTCGGCGAGGTGCACGACGACGCCCCGCTGGGACAGGGCGAGGGCGGCGGAGGTGCCGATGAGGCCGGTGCCGATGACGAGTGCGGTTCTCACTGGGCGATGTCCTTGCGCAGGGCGGCCGCGGCGCCGAGGTAGACATGCGCGACGTCGGCGCGGGGCCGGTCGGACTCGATGTGCGCGAGGACGCGTACGACCCGCGGCATGGCGCCCGCGATGTCGAGTTCCTGGGCGCAGATCAGCGGAACGTCGACGATGCCGAGCTTGCGGGCCGCGGCCGCCGGGAAGTCGCTGTGCAGATCGGGTGTGGCCGTGAACCAGACGCTGATCAGGTCGTCCGCGGTGAGGTCGTTGCGCTCCAGGATCGCGGTGAGCAGGGCCCCGACCTGCTCGTCCATGTGGCCGGCTTCGTCCCGCTCCAGTTGGACGGCCCCCCGGACCGCTCGTACCGCCACGGCGCTGCTCCTTGCTGATGTACGGATCGCTGATGTACGGATCGGCTCTACGACGGTCCAGCCTAGTCAGCCCACGTGCGGCGGACGTACGTCGCCCGCCCGCTGAGACGGCCGGCCCCCGCGCGGTCGGCTTCTGGTCTCCGTGCCCGTGGCGGTGCACCGCCTGTACGCGCTGGGCCACCAGACGTACGACATGCGCGTTTTCCTGCACTCCGTCCTGGGTTGCTTCTTCCTGGGCGCTTTCAGTGCAAAAATGCTGCTGCTCCGCTCGGAGCGCGTTCCCGGCTGGCTGGTGCCGATCGTCGGCGGGCTGGTTCTCACCGCTCTCACCATCATCTGGCTGACCTCCGCCCTCTGGTTCTTCCGCACTTTCGGAGTCACGACATGACCCACGGTCCGACGCGGCGCACAATCCTCCTCGCCACGGGCGCGACGGCGCTCGTCGCGGGCTGCGGCGATTCCGGCGGCAACGGCGACTCGACGTCGACCGCCACCACCTCCCCCGGCCAGGACGGCCAGACCGGCAAGGAGACCAAGGAGGGCAAGGAGCTGGCCGGCACCTCCGACATCCCGGTGGGCGGCGGCACGATCTTCAAGGACGAGAAGGTCGTGGTGACCCAGCCGCAGCAGGGCGAGTTCAAGGCCTTCTCCGCCATCTGCACGCATCAGCACTGCACGGTCGGCAGTGTCTCGGACGGGACGATCAACTGCCCTTGCCACGGCAGCAAGTTCAACATCACGGACGGCTCGGTGGCCAACCCTCCGGCGACGCAACCGCTGCCCGAGGAGAAGATCATCGTGGAGGGAAATTCGATCCGCCTGGTGTGACCGGCCGCGTACGCTCCGGGGCATGCACGCCGAGACCCTGGTACGCGAACACACGATCTACGCCTGTGTGATGGGCTCGCGCGCCTTCGGTCTGGCGACGGACGGGAGCGACACCGACCGCCGGGGCGTGTTCCTCGCCCCCACGCCCCTCTTCTGGCGCCTCGACAAGCCGCCGACGCATGTCGAGGGCCCGCTTCCGGAGCAGTTCAGCTGGGAGCTGGAACGCTTCTGCGAACTGGCCCTGCGCGCCAACCCGAACATCCTGGAGTGCCTGCACTCGCCCCTCGTGGAGCACATCGACGCCACCGGCCGCGAGCTCGTCGCAGTGCGCGAGGCGTTCCTGTCCCGCCGCGCCCACGAGACGTTCACGCGCTACGCGCTGGGCCAGCGCAAGAAGCTGGAGGCCGACATCCGCCTCCACGGCGCCCCGCGCTGGAAGCACGCGATGCATCTCCTGCGCCTCCTCGCGAGCGCCCGGGACCTGCTGGACACCGGTCGCCTGACCATCGACGTGGGCGACCGGCGCGAGTCGCTGCTGGAGGTCAAGCGGGGCGAGGTGCCGTGGCGCGAGGTGGAGTCCCGGATGACGCGCCTGGCGAGCGAGGCGGAGGAGGCCGCCGCCCGCAGCCCGCTCCCGGCCGAGCCGGACCGCCGCCGGGTCGAGGACTTCCTGATCCGCGTCCGCCGCGCCTCAGCTCTCCAGCCGGGTCCGTACGACGAAGGAGTGCAGGGCGTCGTATCCGCGCGGGGCGTCGGGCAGGGCTGAGGCCGCCTGCGCCTCGTCGAGCGCGCCGTGCAGCCGCTCCACGTCGGCCGCCACGCGCGCGTGCTCGACGTCGGCGTCCCCGTGCTCCCGCTCCGCCTTCGCCGCGATCAGCTCCGGCAGATAGCCGGGGGCGTCGACCTCCCCGATCAACGTCGGCAGATGCGGCTGCACCTCACCGCTGCGCATCAGATGGATGCCGGTGAGCAGGACCCGGAAGGTGTAGAGCAGCGGCTTGAGCTCCCCGGTCTTCTCGAACAGCCGCCACTGTGTGTTCGCGAACCCCCGGTAGTGGTGGGCATGGTGACCGGTGAGCACGCCGGGCGCCAGCTCGGCCAGCTCCCGGTGGGCGTCCGTGGTGTGCACGACGAGCGGCGACAGCAGCTGCTCCAGCACATAGCCGTTGCGGCGCAGCATCAGCCGTACGAATTTGCGCAGGTCGTGCGTGACGAGGTCCATCTCGACGCCGTCCCGCACCCACATCCGCGACCGTGTCTCCTGCGGCTCCCGCAGCCCGACGAGGTCGGCGGCCGGCAGCAGGTGCACTCCGCGCAGGTCCACGTCCGAGTCGCGCGACGGGAAGCCGTAGAGATGCGCGCCGGAGACGGTCGCGAAGAGCACCGGATCGGGCTGCTCGGCGACGACGGGCGCGAGGTCGATGTCCAGGGCGTCGATCATCGCTCAAGCGTCCCAGAGCGCTCCGAGGGTCAGCAGGTCCCCCCGGTACTCGATCCGGTCCGCCCACTCGGTCGGCCAGGCGTCCGCGCCGAGGTAGGCGCCCGCGAAGGCCCCGGCAAGACAGGCGATCGAGTCCGAGTCCCCGGCGGTGCAGGCGGCCCGCCGCAGAGCCGTCAGCGGCTCGTCGACGAACCACAGGAAGCACAGCAGCCCGGTCGCCATGGCCTCCTCCGCGATCCAGCCCTCGCCCGTCGACAGACAGGGGTCGGTCTCGGGAGAGACAGCGCGCACGGCCTGCTGAAGGCGGTCCAGGATCTCCAGGCACTCGTCCCAGCCCCGCGCGATGAAGTGCTCGGCGGAAGGGTCCTGGCTTCGGGTCCACAGGTCGCCGAGCCAGCGCTCGTGGTAGTGGGTGCGGTTCTCATAGGCGTACGACCGCAGCAGCCCGACCAGGCCGGTCGGCTCGGCGCCCTGCGCGAGCAGGCGTACGGCGTGCGCGGTCAGGTCGGACGCGGCGAGCGCCGTCGGGTGCCCGTGGGTGAGCGCGGACTGCAACTGGGCGGCGCCCGCCCGCTGTTCGTCGCTGAGGCCGGGGATGAGCCCGATCGGCGCGACGCGCATGTTGGCGCCGCAGCCCTTGGAGCCGATCTGACTGGCGTCCTGCCAGACCCTGCTCTCGTCCTTGAGCAGATTGCAGGCGACCAGACAGGTCCGGCCCGGCGCCCGGTTGTTCTCCGGTGACTGGTACCAGTCGACGAACTCCTCCCGCACCGGCCGCTCCAGCCGCTTCGGACCGAGCACGCCCCGGTCCATCGCCGTGCGCAGCCCCTTCCCCAACGCCAGCGTCATCTGCGTGTCGTCGGTGACGATGGCCGGCGTCGGCAGTTCCATCTCGCGCCACGGGCCGCACTTGGCCAGGATCGACGGCACATCGTTGAACTCGGTGGGGAAGCCGAGCGCGTCCCCGAGGGCGAGGCCGAGCAGGGAGCCGGTGGCGGCGCGCTTGCGGACGGTGGTCGTGGTCATGCGGGGCGTCCTTCCGGGGTGGGCCGCAGCAGGGGCGGGTGGAGGGCGGTGGCGGTGCCGGCGCGGTACAGCGCGGCCGGTTTTCCGCGGCCGCCGGTGAGCCGGGCGGCGCCGGGGACGGGCTCGACGAAGCCCGGCGTGGCGAGCACCTTGCGGCGGAAGTTGGGCCGGTCGAGGGCGGTGCCCCACACCGTCTCGTAGACCTGCTGGAGCTCGCCGAGCGTGAACTCGGGCGGGCAGAAGGCGGTGGCGAGACAGGTGTACTCGAGCTTGGCGCCGACGCGGTCATGGGCGTCGGCCAGGATCCGGTCGTGGTCGAAGGCGAGCGGCCCCGCCTTGTCGTACGGCACCCAGCGCGCCTGCGCCGCGTCGCTGCCGCTGTGCGGTTCGGGAGGGTGGGGCAGCAGCGCGGTGAAGGCGACCGTCACGACCCGCATCCGGGGGTCGCGGTCGGGCTCGCTGTAGGTCCGCAGCTGCTCCAGACGCAGTCCCGACACGTCCGACAGGCCGGTCTCCTCGGCGAGTTCACGCCGGGCCGTGGTCTCCGCCGACTCGTCCGGCTGCACGAAGCCGCCAGGAAGCGCCCAGTGCCCCAGGTACGGCTCCTGTCCGCGCTCGACGAGCAGGACGTGCAGGACGCCGTCGATGACGGTGAGGACCGCGAGGTCGGCGGTGACGGCGAAGGGTTCATGGGCGTACTTGTCGTAGTCCACGTTGCCGCGGGCCACGTTGTCGTCGGCCATGCGAACCCACCCCCTTAATAGTCAGTACGACTATAAAGAGGGTGGGAATGTCACCGCAACCCCCTGTCTACGTACGGCCGCGGGAGGGCGCGTACGCCGCCACCGCGGCCCCGACGGCCGCAGCGCCCGCGCTCACCCACAGCGCCGCGCCGGCTCCGTCGATGAACGCCTCCGGCGAGCCATAGCCGCCGTACGTCGTGAACACGGCCGCGGCGACGGCGACCCCGAAGACGCCGCCCAGCTCACGCAGCGCGTTGTTGACGCCGGCCGCCACGCCCGCGTCGCCCAGCGGCACGGACGAGGTCACGGCGTTGGCCACGCTCGGGAACACCATGGAGATACCGACTCCGGCGACGATCAGCGGGACGACGAGGCTGCCGTATCCGACGCCTGGTTCGACCAGCCAGGCCAGCAGGGCGAGGCCCGTCGCCTGGAGCACGAGGCCGCCGAACATGAACGGCCGGGTCCCGAACCGGTCGGCGAGCGCCCCGGCGATGGGCGCGATCAGCAGAGGCGTGGCGTTCCAGACCAGGATCCGGACGCCCGCCTCCAGCGGGGAGTAGCCGAGGCCGAGTTGGAAAAGCTGCGTGATCATGAACAGCGCGCCGAGCAGCGAGGCGAAGAGGAGGAAGGCGGAGGCGTTGGCGGTCGAGAAGCCGCGCCGCCGGAAGTGCGACAGCGGCAGCATCGGATAGCGGGCCCCCTTCCGCTCCCAGCCCAGGAAGGCCGCGACGAACGCGATCCCGACGGCCAGCGCGGTCAGCACCTCGACGCTCCCCCACCCCGCCTCGGGCGCCCGCACCGGCGCCCAGGCCAGGCCTGTCAGGCCCACGGCCGCCAACGCCAGCCCGACCAGGTCGAGTTGGGGGCGCGTTCCGTAGCTCTCGCGCAGCTTCGTGGCGGCGAGGGGCAGCATCGCGAGCCCGATGGGCACGTTCAACCAGAAGATCCACTGCCAGGACAGCCCCTCGGTGACGGCGCCGCCCAGCACCGGCCCGGCGGCCACGCCCAGCCCGGTGACCCCGCCCCACATCCCGATGGCGACGCCGCGCTTCTCGGCCGGGAACGCCTCGCTGATCAGGGTCAGCGTGAGCGGCAGCAGTACGGCGGCCCCGGCGCCCTGGAGCACCCGCGCGCCGATGAGCTGGCCCGGTCCCTGGGCGAGGGCGGCGGCGGCCGAGGCGAGCGTGAAGACGGCGAGGCCGACGACGTACATCCGCCGCCGCCCGAACCGGTCGCCGAGCGCCGCGCCGGTCAGGGTGAGACAGGCGAAGACCAGGTTGTAGGCGTTGATCGTCCACTCCAGCTCGGACAGGCTCGCCCCGAAGTCGGCCCGCAGCGCGGGCAGCGCGGTGGCCACGACCACTACGTCGAGGGAGCACAGCAGTGCGCCGAGCCCGGCGAGGGCGACGGTCCACCCGCGGCGGGTCGGCGCCTGATCGGCGGGTGGTGGTGTGCGGAGAGGGGCTTTGAGGATCTCGGTCATGACGATGCCTTCCGTGAGATCACGACGGGGTCACTCACGGAAGGCAGACCAGGCTCACACCGGAAAGGAATCGCGCCGGCCCAGGAAGGCCAGCAACCGGACGTCGGCACGCGCGCGTGGCGGCACGACGACGGGCGCGCCGAACCGCACCCCCCGGTCTTCGTCCGCGACCACACAGCGGGCGACGCTCAGCAGCTCGGCCGCGAGCGGGGCCGGGATGGGCCGGGGCCGGCCGCAGGCCTGGGCGACGTCCCACCCGTGCACGGCGATCTCCACCGCCCCCACGGCTCCCATCACCCGCACGTCCAGCGGCCGTTCGCCCACGGACACCGACCGAGGCGGCCCGGCGGACCAGGCGCCGAGCAGCGCGCACGCGCGCGTACGGAAGCCACAGGCCCGGTCGGCCCGCGGGAACAAGCCGATCCGGCCGCCCGTCAGCCCCTCGTACAGCGCGTCCAGCGAGTCGTCGAGATGCTCGAGCAGCTCCCCGAGGTCCCACTCGGCGCACGGCGTCCGCCGGCCCATGCCCACGGCCCGGACCTCGGCGACGCTGCCCAGCGCATAGGCGAGCGAACGCTCCAGCAGCTCCCCGGAGTTCACGGCAACTCCTTCGGCATCCCGAACCGGCCCAGCACGTCCGGGCCGAGGAAGGCGGTGATCCGGGCCACCGACGCCTCCGCCACGGTCAGCACCTGTAGGGAGTGCACCCGGTAGACCCCGTCCGCCTGGCGTACGTACATCGCGACGGCCGGCTGCCCGTTCGCGCGCGTGCGCAGCATCCGCAGGGTGCCCTTCTCGTGCACACGCGCCTCAAGGAACCGCAGCACGTCCTTCTTGCCGCTGTACCACTCCAGGTACGGCGGCATCTCCAGTTCGACGCCGTCCTGGAGGAGGCCGATCAGCGTGTCCAGGTCGGCGTTCTCGAAGGCGGCCACGTACCGGTCGAGCACCTCGCGGTCGGCGGCGCCCTCCGGCTCCTCGACGAGGTCCTCGTCGGGCGCCAGCTCGTCGAGGCGGGCACGCGCGCGTTGCAGGCTGCTCTTGACGGCCGCCGTGGAGGTGCCGAGCAGCGACGCCACCTGGGGCGCCGGCCACGCCAGTACGTCCCGCAGGATCAGCACGGCACGCTGCCGCGCGGGCAGCTGCTGGAGGGCCGCGACCAGCGCCAGGCGCAGACTCCCCCGCGCGGCGACGACGCTCGCCGGGTCGACCAGCGCGTCGGGCAGCGGCTGGAGCCACGGGACGTCGCCGGCAGAGGCCCTCAGCGGCTCCTCAGGCGCCTCCGCGGGCCCGCCGAGCCCCGTGGGCAGCGGACGGCGCGCGCGGCCCTCCAGTGCCGTCAGACACGTGTTGGTGGCGATCCGGTGCAGCCAGGTCCGCAGGGACGCCCGGCCCTCGTATCCGTCGTAGGACCGCCAGGCCCGCAGATACGTCTCCTGCACCAGATCCTCGGCCTCGTCGACCGACCCCAGCATCCGGTAGCAGTGCGCGAGCAGCTCACGCCGGTACGGATCGGTCAGCCGTACGAACTCGTCGCGGTCCACAGTGGTGGCACTCATCCCCGCTCCCTCCGTCATGGATACAGACCGGCGGAGCGGCGAAAACGAATCGGCCGGTCCCGGAGCAATCCGGAACCGGCCGCCACGCCCGTGGGACTGGGATCAGGCCTACAGATCGACTTCCTTCATCAGCATGCCGACCTCGGTGTTCGACAGCCGCCGCAGCCAGCCCGACTTCTGGTCGCCCAGTGTGATCGGACCGAAGGCGACGCGTACCAGCTTGTCGACCGGGAAGCCCGCCTCCGCCAGCATGCGGCGCACGATGTGCTTGCGGCCCTCGTGCAGGGTGACCTCGACCAGGTAGTTCTTGCCGGTCTGCTCGACGACCCGGAAGCGGTCCGCCCGGGCGTACCCGTCCTCCAGCTGGATGCCGTCCTTGAGCTGCTTGCCCAGGTCGCGCGGGATCGGGCCCACGATGTGCGCGAGGTAGACCTTCTTCACGCCGTACTTGGGGTGGGTCAGCCGGTGCGCCAGCTCGCCGTGGTTGGTGAGGAGGATGACGCCCTCGGTCTCGGTGTCGAGCCGCCCGACGTGGAAGAGCCGCGTCTCCCGGTTGGTGACGTAGTCACCGAGGCACTGCCGGCCCTCGTTGTCCTCCATCGTCGAGACGACTCCGGCGGGCTTGTTCAGCGAGAAGAACTGGTACGACTGCGTCGCGACCGTCAGGCCGTCGACCTTGACCTCGTCCTTCTCCGTGTCGACGCGCTTGCCCTGCTCGAGGACGATCTCGCCGTTGACCTCGACCCGGGCCTGCTCGATCAGCTCCTCGCAGGCACGCCGCGAGCCGTAGCCCGCGCGCGCGAGCACCTTCTGCAGCCGCTCGCCCTCCTGCTCGGCGCCCGGGAAGGTCTTGGGCAGCTTGACGTCCTTCTTGCCGGCGTAGCGCTCGCGGTTGCGCTCCTCGGCCCGCGCGTCGTACTCGCGGGAGGTCGCCGGAGCCGAACGGCCCCGACCGATGCCGCGCGGCTGGCCCTGCTTGGGCCCGCCCTTGGCGCCGCCGCGCGCGGAGGCGCCGCGGCCGGACTTCGGTCCGTCCTGGGTGGCGCCGGGGCCTACGTCGTAGCGCCGCTCCTCCGGGCGCGGCCTCTTCGGCCGGCCGCCCTGCTTGTCGTCGCGGTTGCTACCGGCGCCACGGGGATTACCGCGGCCACCGCTGCTCCCGCCGCGGCCGCCGCTGTTGCCACCACGGCTCCCGCCGTTGTTTCCGCTGCTGTTCCTGCCGCTACTGCTTCGCATCAAAGTTCCGTCTTGTCGTCTGCGTCCTCGGAATCCGGAGCGTCCGGATCGAACGACGGGACTCCTTCCAGCGTCTCGGCCTCGATCGCCTCCGCCTCCGGGAGGAAGGGCGCGAGCTCCGGGAGCTCGTCCAGACCGCGCAGGCCCATCCGCTCCAGAAAGTAGTTCGTCGTCCTGTACAGGATCGCACCTGTTTCGGGTTCCGTGCCCGCCTCCTCGACGAGCCCGCGCTGCAGGAGGGTGCGCATGACGCCGTCGCAGTTCACTCCGCGCACGGCGGAGACGCGGCTGCGGCTGACCGGCTGGCGGTACGCGACGACCGCGAGCGTCTCCAGGGCGGCCTGTGTGAGCCGGGCCGTCTGGCCGTCGAGCACCAGCCGTTCGACGGCGGCCGCGTACTCGGGGCGGGTGTAGAAGCGCCAGCCACCGGCGACGAACCGCAGCTCGAAGCCGCGGCCCTGCACGATGTACTCGTCGGCCAGCTCCCGCAGGGCATCGGCGATCTGCCGGCGCGGCCGCTCCAGAAGCTTTGCGAGCCGCTCCTCGGTCGCGGGCTCGTCCACGACCATGAGCATCGCCTCCAGGGCGGGCTTGAGGTCGAGGTCCGCGACGCCGCGCAGCCCGGCCGGAAGCTCGGTGGTGTCCTCACTCACGCCTTCTTCTCCTCCTTGGGCGGCTCGGGCGGCCGGTCGAACTCGTCGGTCACCTTGGGCGTCTCGTCGCCGTCCCCACCGGTCCAGCGCACGATCAGCTCCCCGAGCGCGGTCTCCTGGTCGAGGGCGACGGCCTTCTCGCGGTACAGCTCGAGAAGCGCCAGGAATCGCGCTACGACGGTGAGGGTGTCGTCGGTGTCCCCGACCAGGGCACGGAAGCTGGCCTCGCCGAGCTCCTTCAGCCGCGCGACGACGATCCCCGCCTGCTCCTGCACGCTCACCAGCGGCGCGTGGATGTGATCGACGTACACCTGCGGCTTGGGCTTGGGCTGCATCGCCTTGACCGCGAGCCTGGCGAATCCTTCCGCCCCGATGCTGATGACGACCTCGGGCAACAGCTCGGCGTGCTGCGGCTCCAGCCCGACGGTACGCGGATAACGCCGGGCCTCGTCGTCCAGCCGCCGGCTGAAGATGTCGGCGATCTGCTTGTACGCCCGGTACTGCAGCAGCCGCGCGAACAGCAGATCCCTCGCCTCCAGCAACGCGAGATCGGCCTCGTCCTCCACCTCGGCGGAGGGCAGCAGCCGGGCCGCCTTGAGGTCGAGCAGAGTCGCCGCGACGACAAGAAACTCGGTCGTCTCGTCAAGATCCCAGTCCGGCCCCATCGCCCTGATGTGCGCCATGAACTCGTCGGTCACCTTGGACAGGGCGACCTCGGTGACGTCGAGCTTGTGCTTGGAGATCAGCTGGAGAAGCAGATCGAAGGGCCCCTCGAAGTTGGAGAGCCGAACCTTGAAGACACCGTCGCCGGGTTCCTCGGATACGCCGGTCTCGGGCTCGGCGAGGGGCACTTCGGACGCGGGGGCGGGCTCGACGGCGGAGGCTTCGGGCGCCGGGGCGGGCTCGACGGCGGAGGCTTCGGCTGCCGGGGCGGGCTCGGTGCCGGGGACCTGGCCTGTCGGCTTGGGCTCATCGGCGGGGGCTTCTGGCGCCGGAGCAGGCTCGGCGGCACGGGCTTCGGACGCAGGGGAAGGGACAGCGACGCGGGCTTCGAGGGCCGGTACAGGCACGGTGCCGACGACCTGGCCGGCCGACTCGGGCTCGGTACCAAGGACCTCGGGAACCGGATCCGGCTCGGCCGCAGGGAGTTCGGGAACCGGGTCAGGCTGAGCCCCTGGAACCTCACGCGCCCGTCCACGCTCGGCCGCAGGGGCATCAAGCGCTGGGGCAAGTTCAGCCGCGGGGACCTCGTACGCCGGCGCACGCTCGGCCGCGGGGGATTCGGACACCGGGTCGGGCTCAGCCCCCGGAACCCCACGCGCCCACTCGACCTCGGCTACAGGGGCATCGGGGGCTGGGGCAAACTCAGCCGCAGGGAACTCGGGAACCACGCCGGGCTCAGCCCCCGGAACTTCACGCACCCGCCCACGCTCGGCCGCAGAGATTTCGGAACCCGGGCCAGGGCCAGGCCCAGCCCCCGGAACCTCACGCACCCGCTCAAGCTCAGCCGCAGAAACTTCGGAAACCGGGCCAGGCTCAGCCGCACGCACCTCAGGACCCAGGGCAAGCTCAGCCGCACGCACCTCAGGACCCCGGGCAAGCTCAGCCGCACGCACCTCAGGACCCGGAGCAAGCTCAGCCGCACGTACCTCGTCCGTCGGCTCCGGCCCCGTGGTCTCGGGTTCCGGCGCCGGGACGGCGACCTCCCGCTCCGCCGGATCCGGATCCGGAGCCGGCACCGGCTCGGCCGGCGCGGCACCAGGCCCGCGCCCCAGCGCACGCCGGCGGCCGCCGGAGGCACCGGCGCGGGGGGCTGGAACGTCGTTCGAGGTCATAGCCCCCGCAGGCTACCGCTACCGCCCGCGAAGCCGTCGTACGAGGATGCTGGCGTCTCCGCGGCTCTCCAGATCCGCGAGGACCACCGCCACCGCCTCACGGACGATCCGCCCGCGGTCGACGGCCAGCCCATGCTCACCGCGGAGCACCAGACGGGCGTGCTCCAGGTCCATGAGCTCCTCGGCGGAGACATACACGGTGATCTTCTCGTCGTGCCGTTCGCGACCGCTGGGCCGGCGCGAGGGCGACCGCCCGCGCTTGCGCGGCGCGGCGGCGGAAGCGTCGGCACCAGAGGCGGCAGAACCTTCCTGCGCCCCCTGACGTCGCGGCGAACGCTCCGCGGCAGCGGACCGGCTGCGCGACTCGCCCGCGTCGGCGGACTCGGCGTCGGCCGCCACATGCTCCGCGCCGTCGCCGTCACCGCCCTGCGCGGGCACCGACTGCGGCGCGTCCTCCGCGGCGGCGGCCGCGTCGCTCTCCCCCGCGGGAGCCGGCACCCGGGCCTCGCCGTTGACCGGGCGCCGGGGAGTGGACGGCTGGAGCGCCATACCCCCTGTCGTGCGGAACAGTTCGTCGGCCCCCGGCAGACTCACTCGGCGTGACACCGGGCGAGCACCTCCCTGGCGAGCTGGCGATAGGCGGCGGCACCGACGGAGTTGGAGGCGTACGTGGTGATCGGCTCACCGGCGACGGTGGTCTCCGGGAAGCGGACCGTGCGCCCGATGACCGTGTGGTAGACGTGGTCGTCGAAAGCCTCGACGACACGCGCGAGCACCTCACGGCTGTGCACCGTGCGCGAGTCGTACATCGTGGCGAGGATCCCGTCGAGCTCCAGCTCCGGGTTGAGCCGCTCCTGGACCTTCTCGATGGTCTCGGTCAGCAGCGCCACACCGCGCAGGGCGAAGAACTCGCACTCCAGCGGCACGATCACCTTGTGCGCGGCCGTCAGCGCGTTGACCGTGAGCAGGCCGAGCGAGGGCTGACAGTCGATCACGATGAAGTCGTAGTCGGGCAGCAGCGGCTTCAGCGCGCGCTGCAGCGTCGACTCGCGCGCGACCTCGCTCACCAGCTGGACCTCGGCGGCGGACAGGTCGATGTTGCTCGGGAGCAGGTCCATGTTGGGGACCGCCGTCTTCAGGAGCACCTCGTCGGCCGACATGCCCCGCTCCATGAGCAGGTTGTAGACCGTGAGGTCGAGCTCCATCGGATTGACGCCGAGACCGACCGAGAGCGCGCCCTGGGGGTCGAAGTCGACGAGCAGGACCCGGCGTCCGTATTCCGCGAGCGCGGCACCCAGGTTGATGGTCGACGTCGTCTTGCCGACGCCGCCCTTCTGGTTGCACATCGCGATGATCTTCGCGGGACCGTGGTCGGTCAGCGGACCCGGGATCGGGAAGTACGGCAGCGGACGCCCGGTCGGGCCGACGCGCTCACGGCGCTGCCGGGCAGCGTCGGGCGCGAGCGTGGCCGCGTACTCGGGGTCGGGCTCGTACTCCGCGTCGGGGTCGTAGAAGTGCCCGTCGGGCAGTTCGTCGTAGGCGGCGAGTTGGTTGTGGGGCGCGCCACTTCCGTCGCCGGCCATGGCGTTCACGTGATGGCCATCCATGCTCTGGTGTGCTGTCTGAGTCACCCCGGTGATCTGGTGACCCTGATGGGCTGCGAAGGTGCGCACCGCAACGGAGCCGACAGCCTCGAATCCCGCGGGACCCTGGCCCCGTACCGGCATTCCTGGTTGACCACCCCCGGGAGAAAATGTCGACTCATTCACAAGTCGTCTTACCTCCTTGGTGACCAGGAAACTTCTAGACAGGTCAGCGTGGCACCATGCCGACGGTTGGCGACTCTATGGCGTGTCGGCGGTCCGCAGCAACACAATCCGCCGGACCGGGCAGATGTGTCGACAATGAAACATCGCGCTGTCAAGGGCGTACGGCCGTCGCACAGTAGGTTTCACCGGTGTACGAATCGCCCGAAGGGTTGCGTTCGAGGCGAGTTGACCGAGTGCCGCAAAGTGACCATACACACATCCAGCCGGACCTTTTTTAGCAAGGTCCGGCCGGGTGCGTACGGTTGACGACTCGTGTTGACGTATCGCCTTTACCAGAAAGTGACTTAGTCGATCGGCTCAGCCGAGCAGTGACGCGAGCTCCACGTGCTCCAGGCCGTGCGCCTCCGCGACCTCCCGGTAAACCACCTTGCCGTCATGCGTGTTGAGGCCCTTTGCCAGCGCGGCGTCACGGCGCAGCGCCTCGACCCAGCCCTTGTTCGCGAGCTCGACGATGTACGGCAGCGTGGCGTTGGTGAGCGCGTAGGTGGAGGTGTTGGGCACCGCGCCCGGCATGTTGGCGACGCAGTAGAAGACCGAGTTGTGGACCGGGAAGGTCGGCTCGGCGTGGGTCGTCGGACGGGAGTCCTCGAAGCAGCCGCCCTGGTCGATCGCGATGTCGACAAGAACACTTCCCGGCTTCATCCGGGAGACCAGCTCGTTGGTGACCAGCTTCGGGGCCTTGGCGCCCGGGATGAGAACGGCGCCGATGACGAGGTCGGCCTCCAGGCAGGCCTTCTCCAGTTCGAGGGTGTTGGAGACGACGGTCTGGATCTTCGTACCGAAGATCTTGTCCGCCTCCTTGAGCTTGTTGATGTCCTTGTCGAGCAAGGTCACGTGGAAGCCCATGCCGATGGCGATCTGCGCGGCGTTCCAGCCGGAGACACCGCCGCCGATGACCACGGCCCGGCCGGCGAGCACGCCGGGGACACCGCCGGGCAGCACACCGCGCCCGCCGTTGGCGCGCATCAGGTGGTAGGCGCCGACCTGCGGGGCGAGACGGCCGGCGACCTCGGACATGGGGGCCAGCAGCGGCAGGGCGCGGGAGGGCAGCTCGACCGTCTCGTAGGCGATCGCCGTCGTGCCGGACTCGATGAGCGCGTCCGTGCACTCCTTGGAGGCGGCCAGGTGCAGATAGGTGAAGAGCGTCTGGTCCTTGCGGAGGCGGTGGTACTCCTCGGCGATGGGCTCCTTGACCTTCAGCAGCAGGTCGGCGGTGGCCCACACCTCGTCGGCGGTCTGCAGGATCTGAGCGCCGGCGGCGACGTACTCACTGTCCGGGATCGACGAGCCGACACCGGCGCCCTGCTCGATGACGACCTGGTGGCCGTGGCGCACCAGCTCGAGCACGCCGGCGGGGGTGATGGCCACCCGGAACTCGTTGTTCTTGACCTCGCGGGGGATGCCGACCTTCACGTCGATCACGGTCCTTGGCTCAGAGGGTGTGGGTCATTACAAGACATACCCAGGCATGCAGGGCACACCGGGAGACACCGCAGGAGAAGGTGCGGCAGAGCCAGTCTAATGAAGGCGTTCCCGCTGTCTAGCCTTTCATTGCATCAATCTTCGACAGATGTACTACGGATTTCGCAGGCGTTAGGGTCATGTTCCGGCTGGAAAGCCTCTTGCTGGGGCTCGGACCCGGCCGCATCGGACTCCTCGGACTCCTCGGGCTCCTCTCCCAGCATCCGCTCGGCCGCCCCCCGGTGCAGCTGCGCCGCCGCGGGATCGCCCAGGCGGTCCAGGGTGTCGGCGAGCCGGAGATACAGGGCGCCCTGGAGCCGCGAGTCCTCGGCTCGCCGCGCCCAGTCCACCGCCTCCTGGCAGGTGCGCAACGACTCCTCGAGCCGCCCGGCGTACTCCTGGACCCGGGCCAGCTCACTCAATGCCCGCGCGTGACCCGCGACATCGCCGTTCTTGCGGTGCCCGGCGACCGCGGCCCGCCAGTTCCGCATCGCCTCGCCGTACCGGCCCGCGTAGGTGTGCGCCTCGGCGATACGGCCGTACAGCCGGGCGGCGTCCTCCCGCTCGGCCCGGGCCAGCCGCTGGGCGAGGGCGCGGCCGAACCAGTCGGCGGCCCGGTCGTAGTCCCCCAGCGCCAGATGGGCGCCGCCTACGGATTCCATCGCGCGGCCGGTCGCGTACGGGTCGTTTCCTTCCCGTCCGGCGTCCAGCGCGGCCCGAAAACGCACCAGCGCCGCGCGCGCACGGCCCGTCCGGGCGTCGAGGTCGCCCAGGTTCAGCAGGGCCGCGGCCTTCTCGCGGGGCAGATTCCGGCGGGCGGCCACATCGAGGACCAAGCCGTGGATGTCGTACAGCTCGGGGGCGGCGGCCCGGGTGCCGAAGTGCGTCACCAGCGCCCTGACCAGCTGGGACATCAGACGCCTGGCGAGGGTGTCCAGCTCCCCGTCGTCGACCGCGGCGCGGGCCGAGGCCAGCAGGGCGGGCTTGCGGATGCTCAGCCAGTCGGCGGCCGCCCGAGGGTTGGGGAAGCGCAGGGCGCGGGGCATGCCGAGGAGCTTCTGCCGGGTCTCGGGGCTGTCGGTCTCGGTGATCGCCCGGCAGGACTGCAGCAGCCGCACCGTCCGCTCCAGCATCCGCGCGCGGGCCAGCTGGAGCTCGGCGGGGCGGTCCTGGGTCTCGGTGAGGGCCTTGAGGTACGGGTGCAGACAGGCCGGGACCACGTACTGGGGCAGTGGTGAGTCGACGGAGTGCAGCAGGCCGAGGGCGACGAAGTCGTCCAGGGTGGTGTGGGCGCTGTCCACCGAGGAGCCGGCGAGCGCGGAGGCGGTGTGCGGGTCGACCAGGCCGCCGGGGGCGAGGGAGAGCAGCCGCAGTATGCGGGCGGCCGGGGTCGGCAGGCCGGAGTAGGCGAGGCGGAAGGCGCGGCTGAGCGGTGTGCCCTCCTCGCCCTCGGCACGCAGGTGCTTGGCGAGGTCGGCGACGGCGGCCTTGGGCCGGGCCGCGAGCCAGCCACCGGCCAGCATCAGCGCGGCGGGCTGGCCCTGGCAGACCTCGACGAGGCCCTCGGCGGCCCGTGGATCGACGGTGATACGGACCGAGCCGGCGTGCCGGGACAGCAGCTCCACGGCCGACTTGGTGTCGAGGCCGCCGAGGGTGCAGGGCCGCACGTCCGAGATCCCGGTCAGCGGACCGCCGGAGACGGCGACGGCCAGGCACTCGGGGGAGTCCGGCAGCAGGGCGTCGACCTGGTCGGCCTCGGCCGCGTCGTCGAGCAGCAGCAGGACCCGGCGGTCGGCGAGGGCCTCGCGCAGGGCCGCCGTGCGGTCGTCCGCGGCGACGCCGGGCGGGGTCGGCCGGTCCAGGGCGGTGAGCAGTTCACGGGCGGCGCGCTCGACCGGGACGGGCGTACCGTCGGGTTCGCTCAGGCGGGCACGCAGGACGCCGTCGGTGTAACGGTCCGCCACCCGCCGTACCAGTTCCTCGGCGAGTGCCGTGCGACCCGAGCCGGGACGGCCCGCGATGAGCAGTACGCGCGCGCGTGGCGCCTTGCGGCCGGAGAGGGTGTCCAGGCCCGCGCGTTCGATGTCGGCGAGCAGCTCTTTCAACTCGCGTGTGCGGCCCAGGAATTGGTTGCCGTCGGAAGTACGTGCCGACATCTGCACGCCGCCTGTGTCCACCACCTGATCCGTCACGGGCCACACTCCCGTCCCACACACGCGCAAGCCCGCCGGGACTCCGGCCAGGGCGTTTCCAGAGCCTAGTTCACGCTCTGCGACGATCCGGGCGCAGCACGGCGGAGACGTCCCCCGACCGGATCAGCAGATCGTAGGACCGGCAACATCAAACGGGCGTCAGAGCAACGCCCCGAAAGCGGCGCGGGGCTGTGTGGACATGCGGCTCCGCCGCGCGGGCGCGACCAACCACCACGCCGCCGCAGCCGAACGACGACCCACCGCGGCACTTCCGTAGTCGTTCGGCTCTCCCAGCGGAGCGCTACGCCTCGAACGGCCGCGCCGGCCAAGGCGCGTCCGCCGGACGGAGCGCGTCGAGTCCGTCGCCGGCCCGCGCCGCGACCAGCGACAGCACGCCCACGACAAGGCAGTTGTTGTGCAGCTCGCCCGCGAGCACCCCGCGGACCAGCTCGTCGAGCGGCACGCGCGCGTGCTCCAGGTCGGCCTCCTCGTCCTCCACCGCGAACCGGTCGCCCTCGGCCTCGGAGAGATCGCGGGCGAGGAAGATCCGTACGGCCTCGTCGCAGCCGCCGGGGGTGGTGTATACGTCCGTCAGCACCCGCCAGTCCTCGGCCTTGACGTGGGCCTCCTCGTACAGCTCGCGCTGCGCGGCGTGCAGCGGGTTCTCGCCGGGGATGTCGAGCAGGCCGGCCGGGATCTCCCACAGCTTCTGCCGCACGGGGTGGCGGTACTGCTTGATCAGCAGGACACGGTCCTCGCCGTCCAGGGCGAGGACGGCCACGGAGCCGGGGTGGACCTGGTAGTCACGTCGCACCACGGAGCCGCCGGGCATGACCACGTCGTCCGTGCGGACGGAGGTCTTGTTGCCCACGAAGGGGGTGCCCGTCGCCCGGATCTCCCACTCCTCGGGGGTGTCCTTGATCGTCATGCCCTGCCCTTCCACGTGCACAAAAGAAAACCGGGGTGCCAACCTTTGAAGGTTCGCACCCCGGCCACCGTACAACTCTCGTGTTACTTCGAATTCTTCCGCTCGACCGAGGCCTTCACGAGGCCGGCGAACAGCGGGTGCGGGCGCGTCGGGCGCGAGCGCAGCTCGGGGTGCGCCTGCGTGGCCACCAGGTAGGGATGGACCTCGCGGGGGTACTCCACGTACTCGACGAGCTTGCCGTCCGGGGAGGTGCCGGAGAACTGGATACCCGCCTTCTTCTCCAGCTCCGCGCGGTAGGCGTTGTTGACCTCGTACCGGTGACGGTGCCGCTCCTCGACGTACTCCTTGCCGTCGTACACCTCGCGCACGATGGAGCCCTCGGCCAGTTTGGCCGGGTACATGCCGAGTCGCATGGTGCCGCCCATGTCACCCTCACCGGCGACGATGTCGAGCTGCTCGGCCATGGTGGAGATGACCGGGTGGGAGGTCGCCGGGTCGAATTCGGTGGAGTTGGCGTCGCCGATGTCGGCGAGGTGGCGGGCCGCCTCGATCACGATGCACTGCAGGCCCAGGCACAGACCCAGCAGCGGGATTCTGTTCTCACGGGCGTACTTGATCGCGCCGACCTTGCCGAGCACACCGCGGTCGCCGAAGCCGCCGGGGATGCAGATGCCGTCCACGTCGGCGAGCTGCTGCTTGGCGCCGGCCGGGGTCTTGCAGTCGTCGGAGGTGACCCACTTGATCTTCACGCGGGCCTTGTTGGCGAAGCCGCCGGCGCGCAGCGCCTCGGTGACCGAGAGGTAGGCGTCGGGCAGGTCGATGTACTTGCCGACCAGCGCGAGCGTGATCTCGTGGTCGGGGTTGTGGACGCGGTCGAGCAGGTCGTCCCAGGTCGTCCAGTCCACGTCGCGGAACGGCAGGTCCAGCTTGCGGACGACGTAGGCGTCCAGGCCCTCGCCGTGCACGGTCTTCGGGATGTCGTAGATCGAGCGGGCGTCGGGGCAGGCCACCACGGCGGCCTCGTCGACGTCGCACATCAGGGAGATCTTGCGCTTGATCGCGGTAGGCACCTCGCGGTCACAGCGCAGCACGATGGCGTCTGGCTGAATACCGATGTTGCGCAGAGCCGCAACCGAGTGCTGGGTCGGCTTCGTCTTCAGCTCCCCCGAGGGGCCGATGTACGGCAGGAGCGAGATGTGCACCACAAACACGTTGTCCCGGCCGACCTCGTGACGGACCTGGCGGACCGTCTCCAGGAACGGCAGCGACTCGATGTCGCCGACCGTGCCGCCGACCTCCGTGATCACGACGTCGACCTCGTCCGTCGCCATGCGGCGGATGCGGTGCTTGATCTCGTTGGTGATGTGCGGGATGACCTGCACGGTGTCGCCGAGGTACTCGCCGCGCCGCTCCTTGGCGATCACGGTGGAGTAGACCTGGCCGGTGGTGACGTTCGCCGAGCCGTCCAGGTCGCGGTCGAGGAAGCGCTCGTAGTGGCCGATGTCCAGGTCGGTCTCGGCGCCGTCGTTGGTGACGAACACCTCACCGTGCTGGAAGGGGTTCATCGTGCCAGGGTCGACATTGAGGTACGGGTCCAGCTTCTGCATGACCACCCGCAGGCCCCGGGCCTTGAGGAGCATGCCGAGGCTGGAGGCCGTCAGGCCCTTGCCGAGCGAGGAGGCGACACCCCCGGTGACGAAGATGTGCTTGGTCGTCGTGGATTTTGGCGTCATGGCCAAGAGGGGGCTCCCGTGGTCGCGATCTTGAAGTGCGGTTCGGGGGTCTTTGACGCCCACCGGTCCACGGGCTACCAGGGTATCAGCGACCGGAACCGATGGCTTCCGGCCACGCTCCGCACACGTCTCACCACGAACATGCACACGTGTTTCGGTTTCTCACCCGTTGCTCACCCGTTCGGCGGACCCGGGTTGCCCGGAGCGGCACACAGATCATCTACGTGCGTCGTATCCTGCTCGGACATTCGCTGCCGAGCGCGGCCGGCAACACGGCACCACCCCTCGCCCGTAGCCACCGGAACAACGAGAGCTCGTCAGTTCGTTGAGCAGAGATTGTTGAGAAGAGACTGTCGCTTTGCCTCATGGCGCGGACGACTGCTTTGCTTCACCGCTCAACGACGTATTACAACCACCCCTTGACCGCACTAGCGAGAGCCCCCTTGCGATAAGGGGGTGACGTGGCCGTTCGACTGGAGATGCACGTGGCCGGGCGCATCGAAGACTACGCACTCATCGGAGACATGCAGACCGCGGCATTGGTCTGCCGGGACGGCACGGTGGACTGGCTGTGCCTGCCCCGCTTCGACTCGCATGCCATCTTCGCCGGCCTGCTGGGCACCGAGGAGCACGGTTTCTGGCGGCTCGGCCCCGCGCATGCCTCGGACTCCCCGCCGCCCACCGCGGCCCGGCGCACCTACCGCGGCGACTCCCTGATCCTGGAGTCCGAGTGGGACACGCCGCGCGGCACGGTCCGGGTGATCGACTTCATGCCTCCCCGTGACGGCGCGCCCCAGCTGATCCGGATCGTCGAGGGCGTCTCGGGCCGGGTGCCGATGCGCTCGACGCTGCGGATGCGTTTCTCGTACGGCCGGGTGGTGCCGTGGGTGCACCGGCACGAGGGCCGTACGGTCGCCGTCGCCGGTCCGGACTCGGTGTGGTTCGACACCGAGGCCGAGACCTACGGCAAGTCGCTGACGACGTACTCCGACTTCACGGTCGCCCCGGGTGAGCGGATCGCGTTCACCATCTCCTGGGAGCCCTCGCACAAGGAGCCGCCGGCGCTGCCGGAGCCGGAGCAGTCGCTGGAGGCCACGGAGGACTTCTGGCGGGACTGGGTCGAGCACTGCACGTACCACGGCCCGTACCGCGAGGCGGTGATCCGCTCGCTGATCACGCTGAAGGCGCTGACGTACGCCCCGACCGGCGGCATCGTCGCGGCGCCCACCACCTCGCTGCCGGAGGACATCGGCGGCGTCCGCAACTGGGACTACCGCTACACCTGGCTGCGCGACGCGGCGATCACCCTGTCCTCGCTGCTGCGCACCGGCTACCGCGAAGAGGCCCGCTCCTGGCGGGAGTGGCTGCTCAGGGCGGTCGCCGGCGACCCCGAGAACCTGCAGATCATGTACGGCATCGCCGGCGAGCGCGAGCTGGGCGAGGCCGAGCTGGACTGGCTGCCCGGCTACGAGAACTCCGGCCCGGTGAGGGTCGGCAACGGCGCCGCGCACCAGCTCCAGCTGGATGTGTACGGCGAGGTCACCGAGGCCCTGCACCTGGCCCATATGACGGGCCTGGCCCGCAACGACTACGCCTCCCTGCTCCAGCTCAAGCTGATCCGCTACCTGGAGGACCACTGGCAGGAGCCGGACGAGGGCATCTGGGAGGTGCGCGGCCCGCGCCGCCACTTCGTGCACTCCAAGGTGATGGCCTGGGTCGCCGTCGACCGCACGATCAAGCTCATCGAGTCCGGCGACGCCGACGGCCCGCTGGAGCGCTGGCGCGAGCTGCGCGACGACATCCACCGGGACGTGTGTGAGAAGGGTTACGACAAGGAGCGCAACACCTTCACGCAGTCGTACGGCTCGAAGGAGCTGGACGCCTCCCTGCTGCTGATCCCGCAGATGGGCTTCCTGCCGCCGGACGACAAGCGTGTCATCGGCACGATCGAGGCGATCCAGCGCGAGCTGTCCACCTCGGACGGCTTCATCCTGCGCTATCCGACGGAGGGCGAGAGCAAGGGCGTCGACGGCCTCCCCGGCGACGAGGGAGCCTTCCTCGCCTGCTCGTTCTGGATGGCGGACGACCTGGCGATGATCGGCCGCGTGGACGAGGCCCGCAAGCTGTTCGAGAAGCTGCTGTCGCTGCGCAACGACCTCGGTCTGCTCGCCGAGGAGTGGGACCCGCGCCTGCAGCGTCAGGTCGGCAACTTCCCACAGGCCTTCAGCCACGTTCCACTGATCGACACGGCGCTGCGTCTGACGGCGTCGGGAGCCTACGGCGGCTGAACAGGACCGCCGGCCGCAGCCTGCCTACGCTGGGACCATCAGCCCCTGCAAGGAAGGGGGCGCCCCATGGCCTCCCCATCGAAGGCGGGCGCGGCGCTCGCCGCGCTGCGCGAGGATCTGGTCGGCGACGTGTTCGCCCCGGGGGACGCGGGCTACGACGAGGCCCGGACCGTCTTCAACGCGATGATCGACCGCCGTCCCGCGGTCATCGCCCAGTGCGTGGACGAGGACGACGTCGTACGGGCCGTGCGGTTCGGGAGGGACCTGGATCTGCACATCGCGGTGCGCGGCGGCGGGCACAGCGTGGCGGGCATGGCCGTCAACGACGGCGGACTGGTTGTCGACCTGCGTCACATGCGCGCGGTGACCGTCGATCCCGCGGCCGAGGCGGTGCGGGTCGCGGGCGGCGCCACGATGAGCGACCTGGACCGCGCCTGCCAGCCGCACGGCCTCGCCACTACCGGCGGCCGGGCCTCCACCACCGGCGTCGGAGGATTCGTCCTCGGCGGCGGCTCCGGCTGGCTGGACCGCTGGTGCGGACTGGCCGTGGACAACCTGCTCGGCGTCGAGCTCGTCACCGCGGACGGCGAGCGGGTGCACGCCAACGCCGACGAGAACCCGGAGCTCTTCTGGGGCCTGCACGGCGGTGGCGGCAACTTCGGCGTGGCGACCGCGCTCACCCTGAGGCTCCACGAGCTGCCCGAGTTCTCCATCGCGCTGGTCCTGTACCTCCCGGAGTTCGGCCTCGAGGTCGTCCGCACCTACCGCGAGCTGATCTCCGTGGCGCCCGACGAAGCGGGCGGTGGCGCGCTGTATCTCATCGGGCCGCCGGAGGAGTTCGTACCGCCGCACCTGGTGGGCACGCTCCTGTGCGGTGCTCTGCTGACGTACGCCGGGCCCGAGGAGGACATGCGCAAGCTGGCCGAGCCCCTGCTGGCGCTGCCGCACGAGTCGGAGATCGTCGGGGCGATGCCGTACGCCGATGTCCAGTGCATGCTCGACGATCCGCCGGGGATGCGGAACTACTGGTCGGCGGAGTACCTGACGAGCGCGCCCGACGAGTATCTGGACGCCTTCTGCGCCCGGGCCGAGGCCATGCCCTCGCCGACCGGCACCATCCATGTGCTGTTCCCGCTGGGCGGGGCGATCGCCGCGGGCCCGCACGAATACCCCGTGCCCTACCGCGACGCGCGCTGGGCCGTCCACCCCTTCGCGATCTGGGAGGACCCCGCGGACGACGAGCGGTGCGTCCAGTGGGTCCGGAACGTCCGCGCCGACGCGCGGCCGTGGAGCACGGGCGCGGTCTACCTCAACTTCATCGGGGACGAGGGCGCCGAGCGGGTCGTGGCCGGACTGGGCGCCGAGAACACCCGACGGCTGGCCGAGCTGAAGCGCCACTACGACCCCGACAACGTGTTCCGCTTCAACCACAACGTCAAGCCGGCCTGACGGCTGCGGCGGCCGGCTCTCGCACTGTGCGGGTCAGGCGAGCGCCCTCAGCGTCCGCTCCCCGCCCGGATCGCCCGCCGTGGCCGGGACGAGGGCGATCTCGTCCAGTCCGGCCTCGGCGTACTCCTCGGCACGCGCGCGTACGGCGTCCAGGTCGCCCACCAGGCCGACCGTGCGGGCCGCAGCGGCGGGCAGCGCCCGGACCAGCGTGTCGCCGTCGGCTCCGGTACGGGTCGGCTCGACCGCCTCCCCGAAACCGGCCGCCTCGAACATGTCGCTGTAGCCGGGCACCGTGAGATACCCGGCGATACTCCGCAGGACCTGTGCCATGCAGGCCGGGTCGGGAGCGACGGCGGCCGGCAGCCAGGCGGCCAGGGTCGGCGGCGTTGTACGGCCCGCGCGCTCGGCGGCCGCGTCGAGCTTCGCCCGCAGCGTGCGGACCTGTGCCGGCGAGACGTTGTCGAGCAGCATCCGGTCGGCGTGCGCCGCCGCCGTGGCGATGTCGCCGAACGCTGCCACGGTGAGCGGGCCGCCGGGCGGCCGGTGGCGGCGCCGGAAGGTGCTGCCGGGGACGACCGGTTCGCCGGGCTCGCCGTGCAGGAAGCCGCGTCCGCGGAGGCCTCCATCGCCGCCGCGGGCCGCACCCGCGGCACCCCGTGCACGCCCTCGACGACCCGCTTGCTGGACGTCCCCGGCGCCACCCCGACCGGCCGCCCCACGACGGCCGCGACCGATGCGGCACCCCGCGCGATGCCGAACGCGTCACGCACCGACACCGCCACCGGCCCGGCCGTCAGCGCGACCCGCTCGGTGGCCCGCCCGGCTGCGGTGGCGAGGACGAAGGAGTCCCAGGTCGGCCCCTCCCCCGCCCATACCTCGCGATACCCGAGCCGGTCGGCGACCGCGGCCACCCGCAACGGCTCCTCGATCGCACTGTCGTCCTCCCGCGCCACGGCAACCACGCTGTAGTCCATGCCGACGCGGCTACCCGGGCCCCCGCTTCCATGAACGCGTTCGAAGCTGTCGGGGAAGCCCGCGCACCGGTAGCGTCCGGCTCATGGACAGCGGCATGAACAGCGGATTCGACACCCACGGCGCCGGGATCACCGTCCGGCGGGCGCTGGAGCTGCCCGGTCTGCGCAGTGGGCTGCCCGAGATCCTCGCTGGCGCCGACCGGCTGGGCCGGACCGTGCGCTGGGTGCACGCGGGCGAGGTGCCGAACATCGCGTCCCTGCTGAAGGGCGGGGAGCTGCTGCTGACCACGGGCTACGGCCTGGGCACCCGCCCCGCGGACCAGCGCGCGTTCGTGCGCACCCTGGCCGAGCGTGGCATCGCGGCCCTGGTCATCGAGCTCGGCGCCCGCTTCACCCGGCTGCCCGCCGCGCTGGTCGACACGGCACGCACGGCCGGTCTCCCGCTCGTCCAGCTGCATCGCCAGGTCCCGTTCGTGACGGTCACCGAGGAGATCCACACCGAGATCGTCAACGGCCACTACGCGCTGCTGCAACGGGCCGAGGAGGTGCACCGCCGCTGCACCGAAGCCCTGCTCGGCGGCGGCGGGGTCCCCCAGGTGCTGGGCATCCTGGCGGACTTCAGCGACAACCCGGTCTTCCTGGAGACCACGGACGGCCGGCTGCTGTACGCCGCCGGGGCCGGGCCCGAGGGCGCGGACCCGCTGCAGGTGTGGGAGGGGCTGCGCGGGCCGCACAAGGACGCGCCGCCGCCCGCGGGGTCGGTGCTGGTGGACGTGCCGGGCGGCGGCCAGGGCACCGCCTCGGTCCGGGCCCGGCTCGCACTGCTGCCGGTGCTCGGCCCGCTCGCGCCCGTGCACCGGATCGCCGCCGAGCGGGCCGCGGGCATCCTCGCCGTGGTGCTGATGCAGGCACGCCAGGAGGAGGAGCTGGCGGCCCGCGGCCGCGGCGACTTCCTGACCGACCTCGCGGAGGGCCGTATCGCGGCCGGGGACGCTCCCGCGCAGGCGCGCGTACTGGGCTTCAAGCCGGGGGAAGGCCCGCTGCTGCCGGTCGTGATGCGGCTGGGGGACGGGCCGGCGCCAGGCGGCTGGGCGGTGCTGGCGCGCGCGGTCGGGGAGGAGCTGGCCTCGGTGGGGGTGCCGGTGCTGCTGGGCGTACGGCCCGTGGAGGGTCGCGTCCCGGTGCTGCTGGGCCTGCGTGCGGAGTCGGAGCGGTCGGCGGTCGCGGACAAGGTGGCGGCGGCGCTGCGGGCGGGCGTGGAGCGGGCCGGGATCCAGCGGCCCGGGGCGCGGCCGCCGGTCGTGGTCGTCGGGGTCGCCGGCGGCTGGGCGGCGGCCTCGGCGGGCCTCAGACACGCGGCGGAGACGGCCACGGCGGCACAGGGCCTGACCGACCGCCCCTGGTACGACGCCCGCCGCCTGGACATCGACCTGCTGTTGTGGCGGCTGCGCGACCATCCCGACCTCGCGGCCTTCGTGGACCGCGCGATCGGCCCGCTGCGCGACCACGACGACCGCTCCAAGCCACCCCTGCTGCCCACGCTGGAGACGTACTTGGCGCACGCCGGCCGCAAGGCGGAGACCGCACGCGAGCTGCACCTCAACCGGCAGACGCTGTACAACCGCCTCGCCCGCATCGGCGAGTTGCTCGGCACCGACCTCGACGACCCGCAGACGGTACTGGCGTTGAGCCTGGCGCTGCGGGCGCGACGGCATGTCGCCTAGCCGGACCGCCGAACCGGCCGTCTAGATCATGGGCCGAGGCTGCGTCAACTCGTCGTAGACGCTGAGCACTTGGGCCACCGTCTCGTCCTCGCTCGGCCAGGTGGCCGCCTGCCGCACGCCCCGCTCCCTGAGCGCGTCCTGCCGCTCGGGATCGGCGAGCAGTCCTACGACGGCGTCGGCGAGGGCGTCCGGGTCGCCGTACGGGACGAGTTCGGCCGCGTCGCCGACGAGTTCCCGCATACCGCCGACGTCGGTGGCGATGAGCGGCACGCGCGCGTGGAGGGCCTCCTGGGCCAGGACGGACCGTGACTCCCAACTGCTGGACAGCAGCGCGATGTCGGCGGCGGCGAGCAGCTCGGCGACGTCGTCGCGCCGTCCGATGAGCCGCACGGGCAGCTCCTCGTCCTCGATACGGCGCTGCAGTTCGGCCCGCAGCGCGCCCTCGCCCGCGATCACCACCAACGGCGCGGGATCGAGCCGCCGCCACGCGCGCGAGGCGTCCAGCAGTACGTCGTAGCCGCGATGCCGCTCCAGCGAGCCGACGGCGATCAGCAACGGCCGCCCGGTGGCGCCGAGTTCGGCGCGCACCTTGGGCCGCCGCCGGTCGGGGTCGTCCTGCTCGACGGGGCCGCTCCGGCCGGGCAGGGCGACCGCGGCGAGCCGCGCGTCCCGCGCGCCGGTGCGGCGGGCCCGGTCGACCAGGGCCGAGGTGCTCCCGAGGACGACGGAGGCGGCCTTGACGACCCGCCGCTCCAACAGCCGTACCAGATGGGCGCGGGCGCCCTCGGCGTGCGCCCGGTCGTGCCACGTCACGACGAGCGGGGTGCGCCGCCCGCTCAGCGCGAGCACCGCGCGGAAGGAGGCGTGCAGTCCGTGCGCGTGCACCAGGTCGGCGTCCGCGCAGGCGGCCCGCAGGGCGGCCACCGAGGCGGGGTCGCTGCTGCGCGGCACATGGACGTGCTCGGCGCCGGCTCCGCTGAAGTCGTAGGCGCGATCGGCCTCGACCGGAGCGCACACCGTGACCCGCACACCCCGCGCGACCAGCCCCGAGGCCAGCGATCGCACATGCACGCTGCTGCCGGCGTTGCCGCCGCCCAGCACCTGCACGGTGCGCAGCGACGACTGGCCGTGCGGTGAGTGGCTGCTCACGGGGGTCACGTGGCCGGGGCTCCTGGTTGTGGGTGGGGCGGTCACGAAGAAAGTACAGAAGGATCGGGCGGAGGGGGTGTACCGCGAGGATCCCTACGCGTACGACGTGTTTACGCCAAGGATGCCAGGACGCACGGGCGTTCCGGGAACCGCGGCGGGACGCGGGGCGGGCAACGCGGCGGACGGAGTCACCTGCACGAGTGAGTCGGGGCGGCGTTGGTGCACGAACACGCGCGCGTGGCGCACACTCCATCCGCCCACGACGGTCACCGAACCGGCCCGCGTGCGATCTCGCTCACCCTGTCGCCGTACACCGTCGCGGCGACGACGGCGGCGGCGTGCGCGACCAGCCCGGCACGCCCGCTCCCGGCGACGACGGCCGCCCCGAGGGCCGCGCCCAGCGCATGAGCCCCGGTGTCGCCGATCATCGCCCGCTCCCCGAGGTCGTCGGGCAGCACGGCCGCCGCGGCCCCCATGGCGGTGGCGGCCGGCTCGGCGCCGGGCCCTGCGCGCAGCAGCCCCGGCGCGCCGAGCGCGAGCACCGAGGCGACGGCACGCCCGGGCCGCACATCGACAAGGTTGACGAAATGCGCGGCGCCGGCGATCACGACCCCGGCGAGCAGCTTGTCCAACAGCCGCTCCTTCAGGAAGGCGCCCGCCACGAGCCCGGCGGCCGAGATCCCGAACAACTTGACGGCCCCGCTGGTCACTTCGCCGTCCCGAAGAGCGCGCAGATGCGCCCCGAACCCGCGTCGCGCGTCACCCGCCCCGGCCACGTCGTCGTACGCCCCGCAGATTCCCGCGACGGCCACGGCGAACCCGGCGGCCGGCGACACCCGCCCGACCCCGACCGCGGTGGCCAGGGCCGAGGCGGGCCCGGCGTACAACTCCACGGTGCGCCCGGCGTAGTTCTTCCGCTCCCAGCGGTCACGGCCGCCGGGGGCCTTGGCCCGCAGGGCGGCGACGGCGACGCGGGTGAGGGTGGCGGAGAGACCGAAGGAGAGGACCGGCTTGATCATCCGGTCACCCTACGCAGCCCCCAGGCCCGGCCTACACGTCGGCCCGAGCCGTCTCCAGCAGCTCCTCCGCGTGCGCCCGCGCGGTCTCCGAGTCCTCCTGGCCGGCGAGCATCCGGGACAGCTCCCGGATCCGCTCCTCGCCCTCCAGGACCTTCACACCGGAGCGGGTGACCGAGCCGTCGTTGGTCTTCTCGACGAGCAACTGCCGGTCGGCGAAGGCGGCGACCTGCGGCAGATGGGTCACCACGACGACCTGCGCGGACTTGGCCAGCCTGGCAAGCCGCCGTCCGATCTCCACGGCCGCCTTGCCACCGACGCCCGCGTCGACCTCGTCGAAGAGATACGTCGGCACGGGGTCGGTGCCCGCGAACACGACCTCCACGGCGAGCATCACGCGGGAGAGCTCACCGCCGGACGCGCCCTTGGCGATCGGCCGGGGCGGCGCGCCCGGATGCGGGGCGAGCAGCAGCTCGACCTCGTCCACGCCGGACGGCCCGTAGGCGACGGCGCGCCCGCCGACCTCCACGCCCTCGGGGTCCTCGGTCTGCCGGATGGCGAACGACACGCGCGCGTGCGGCATGGCGAGCGAGGCCAGCTCCGCCGTCACGGCGGCAGCGAACCGCTCGGCGGTCTCCGCCCGCGCATCGCTCAACGCCTGCGCGAGCCCGCCCAGCTCGGTCCGCAGCGCGTCCCGCTCGGCGGTCAGCTCGTCGATCCGGTCGTCGTCGCTGTCCAGCTCCGTCAGCCGCGCGCTGCCCTCCTCGGCCCAGGCGAGCACGGCGGCGACGTTCTCGCCGTACTTCCGGGTGAGAGCGTTCAGCGCGGCCCGCCGTTCCTCGACGGCCGCGAGCCGCAGGGGATCGGCGTCCAGGTCGTCGGCGTACCCCGCCAACTCCCCGGCGACATCGCCCAGCAGGATCCCGATCTCCCCGATCCGGTCGCCCAGCGCGGCCAGCGCCGGGTCGTACGAGCGCACGGCGTCCAGGGCCCGCTGCGCGCCCCCGACGAGCGTGGCCGCGTCGATGCCCTCGGGGTCCTCCGGATTGCCGGCGAGGGCGGCGTGAGCGGCCGTGGCAGCGGACGACAGCGCCTCCGCGTGCCCCAGCCGCTCGGCCTCCTCGGCGAGCTCCACGTCCTCACCGGCGCGCGGCTCGACCCCCGCGATCTCGTCGAGCCCGAAGCGCAGCATGTCGGCCTCCTGGGCCCGTTCACGCGCGCGCGTGACGATCTCCTCCAGCTCCACGGAGACCGCCCGCAGCCGCCGGTACGCCTCGCCGTACTTGGCGAGCGGCACGGCGACGGCGTCACCGGCGTACCGGTCGAGCGCCTGCCGCTGCCGGGACAGCTTCAGCAACCCCTGCTGATCGGTCTGCCCGTGCACGGCCACGAGTTCGTCGGCGAGCTCGGCCAGCATCCCCACGGGCACGCTGCGCCCGCCCAGATGCGCCCGGGACCGCCCCTCGGCCGAAACGGTACGGCTGATCAGCAACGCCCCGTCGTCGAGTTCGGCCCCGGCCTCCTCGGCCCGCACAACGGCCGAGGTGCCCGCGGGAACGGTGATCCGCCCCTCCACGACCGCCTTCTCGGCCCCGATCCGCACGAGCGCCGGGTCCGCCCGCCCACCGAGCAACAGGCCCAGGCTGGTGACCACCATGGTCTTGCCCGCACCCGTCTCACCCGTGACGGCGGTGAACCCCGGCGACAGCTCGACGACCGCATCGTCGATGACTCCGAGCGACCGTATCCGCATCTCCTCCAACACGGACACGACCTTACGAGGTCAGCACGGGGAAGTGCGACGGCCCCCGGGTCCGTGATGTGAAGGTGCAGGTGACGAATGGGTATCGGCCGCACATTGTCACCCAGGCGAGTGTCACGCCCTCAGGGGCGCGGGGAACTGCGCGACCAGCCACATCGGGCTTGCAGCCGCCCGACGTGCCTCTCACACCCCGGCGAACGGGCTAATGCGGCGCCCCCCGCCACCCGGAAACCGGCAACGCGAACTTCGCCACCAACCGATCCGTGAACGAAGCATGATGCAGCCGAGCCAGCCGCACCGGCACAGCCCCCCGCCGCACCTCCACCCGCGCACCCGGCGGCAACTCGACCGTCCGCCGCCCGTCACACCACAGCACCCCCGGCGGAATATGAGGCAGAACCTCCACCGCGAGCACAGAATCCGGCGAGGTCACCAACGGCTTCGCGAACAACGCGTGCGCACTGATCGGCACCATCAGCAACGCCTCGACCTCGGGCCACACCACGGGCCCACCCGCGGAGAAGGCATAAGCCGTGGACCCGGTCGGAGTAGACAGCACAATCCCGTCGCAGCCGAACCCCGTGACCGGCCGCCCGTCGATCTCCAGCACGACCTCAAGGAGCTTCTCCGCCCCGGCCTTCTGCACGGCCGCCTCGTTCAGCGCCCAGTCCGTGTGGACGATGTCGCCGTTCTGATGCACGACGACATCGACGGTCATCCGCTCCTCGACCTCGTACGCCTTGGTCACGACCCGGTCGACGACCTTGTCGAGGTCGTCCCGCTCGGCCTCCGCGAGGAACCCGACACGGCCCAGGTTGACGCCCAGCATCGGCACCCCGGACGCCCGCGCGAACTCGGCGCCCCGCAGCAGCGTCCCGTCACCGCCGAGCACGATGAGCAGCTCGCACCCGTCGAGGCACTGCGGAGTCGCCTCCTTGACCAGTTCGACCTCGTCCGGCAGCGGCAGATCCTCCGCCTCCGCCTCGAGCACCCGCACGCCGATCCCCGACCGCAGCAGTCCTTTGACCACCAGTTCGGCGCTGCGAATGGCCGCCGGCCGCCCGGTGTGGGCGAGGAGAAAAACAGTACGAGTCAGGTTCTGCATCAACGGGGCCCCTCCGCCACTGCACGGTCAACGTCGGCCGGGTCCAGAGCGGGCGCCCCGGCACGCAGCCACAGAAAGTACTCGACATTCCCGGAGGGTCCGGGCAACGGACTCGCCGTGACCCCGTTCACCCCGAGCCCGAGGTCCCACGCCTTCTCGGCGACACCGCGCACGGCCTCCGCCCGCAGCTGCGGACTCCGTACGACTCCCCCGCTGCCCAGCCGTTCCTTCCCCACCTCGAACTGCGGCTTGACCATCATCACCAGATCGGCATCCGGCTTCACGCACCGCACGAGGGCGGGCAGCACCAGTCCGAGCGGGATGAAGGACAGGTCCCCCACGACAAGATCCACTGGTTCCCCATCGATCGCTTCGAGCGTCAACTCGCGTACGTTCGTACGGTCCTTGACGGTGACGCGTTCATCGCTTCGGAGAGTCCAGGCGAGTTGTCCGTATCCGACGTCGACGGCGACCACATGCGCGGCCCCCGCCCGCAGCAGCACGTCGGTGAAGCCACCCGTGGACGCCCCGGCGTCCAGCGCCCGGCGTCCTTCCACCGCGAGCCCCTGGGGCACGAAGACCTCCAGCGCGCCCGCGAGCTTGTGGCCGCCGCGCGAGACGTACTCGGGATCGCTGCCGTCGGCCTGGACCACGATCGCCGCCGCCGTCTCCACCTGCGTGGCCGGCTTGGTCGCGACGGTCTTGCCGACGGTGACCCGCCCGGCGGCGATCAGCTGGCTGGCGTGCTCACGCGAACGCGCGAGCTTCCGGCGGACCAGCTCCGCGTCAAGACGGCGGCGTGCGACTCCTGCCACGTTCGGTTCAGCTCCTCGTCCCATACGTCGACGGGGGCGCCGGAGGTCCCGGGCGGGCGTCGAGCGCCGTGAGCGCGTCGCGCAGCCCCCGGTGTACATCCTCGTACACCTCGAGGTGCCCGTCGGTGGCGAGGTGGTCGGCGTCGCCGAGCCGCTCCAGCTGGGCATCGACGTCGGCGTCGCCGGTGGGGGTGCGGGGGACGTTCAGCGGGGCGGGGGCGGCGGGATCGTACTCGGGTTCGGTCGCTTCGACCGCGTACTCGTCCGCCGCCTCCTCCACCGGGATCTCCGTCTCCGGAACCGTGTCGCTCATGCCCAGACGCTACCCCGAACCGCTGGGGTACCGTCGATCGCGATGGCCACGATTGAGGAGTGCCGCGCCGCACTCGAAAAGCTCTCGGACAACATGCAGCGCGCCGAAGGGGACACCCGGGCGGCCGCGGCCCTGGACCGCTCGGTGAGCTGTCACATCACCGACCTGGACGTCACGTTCGTCGGCCGCATGGCGGACGGCCGGATCCACGTCCATGACACGCTCGAGGGCCCGCCCCGCGAGAAGGCCCAGATCAGACTGAGCATGACCGGAGACGACCTCGTCGCCCTGGTCGGCGGCGAGCTGAGCTTCGCCAAGGCGTGGGGCTCCGGCCGGGTGTCGCTGCACGCGGGCGTGCGTGACCTGCTGCTCCTCAGGAAGCTTCTGTAGCCGCCACCTTCGCTTCCGTACGTGCCTTGCGCGCCGCCGGCACCACCAGCGGCGTGCCCGTCTCGGGGTCGTCGATGACCTGACAGCGCAGCCCGAAGACCTCCTGGACCAGCTCGGCCGTGACGATGTCGTGGGGCGCGCCCTCGGCGATCACCGCCCCGCCGCGCAGGGCGAGCAGATGGGTGGCGTACCGGGCGGCGTGGTTCAGGTCGTGCAGCACCGCGACCAGGGTGCGCCCCTGCTCCTCGTGCAGCTGGGCGCACAGGTCGAGAACGTCGATCTGGTGCTGGATGTCGAGGTAGGTCGTCGGCTCGTCGAGCAGCAGCAGCGGTGTCTGCTGGGCGAGCGCCATCGCGATCCACACACGCTGCCGCTGACCGCCCGACAGTTCGTCGACATAGCGATCCGCGAGCTCGGCGACCCCGGTCTGCTCCATCGACTCCTGTACGACCCGCTCGTCCTCGGTCGACCACTGGCGCAGGATCCCCTGGTGCGGGTAACGGCCACGGCCCACCAGGTCGGCGACGGTGATCCCGTCGGGCGCGATCGACGACTGCGGCAGCAGACCCAGCGTGCGCGCGACCTTCTTCGCCGGCATCGACTGGATGACCTGCCCGTCCAGCAGGACCCGGCCCTGGCTGGGCTTGAGCATCCGCGACAGCGCCCGCAGCAGGGTGGACTTGCCGCACGCGTTCGGGCCGACGATCACGGTGAAGGAGTTGTCGGGTATCTCCACCGACAGCTGCTCGGCGATCACCCGCTGGTCGTAGGCGAGGGTGACGTGGTCGGCGGACAGGCGGTTCACAGTGCTCCTTCGGTTGTTCAGCCCATGGTTCGGCCCGCTGCTGAGGCTCTCGCCGCCGTTGCTGCCGCCGGCCCTCATATCCGGCCCGCCTTGCGTTCGGTGACCAGCAGCCACAGCAGATACACACCGCCGAGCACGCCCGTGACCACGCCCACGGGCATCTGGTCGGCGCCGAAGACACGCTGGGAGATCCAGTCCGCGGCGACCAGGAGGGCGGCGCCCATGCACAGCGAGGGCAGCAGGTTCGGGCCGGGCGAGCGGGTCAGGCGCCGGGCGAGCTGCGGGGCGGTGAGCGCCACGAAGCTGACCGGACCGGCGGCCGCGGTGGCGGCGGCGGTGAGCAGCACGGCACACAGCATCAGCAGCAGCCGTACGCGTTCGACGCGCACCCCCAGGGCGTACGAGACGTCGTCGCCCATCTCCATCATCCGCAGCCCCCGCGCATTGGTGAGGACGAGCGGCACGAGGACGGCGCACAGCGCCAGCAGCGGCCAGACCTGGGCCCAGTCACGGCCGCTGAGGGAACCGGTCATCCACACGACCGCGCGGGCCGCGTCGACCAGGTCGGCCTTGGTCAGCAGATAGCCGTTGACCGCCGTCATGATCGCGGACATGCCGATACCGACCAGGACCAGTCGATAGCCGTGCACGCCCCGCTTCCAGGCGAGCAGATAGATGGCGAGCCCGGTCGCGAGTCCGCCCACGAGCGCGCCGACGGTGACCTGGTCGGCGTCCCCGGAGAACAGCACGATCACCACGAGCGCGCCGGCCGTGGCCCCCTGTCCGAGGCCGAGGATGTCCGGGCTGCCCAGCGGGTTGCGGGACAGCGCCTGGAACAGCGCCCCGCCGACGCCGAGCGAGGCACCGACCAGGAGCCCGACCAGGACCCGCGGCAGCCGCAGCTCGTTGACGATGAACTCCTGACCCGCGTTGCCCTCGCCGAACAGCGTTCTGAGTACGTCGCCGGCCCCGATCGGGAAGTCGCCGGTGCCGATCAGCAGGACGGCGGCGGCGAGCGCGGCGAGCAGCAGCAGCACGACGACGGTCAGCGCCCGGACGTCGAGGCGGACGGAGAGCCCGCCCGCGGTCCGCACGGCGCGGTTGGAGCGGTTCGGCGCGTCGGGCGCAGCGGTCTTCGGTTCGCTCTTCACTGCGGTCTTCACTGCGGTCTTCACAGTTGGGCCGTCCTCCGCCGTCGTACGAGAAAGATGAAGACCGGTCCGCCGAGGATCGCCGTGACGATGCCGACCTGGAGCTCGGAGGGCCGGGCGACCATCCGGCCGAGGACGTCGGCGCCGAGCAGCAGCACCGGCGAAAGGACGGCCGCGTACGGCAGGATCCAGCGCAGGTCGGGTCCGGTGAACGAGCGCACGACGTGCGGCACCATCAGGCCGACGAACACGATCGGCCCGCAGGCCGCGGTCGCGGCACCGCACAGCACGGTCGCGGCGAGCATCGCCAGCACCCGGGTGCGGTTCAGGTTGGCGCCGAGGGCCTTGGCGGTGTCGTCGCCCATCTCCATGGCGTTCAGCGGCCGGGCGAGGGCGAGCGCGAGGACCATGCCGGCGACGAGGAACGGCAGCACCTGCTTGATGGTGGAGTCCGTCGCCGAGGTCAGCGAACCGACCGTCCAGAAGCGCATCTTGTTCAGCGCCGCGTCGTCCATGATCATCACGGCCTGGAGATAGCCGTAGAGCGCGGCGCTGATCGCCGTACCGGCGAGCGCGAGCCGGACCGGTGTGGCGCCCCGGCTGCCGCCGAGGAACCAGACCAGCGCCCCGACCGCGGCAGCGCCGAGGAAGGCGAACCAGACGTAGACGTGCAGGCTGGTGACGCCCAGGAACGTGATGGCGGTGACGACCGCCGCGGACGCGCCCGCGTTGATGCCGAGCAGCCCGGGGTCGGCGAGCGGGTTGCGGGTGAGCGCCTGGAGCACGGCCCCGGCGAGACCGAGTGCCGCGCCGGCGAGCAGTCCGAGGACGGTGCGCGAGATCCGGTCGTCCACCACGACGTCGCCGTAGGTCCCGGAACTCTCGAACAGCCCGTGCCAGACCTCCCCCAGAGACAGCTGTTTCGCCCCGATCGCGATGCTGGCCAACACGACGACCAGCAGGATCAGGACAGAGACGAGCAGCCCAACGGCACGTATCGCCCGTCGGGTTGGGGGCGCGAACTGGGACTCCGCGCGCTGTTCGGGAGGACTGTCGACCAACACGCAGTTAGGTTAGCCTACCCTGCCATTCGGCCACGATCCCGCCGGGCGTCCTCTCTCGCTCGGGAGCCGTGCGACGGCTCACAATCCCAGCCGTGCCAGCGCCTTTCCCGAGTCCAAGGCGCACGAACCGTCCCCGGCCGCCGTCCAGGCCGCCGCACACAGCGCCCGCAGCCCGTCCAAGGCCGCCCCCTCACCGTCGAGTTCCAGCCGCTCTCCCCGCGCGGTCGCCGTCCAGCCACCGCACCGGAAGCCCTCCCCTGCCCCGGTGACCTCCGGCTGCCCGGTGAGCAACCCCCGCAGATCGGCGTCGACATAAGTCGGCCGGTGCTGCGGCGGCGCGGCCAGCAGCTGCGCGCCGTCGGTCACGCCGGTCAGGACGAGCAGCGAGTCGACCTCCCCGTTGAACGCTCCCTCGATGTCCGTGTCCAGCCGGTCCCCGACCACCAACGGCCGCTCGGCACCGGTCCGCAGGATCGTCTCCCGGTGCATGGGAGGCATCGGCTTGCCCGCCACCCGCGGCTCGGCGCCGGTGGCTATCCGTACGACCTCCACCGCCGCCCCGTTACCCGGCGCGATGCCCCGCGCGCTCGGAATCGTCAGGTCGGTGTTGGACGCGAACCACGGCACCCCGCGCGCGATGGCGTAGCACGCCTCCGCGAACCGCCCCCACGCCAGCTCCGGCCCGCCGTACCCCTGCACGACCGCCGCCGGATCGTCGTCCGCGGACTCCACCGGCTCCAGTCCGCGCTCCCGCAGCGCCACCCGCAGCCCCTCCCCGCCGATCACCAGCACCCGGGAGCCCTCGGGCACATGGTCACTGATCAGCCGAGCGACCGCCTGCGCCGAGGTGATCACGTCATCCGCGCCCGTGGGTATCCCCAGCGCCGTCAGATGCGCCGCCACGACGTCCGGAGTCCGCAGAGCGTTGTTCGTGACGTACGCCAGATGCATCCCGCCCGCCCGGGCGGACGCGAGCGACGCGACCGCGTGCGTGATCGCGTTCCCGCCCGCGTACACCACACCATCGAGGTCGAGCAGCGCCGTGTCGTATGCCTCGCTCAGGGCCTGGCCACTGCCCGCGGGGCTCCTCCTGACGCTCTGGCTCATTTGGCATCGCTCCTCGTTCGACGGCTTTCCCCCGATCATCCCCCATACCACTGACACCCGTACGATGCCTGGATGAACACAGCAGGTCACCCGGAAGCAACGGCGCGCCGAGGCCTCGAACTCACCCCGTTCCGAGGACTTCGCTACGACCCCGACCGGGTCGGCAGCCTGGCCGCCGTGACATCCCCTCCGTACGACGTCGTCGTCCGCCCCGACGGCCTGCACCACCTCCAGGACGCGGACCCGCACAACATCGTCCGCCTGATCCTCCCCCAGGCGGAGACGCCCGCCGCCCGCAACGAACAGGCCGCGAAGACCCTGCGCCAATGGCTGTCCGAAGGCGTACTGATCACGGACCCCGAGCCCGGTCTCTACGTCTACGAACAGAGTGACGGCGAGGGCATGCTCCAGCGCGGCGTCATCGGCGCCCTGCGCGTGTCGGAGCCGTCGGAGGGCCTGGTCCTGCCGCACGAGGACGTCATGCCGCACGTGGTCGCGGACAGAGCGGCCCTGATGCGCGCCACCTCCGCGAACCTCGAGCCCTTGCTGCTGACCTACCGCGGCAATGGAACGGCGGCCGACACGACGTCCGTGATCGAGCGCGCGATCGAAGGCCCACCGCTCTTCTCGACGACCACGGAGGACGGCTTCAGCCACCGCCTGTGGGCGATCACCGACCCCGCCGACCTGGCCCGCATCCAGTCGGACCTGACCCACCGCCAGGCCCTGATCGCCGACGGCCACCATCGCTGGGCCACGTATCTCCGTCTACGCGCGGAGCACGGCTCGCCAAGCCCCTGGGACTACGGCCTGGTCCTCCTGGTCGACACGGCCCGCTACCCCCTGCGTGTCCGCGCCATCCACCGCCTTCTGCACACGCTGCCGGTACCGGACGCCCTGGCCGCCCTCGACGGCCTGTTCCGCGTGAGCCGCCTCGAAGTCCCGCTGACCGAGGCCCTGGAGGCGCTGGCCGACGCCGCCTGCGCGGGCAACGCCTACCTCCTCGCCGGAGACGGCGCCTTCCACCTCGTCGACCGACCGGACCCGGACCTCCTCGCCCGTACGGTCCCCGCCGACCGTCCCGAAGCCTGGCGCACCCTGGACGCGACGGTCCTGCACTCGACCCTCCTCGCCCACGTCTGGCACATCCCCGAGGACGACCCCACCCGCATCGCCTACATCCACGACGCCGCCGCGACCGTCGACAAGGCGGAACGCGACGGCGGTACGGCCGTACTGATGCACCCCGTCCGCGAGGACGTCGTACGCGACCTCGCCCGCCAGGGCGTCACGATGCCCCGCAAGTCGACTTCGTTCGGCCCGAAACCCGCATCGGGCCTGGTCCTTCGCACACTGGACGGCTGAACGGCGAAGGGCGGGACCCCGGCCCGGGATCCCGCCCCTCACTTCACTCGCGGCTCACTCCTTGTCGCCCTCTTCGGGGTCGGCCTGAGCCTGCTCACCAGTGCTGTCGCCGTTCTCGTCCTGGCCCTCGTTCTCGTCGAGAGCGTCCACGAAGTCGACACCGTCCAGCTCGGCGAGCCGGTCGGAGGCGTCCGTGCTGCCGTCCTTGTCGGCCTCGACGGCCTTCGCGAACCACTCCCGCGCCTCACCCTGCCGCCCGGCGGCGAGCAGCGCGTCGGCGTACGCGTACCGCAGCCGCGCGGTCCACGGCTGTACGGCGTTGGAGGCCAGCTCGGGGCTCTGCAGCGTCACGATGGCCGCGTCCACCTGCCCCATGTCACGCCGGGCGCCGGCCGCGACGAGCCGCATCTCCACCTGCCCGGCCTTGTCGAGCTTGTGCACCTCGGGCGCCCCGGCCATGTCCAGCGCCTTCTCCGGCCGCCCGAGCCCACGCTCGCAGTCGGCCATCAGCGGCCACAGGTCCACGGTCCCGGTCATCCGCCGCGCGGCCCGGAACTCGGCGAGCGCCTCGGCGTACTTCTGGTTCGCGTACGCCGCGAACCCGGCCGCCTCACGTACGGCGGCGACACGCGACGCCAGCCGCAAGGCCACCTTGGAGTAGCCGTAGGCCCCCTCGGGGTCCTCGTCGATGAGCCGCGCGACCATCACCAGGTTCTTGGCGACGTCCTCCGCGAGCGTCTTCGGCAGGCTCTGGAGCTCCTGCCGTACGTCCTTGTCGACCTCGTCGCCCGTGACGTCCTCGGGGATCGGCAGCCGCTTGATCGGCTCGCGGTCACGGTCCCGATCCCGCTCGTCACGGAACCGGCCGCCGCCACGCCGGTCGTCACCGCGCCGGTCGTCCCGCCCACGGAAGCCACCGGGCCGTCCGCCACGGTCGTCCCTGCGCGGCCCGCGCGCACCACGGTCGTCCCGTCGGTCATCCCGCCCACGGAACCCACCGCGCTCGCCCCGGCTGTCATCGCGGCGGAAGCCACCACGGTCCCCACGGCTGTCATCACGACGGAACCCGCCGCGGTCTCCACGGTCATCGCTCCGACGATCATCACGACGGTCATCACGGCGCTCGTAGCTGCCACGGCTGTCATCACGACGGAAGCCACCGCGGTCGCCGCGGTCATCGCCTCGACGATCATCACGACGGTCATCACGGCGGTCATCACGGCGCTCGTAGCTGCCACGGCTGTCGTCACGACGGAACCCGCCACGGTCGCCGCGGTCATCGCTCCGACGATCATCACGACGGTCATCACGGCGCTCGTAGCCGCCACGGCTGTCGTCACGACGGAACCCGCCGCGGTCACCACGGTCGCCGCGATCGTCACGACGGAAGCCACGGTCACGGTCGTCACGCCGACCCTGCCCACCACGGTCGCCACGGTCCCCGCCGTCGCGGCGGTCGTCGCGTCGGCCGTAACCGCGGTCATCGCTCCGACGGTCATCACGGCGGTCGTCACGTCGGCCATACCCACCACGGTTGTCATCACGACGGAAGCCACCGCGGTCGTCGTCACGACGCTCCCCGCGCTCGCCTCGATCGTCCCGACGGACGGCAGGACGGTCACCGTCGCGCCGGAAACCACGGTCGCGATCGTCGCGACGGGGACCAGCAGGCCGGTCATCGCGCCGGAACGGCGGCCGAGCCCCTCGATCGTCGCCGCCCCGCCGGTCATCACGTCGGTCGTCGCGACGGCCGCCGTAACCACCGCGGTTGTCATCACGACGGAAGCCACCACGGTCACCGCGATCATCGCCGCGGCGATCGTCACGACGGTCATCACGCCGGCCATACCCACCGCGGCCGGCACCGCTGCCACTGCCACTGCCACTGCCACTGCCACTGCCACTGCCACTGCGATCGTTGTCGCGACGGAACCCGCCGCGCTCCCCCCGGTTGCCACGATCGCCGCGGTCACCACTGTCCCGTCGCCGCGGGTCGCGCTCCGGTCGGTCGTCGGGAGAGTTGGTGGACATCGGTGACTCCTGTCTTCGGTACACAAGCATTGTAAAAACGAAAGGACCCCTGGTCCCAGCTGAACGCTGGTGGCCAGGGGTCCTTCCCCAAAGATTGCTCGGCGGTGTCCTACTCTCCCACAGGGTCCCCCCTGCAGTACCATCGGCGCTGTAAGGCTTAGCTTCCGGGTTCGGAATGTAACCGGGCGTTTCC